>JAFQGS010000114.1 GCA_017415455.1 Prevotella sp.
GTGTGGAGCGTGCCATAGAGAATGCGCTCAACTCTCCGCTCATCTATGGATGCGACGTCAGCAAGGCAAAGCGCATATTGTTCAACATCTACTCAAGCGACGATGCCCCTATCATGGTTCCCGAGATGCAGGAGATAGACGAGTTCTTCGACAGTCTCAGTCCGAACATTGAGGTTATATGGGGCATCTCCACCGACCCCTCACTCGGACAGGATGCCAAGGTGACCATTCTGGCTACCGGCATGGAGGAGCCTTCCGACATCGCCGACGAGCAGAAGGACGACGCTTATTACGAGAGCCTTATACCACAGCTGTACCGACCTTTCAAAAACAAGGTTGACGTGCCTCATGAGGAGCCGGTGTTTGAGGTGAGGGAAGCCCCGGAGCCAGAGCCGGCGGTGGTTCCTGAGCAGCCACAACCGGCCGTCTCGGTAAAGGACAGGATATTGAAGTGGTTAGGCGGTTTTATTAAGGAAACAGATGAGTAGCATTATGGACATGAAAGAAAGAAGTCCGGAGGAGATAGCGGCACAGCTGGCCTCGCTGGTCGGCGAGCTGTCGGCGGCGGGCCGCAACGACCTGCTGCTGCGCTCTATCGGCGCTCCGCTGCTTGAAGAACTGCGCATAGAGGCTGCGCAGCAGCGGCTCAGCCGCCTGCTGATAACCAGGGATTACCGCCTCATACTTGTGGACTATGGCAACAGGGAGGTTCTGCTCAATCCTGTCCATAAGGCCGTCTATCTGTTGTTCCTCAACCATCCTGAGGGAATAGAGTTCAAGCGCCTGCAGGACCATCGCGACGAACTGCTCCACTACTATATGTCAACCGCCCGCCTGATGGACAAAAGCGTTATTGAGGAGAGCGTCAACATGCTTGTCAATCCGCTGAACAACTCCATCAATGAGAAGTGCTCGCGCATAAAGAGCGTCTTCCTCGGCATGATGGACCAGTACACTGCCAACTACTATATAGTGAGCAGCCATGTCACCAAGCGCGTCATGGGCTCGTCAAGGACGTGGTACGAGCGTCTGAAGGTGGTGAAGCTGCCGCGCAACCTGGTGATAAGAGAATGAAGGAGTGGCGGTGATGCCTGCGGATTCCTCTGTTGCAAAGTGTAACACAAAACAGTGTTTCGCTGACAAATTGATTTCCGCAGACCTCACGTGAGTGCCTGCGGTCTGTTCCGTTGCCTGCTCCGCACCGTCAGCGCCTGCTCTTGTGGCGTTGTTTCCCCACTGTGGCGAACGTCAGGTGCCAGTTCTCTGCATATAAGCCAACACACATATATATTATAGCTTTTTAGCATTCGTTCATTTTATTTCCAGGCGGTGGTTATGTCATTGCATAGCCATCGCCTCGTCATTTCATAGTAATCATGCTCTCATATCCCGTAAAACGTCTTGCGATGGCATAGTAATGATGCTCTATTCGGGCATTGAATGCAGTCTGAAAGGGCATCAAGTAGAGCATCATTACTATGCCATGATGGCATGTTTTCTTATGTATGGCGCGGTAAATTCGTACATATAACCCCTGTTTCCCGCTTGTTTTCTCGCGTCGGGTAGGTCCGGCGTGTGCCGTAGAACGTTGTTTCTCGGTTGTGCGGCAGCGCAGATTTTGCAGTTCTGGAAATGCGAAAGAGCATCAAATGCCTGCTCCTTACGACTTCGGGAAACGTTTTTGCACACCCTCTGCCCTATGTGCAAGACGTGAAAGAGCATCAAACGCAGACGCTCTTCCTGTAGTTCGCGGAAAATCATAAGCAAAATCCCGATGTCATAGTGTCAGCGAAACTCCCTTTTCCGTGGCAATTTGTCATTGTGGGAAGCATGCGGAGCATTGATTAGTATTTAAGTGTAGATTTATCATCAATCGTTTGCTAATATCCGAAAAAATTTCTACCTTTGCCCTCGCACCTCCATAGTGGAGGGCAAGGTGTTATTGATATTATCTTCGTAGTAAAATTCTCGCAAAGTTTTATTAGGCATGAAGATGATAGCAATAGTGCCACATCAATTGTATGTGTTGACAGCCATTATTGGCTCGTTGCATATTTTTTGGTGTGGGCTATTGTTTTATCCATGCCAAGGCAATGCGAGAAGCCATACTACAGGATGAAGCAGTAAGTTCCCACACCTTTTTCCTTGAAAAACGCTTCGTCTGGGAATATGAAAGCATGTTATATTATTATGAGTTGGCTTTTTGGAAAGAAAGAATGGACTAAAAAAGAAAAAATTGCAGTTCTAAAATCTCTTTGTTTTATTGTAGGAGCAGATAAAAAAATTGCAGGAAGTGAGCAATTATTACTTGCTGCATATTTTGAAAGATACCATTTAGATGTTCTATCTGCAATGAGAGAGCAAGCTGAGATGTCGCAAGATGAAATGACTTCTATTATTTCTGGTTTTTCATCAGACGATAAAAAGACGGTTTTAAATTATTGGCATGAAGCAATATGTTGTGATGGAGATGTTGACGTAAATGAGGCAACTGTATTTGGGATAATGGCTGTTGAGTGTGGAATTGATATATCAACACGATAATTTTAAAGTCTTAATATCTTTAACATAATGGGATTTTTCACAAAAGATACTCCTGCTTATGCTTTAAGGCAATTAGAGAAAATCAATCAAGAGATGCGAGCCATTAGTGCGTTAATACATCTTAATTATGATATGATTGATGGTCGTAATCGTGACAAAATTAAAGAACATTATAATAACATTATTAGATATGGTTTGAAATATGACAGGATTAAAAATAATCTGTCAATATACGATAAGCTTGAATTAGAAGGTCTGCAAATGCCTTTATGGAATGGTGAGGATGGGAATGTCCTTAATTGGGAAATCTATTTCAAGATTACATTAAATCGTCTTCATGAAAATATAAACTATTAAAATTGAAATTATGGGATTTTTAAATGCAATGTCCTCTGTTGGGAAAATAAACGAACTTTTGAAGGATTTTGAGAATGAAGTGACTATATCTCAAGATTTGGTACGAAGGGATGCTCCAAAGGAATCTTTGATGAATAGTCTTAATGTAATGAAATCTATCCATCAGCAAATGATAGATACCTTCTCTAATAGTAGCGCAGCACGTGTGGCAGTGTACAAAATATTTGGAGACAAGATGCGAATGTGCGAGATACTTACATATAGTAAGAATGTTATTTTTAATCTATATGCATTTATTAAACTCAATAGTGAGGAATAACTTAAAAATATAATAATTATGTTGACATTAGCAATCGTTTTTTATCTGTTTATGTGTTTTATTAGTAATTGGAATCTTATATGGCCAATAACATTGTTGACTCGCGGTGGACTCGGTGACATTGCCGTAGCAATAGGATGGGTGATTATACTTATAATAGGTTTGAATTAATCGTGTACCATTATGCTAAAGTTTTCAACGACAACACCATTTAGTATCCATGATCCTCCTGGATCAATATTGAACATACGACTTCTTATTGTTCCGTCCGAAGGTTGTTGCTTAAATCATGGTGATATCAAAGGCAATAATACCCCAGTTCGGGTGAAGTAGAAAAGTAGTCATTCTCCTTGTATTCTTACTTCTTCTGCCTTAATTGCACTTTCCAGTAAGGTTATGTCTTTGTGCACTATAGATGTTTGTAGTAGAAAGAAACATAATTATGGAAACAGCAATAAGGGCTATTCCGACGTTCTGTGGTGAAACGACTTTGCCGTTTCACCACAGAACGTGGCTGAACGCACAGGACAGAATTCGGGTACGCAGGGCTATCGCCATGAAGCAAAAGTTGTTCCTGTCTTCTTGAAGACCTGTACCTTATAGCTATAGAAGGATTGTTGGTATAGTGCAATCTTGCACGGATGTCGTAAATGCGCTGAAATCAGTAGAAAAGGGCATGTTGAGGCAAAAAAAAGCAACAAGTTTCAACTAATTTTCACAGAAATCTTTGCTGATTGAAAAAAAATAAGTAATTTTGCACCCCAAAGCGTGAAATAGTAAAAACAATAAAATATAGTAAGACAATGAAAAGAACATTTCAGCCACACAACAGAAGAAGAGTGAACAAGCACGGCTTCCGTGAGAGAATGGCAACAAAGAATGGCCGCAGAGTGCTTGCAGCACGTCGTGCAAAGGGCCGCAAAAAGCTGACTGTATCTGATGAGAATCATGGTAAATAGTCGCTGTTCCTGAAGAAATTCAACGGAGAAACAGAAAGAAGTAAAGTATTGCTTTGCTTCTTTCTGTTTTTTTTATACCTTTGCAAAAAACATACTTATCAGATGAACACAGGAAAATCCGCTAAGGGAAACCTTGTTATACGTATCCTAATACATCTTGCCGCCGTCATGGCGATATGCGCCCTAATGGTTGTGGGCGTTATGTATCTGCTTGACTGGTACACCATGCACGGAAAGGAGGTGCTTGTGCCTAACGTGAAGCACAAGCAGTTTGACGATGCCGAGCACCTCCTGATTAGTCAGGGGCTGGATGTGCTGGTTACGGATACGGGCTATGTGCGCAACCTTCCTGCCGACTGCATACTTGAGCAGACCCCTGAGGCTGGTGTCAAGGTGAAGGCAGGACGTGTGGTAAGTGTGATTATCAACTCGGCGCACTCGCCAATGCTGACCCTTCCCGACATCATAGACAACTGCTCATACCGTGAGGCCAAGGTGAAGCTCATGAGCATGGGATTCAAGCTGGGCGCACCTCAGTATGTGCCAGGCGAGAAGGACTGGGTGTATGGAGTAAGGAGCAAGGGACGCACGCTGTACAACGGACAGAAGGTTTACGTGGACGATGTGCTGATAATACAGGTTGGCGAGGGTATGCTCGGAATGGAGGACTCGCTCGACTATGCCGATTTCGCTCCGGAACTGGCTGTTGACACTCTGCAGATGATGAAGAACGAGCACATGGAGGGAATCTTTGAGGATGTGCCCGTGACACAAGGCGGTGTGGATGAGTTTGAGGTGGTTACTGAGCCATGATTACAGCGTGGCGGATAAAGGTGCCGCCTGTAGTGTGTATTATAGAAAATTGAACAGAATCCTCATTCAATGCATTGTCCAACAATGAATGAAGAATATATAGATAATTTGGAAGAGCTCGGCGGTGAAGACGAGTGCCAGCAGTTGTATGAGCATTTCAGGCTTGTGGTGGACAAGGGACAGGTGCCCCTGCGTATTGACAAGTTCATGCTTGAGCATATGCCGCATACCAGTCGTAACCGAATACAGCGTGCGGCGGATGCCGGTTTTGTGCATGTCAACGACCGCCCCGTAAAGAGCAATTATAAGGTTCGCCCCAATGATGTCATAACGCTGATGCTCGACAGACCGCAGTATGACAGCACTATTGAGGCAGAGGACATCCCGCTTGATATTGTTTATGAGGACGAGTGCCTGATGGTTGTGAACAAGCCCGCCGGACTCGTGGTGCATCCCGGATGCGGAAACTATAACGGCACGCTGGTGAATGCCGTGGCATGGCATCTGAGGGATATGCCGTCGTATGACCCTAATGACCCGGAGGTGGGACTGGTGCATCGTATAGACAAAGACACCAGCGGACTGCTGGTAGTGGCGAAGACCCCTGATGCGAAGACAAGACTGGGGGCGCAGTTCTTCAACAAGACCACACATCGCAGCTATCTTGCCCTGGTGTGGGGGAACATTGCTGAGGACGGCGGCCGCATAGAAGGCAATATAGGACGCGACATAAGAGACAGGTTGAGGATGGATGTGTTTCCGCCAGGCTCGGACATCGGCAAGCCGGCAGTGACGCATTACAGCGTGGTGGAGCGCTTCGGATATGTGACGCTTGTGGAGTGCAGGCTGGAGACAGGGCGCACGCATCAGATAAGGGCGCACATGAAGCATATAGGACATCCGCTGTTCAGCGATGAGCGCTATGGAGGAACGGAGATACTGCGCGGCGAACGCTCGGGCAGTTACAAGCAGTTCATACAAAACTGTTTCAAGCTCTGTCCGCGCCAGGTGCTGCATGCCAAGACGCTTGGCTTTGTGCATCCGAAGACGGGAGAGCAGATGGACTTCACGTCAGAGCTGCCGGAGGACATGACGGCGCTGCTGGAGAAATGGCGTAAATACAAGGGAAATCATGAATTATGAGTCTGGGGGTATGACGGCAACGTGATAACTCCTTTTCTCTAATTACAAAAGAAAAATATTAAATATATGAGCAAAAGAAAAATAGCCATCGTATGTGGTGGCGATTCATCAGAATATGAGGTGTCGCAGAGATCGGCACAGGGGTTGTATTCTTTCTTTGACAAGGAGAGATATGACGTATATGTAGTACAGCTGAGAGGACGCGACTGGCGCGTATGCCTGTCGGATGGCGAGGAGGCACCGATAGATCGCAATGACTTCTCGTTCATGGAGAACGGCAGCAAGGTATGCTTCGATTATGCCTATATCACAATACATGGCACACCGGGCGAGAACGGACTGCTGCAAGGATATTTTGAACTTATAGGAATGCCTTATTCCACAAGCGGAGTGCTTGTGGAGGCAATGACATTTGATAAGTTCGTGCTGAACCAATACCTTAGAGGCTATGGCGTGAGCGTGGCTGACAGCCTGCTGATAAGAAAAGGACAGGAGGGCATGGTTGACGCCGGTGCCATAGAGGAGCGCATAGGAATGCCTTGCTTTGTGAAGCCGGCTGCGGACGGCAGCAGTTTCGGAGTGTCGAAGGTTACGGAGAAGGAGCAACTGGCGGACGCCATAGTCAAGGCTATGAACGAAAGCGAGGAGGTTATGGTGGAGTCTTATCTGAAGGGAACGGAGATTTCCATAGGCTGCTATAAGACAAAGGAGAAGTCGGTGGTGCTGCCTGCGACAGAGGTGGTCACCGACAATGCCTTCTTTGACTATGACGCGAAATACAACGGACAGGTGCAGGAGATAACACCGGCGCGCCTTGATGATGACACGGCACGACGCGTGGCAGAGCTGACAAGTCACATCTATGACATTCTGCATTGCAACGGTATAATACGTATAGACTATATCATCTGTCGCGGATTGAACAAGCAAGGTGAGGAGGTGGACAAGATATATATGCTTGAGGTGAACACCACACCGGGAATGACAGTCACAAGTTTTATCCCGCAGCAGGTAAGGGCAGCGGGACTGGAAATGTCGGATGTGCTGACGGATATTATAGAGAATCAGTTTAATTGAGTAGATGAGTTTATAAGTTGATGAGTTTATAAGTTGACAAGTTGACGAGTTAACGAGTAGACAAGTTGCTTGCTTATTAAAATAGTCAACTAAGAGGACAATTAACTCGTCAACTTAAAAAACAATTAACTCGTCAACTCGTTTACTTGTTAACTTGTCAACTAAAAAAAATAAACATATGAACACAGACCTAAGACAATTTGATGACATCAGGCCTTTTGAGCCGGAAGAGTTACCTGCGGTATTTGAGCGTCTGCTCGCAGATGAGCAGTTCAGACAAGTGGTAGGGTATGTAATGCCGGGTGTGCCCTTTGAGATGATCAGCGCCAAGATGCTGGCATGTAAGAGCAATCTTGACTTCCAGCTTGCGTTCTGCTATGACTTCCTGAAGAATCTGATGGCCAAGGCGTCAAAGGGATTTGACATGGATGTTAAGGCTGTTGACACGAAGAAGCGTTACACGTTTGTAAGCAATCATCGTGACATTGTGCTTGACTCAGCCCTGCTTGACGTGTTGTTGGTTGACGCAGGATTTGAGACCACGTGCGAGATTGCCATAGGTGATAACCTGCTGGCAGCGCCATGGATTAAGGACCTCGTGAGAGTGAACAAGTCGTTTATTGTGCTTAGGGGACTTACACCGCGCGACACGCTGATGGCAAGCAAGAGAATGTCGGAGTATATGCATCTGGTGATACAGCAAAAGAATGATAATATATGGATTGCACAGCGAGAGGGACGTGCGAAGGACTCGGATGACCGTACACAGCCGGCAATACTGAAAATGATGGCAATGGGTGGCAAGGGCTCCGTGGCAGAGAGACTGGCAGACCTGCATATCGTACCGTTGGCTATATCATACGAGTTTGACCCTTGCGACTTCCTCAAGGCGGCAGAGTTCCAGCTGAAACGCGACGTGGAGGGATGGAAGAAGACCAAGAAGGATGATGTGGTGAGCATGCAGACCGGTATTATGGGATACAAGGGAAGGGTTCATTATCATTGTGCACCATGTATTGACGAATATCTTATGAATCTGTCGCCTGATATACCTAAGACAGATGTGTTTGATGTGATAGCACAGCATATCGATGAGGAGATACACCGCAATTACATGCTTTATCCGTCAAACTATCTGGCGCTTGACATACTGAATGGTACTGAGGAGCATGCGTCACACTATGACGACGCTTACAAGGCAATGTTCGCAAAGTATATTGAAGGGCAGCTGAGTAAGATTGATATCCCTAATAAGGATGAGGCTTTCCTGAGAGAGAGGATGCTGGAGATGTATGCTAATCCTGCAAAAAATCATCTTAGACTGAGATGAGAGAGAAGATAAGGATATTGCTCACACTTGTGGCGGTGCTGCTGATTGCGGTATCGTGTGAAAGTGAATCCTATGACACAGGTGACGGTGCGCTGTCGTATATGCGAGCCGACTTTGTGGAGATGAGGACCGACAGCAGGTGCGACGTGGTAAGTGTGCTGACAGACGATGGTGAGGAGATGCCCGCAATGCCTGCTTTCGCATGCAACTGGGCCTCTGTGCCAGATACTGTATACAGGGCGCTTCTTTACTATAACAAGGTGGAGAAAGATAACGGAATGTTCTATGCCGAGCCTCTTGGTGTTACAAAGGTTCATGTACCAGAGATAAAGACGGAGGACGGGATGAATGAAAGTGTGGTTACAGACCCGCTGACATTGCAAAGCTCATGGAAGGGACAGAACGGAAGATATCTGAACCTTGAGCTGGCGCTGAAGACTGGAGTGCCTGATGACAAGGAACTGAAGCAGACACTGGGAATGATGCTCACTGAGGTGACAACAGACGGTGAAGGCAGAAGGCTTGTGAGACTGACATTGCTGCACAACCAGAATGGAGTGCCCCAATATTATACGACAACCGCTTATCTAAGTGTTCCTCTCTATGCCATGCCTTGTGGGCTTTCACAAGGAGACAGAGTGGAGATAAGCGTGAATACATATGACGGCTGGATAGCCAAGACATTCACATATTAATGAGAGACAGGGATTTCTTGTATGTTCTGGCTGGCAGTGTGCGCAAGGCTTGTCCGGTGACAATGCGTACTACGCTGTGGCTGCTGAGGATAATGCTGCCGGTGTCGCTTGCCGTGACATTGATGCAGCATTATGGTATTATAGGTTGGATGGCGCAGTATCTTGATCCGTTGTTCAGATATATAGGACTGCCGGGAAGTTCTGCTATTGCCTTCCTGACAGGCGCCTTCGTCACCAGTTATGCGGGTATGGCTGCAATGTTGTCTATAGAGATGACACTGCGGCAGGCCACTATCGTAACGCTGATGATGTGTATATGCCATGCCCTGCCTATGGAAAGTACTGTAATAAAGAAGACCGGCTCATCGTTCTGGCGCATGAGTGTTATACGTCTGATAATGGCTTTTGTATGTGCTATATATCTTAATATCGTATTGCCTGAAATGAACGACAGTTTCGGAATGATAGTACAGGGAGAGGGTAGGAAGGAACTGGCCGACGTGTTTGCGGAATGGTGTCTGTCGTCGCTTAAGCTGTCGCTGATGATATTCTTTATAATATTCTCTTTGATGATACTACAGCGCATAATGGATGCCTATAATCTTATACCGCGCCTGTCACGCTCGTTGCGGCCATTGATGAAGATATTCGGATTGCCTGATGACGCATCATATATGTGGCTTGTGGGAAATGTACTGGGAATATCGTATGGGTGTGCGGTGATGCTTGACCTTGAGGAACAGGGCGTGATAAGCCGCGAGGAGGCCAATGACGTGAATTATCATCTCATAATGAACCATTCCATGATAGAGGATACCCTTGTGTTTGCTGCCATCGGAATAAGCGCTTTCTGGATATTATCCACCCGTATGTTGTTTGCTCTTATTGTTGTATGGGGCAGGAGGGCGTTAAGGCTTTTGGTGAGTAGTATTGGCTGATGTATAGTTGTCGGTATGTAGCTATATGTTAACGACAATGGAATGATTCCTGTCTTTGAGTAATTTGCAGAAGGCCGTCTTGTCCTTAGGCGATATCACTGTCTCGTCGTATATCCCGTATCTTATTACTATTCTATCAAATGAGAGAGCCGGACTACTTAGTATAGTTGAGGTGTTCTCAATTTCTCGTATCGATTCTATCTCAATCTTCTGTCTTACAAGCACCCCGGATCTTATCATAAGGTGTGTTTCTGTTATTGTATATCTGGTGTTGATAAGTATGTCTGTAACAAGCAGGCATGGTATTACTGAGGTCAGTAGCGTAAGCCATGTGAATGGAAGGAAGATAAGAGGGGAAATGAATGTGAGGCACGCTACAAGAAATATAAGATATACAGCTATGTCTGTTTTTTACTTGAACGTGCATGGTGTGGCATTAATATAATTCCTCCAGTTTATTCTGTTACGATTGTTGTATAGACTTAATCCTCTGCGTCAATATTTCCACTCCATAAAAATTTATGAGTTTCCTTAACTATTACTCCGGATAGGAATAGCAGACATAGAAGATTTGGTACAGCCATCAAGGCATTGAAGATGTCGGATAGATTCCAAACAAGATTAAGACTTACCACAGAACCGAGATATACGGTGATAAGGAATACTATACGGTATATATTGGTGACTGCGCGTAGACGTGCGGAATATTGTTCTGGTGTGAGAGGTTTGCCATTGACATGACGCATAAACTTGTCGGCAAGATATTCGATGCCTCGCTCACCGTATAGTCCCCATCCAAGGATGGTTGAGAATGCGAATGTTAGTGAACCGATGACAAGTATTGGTTTGCCTATATATGGTATTTTTGAGAATGCCAGTTGTGTCAGTATGCCCCCGTCGCTTATGCTGATGTCGGGGTATGCAAGTATTGATGATACGATGGTGATACCAGTAAGGGCACAGATGATGACAGTATCCCAAAAGGTTCCTGTAGATGATACTAATGCCTGGCGCACAGGGTTCTTCGTTTGTGCCGAGGCTGCCACGATAGGAGCGGAACCAAGTCCTGACTCATTTGAGAATAATCCGCGTGCAATACCATAGCGTGCTGTAAGCATTATGGATAAGCCGATAAAACCACCACCTGCGGCAGATGGATTGAATGCAGACTCAACAATAAGCTGTAGTGCGGACCATATGTATTGACTGTTAATGATAAGTATCGCGATACAGCCAGTTATATATAAGCCGGCCATGAGTGGAACGAGGGTCTGGCAGCATCTGGCTATACTCTTTATTCCACCCATTATCACTGCTGCCGCCATAATTGTAACAATTCCGCCGACAACGACAGGAGATATGCCGCACATCTCATAACTCATCGTGGAGATGGCGTTGGCCTGAACCGTGGAACCGATACCGAAGGTGGCAATTGCTGTGAAGAAGGCAAATGCAACTGCCATAACTTTCCAGAAATGACGGGCTATGCCTTTGCTCTTGTTTGCCAGTCCGTATTCTATTGCATACATCGGTCCTCCGAGCATTCTCCCTTCGGACTTGATGCGGTATTTCACAGCCAGGAGCCCCTCTCCGTATTTTGTGGCAATACCCAGCACACCTGTTAACCAACACCAGAAAACGGCTCCCGGACCGCCGAGGGCTATGGCTGTGCCGACACCTACGATGTTGCCTGTGCCGATAGTAGCAGCGAGAGCGGTTGTAAGTGCTCCAAACTGTGATACCTCTCCAGTAGCATTCTTGTCTTTTTTCAGGGATATCCGAATGGCTTTTATAATATGCCGCTGTGGAAAACGTAGCCGTATGGTTAGGAAAATATGTGTGCCAAGTAGAAGGATAATCATGGGATAACCCCATATTACTCCGCTTATTCTGGTAAGTATCTCGTTAAGTGATTCCATTGTCAAGGTGTTACAGGAGTCTGACTGTTTTAGATAAATATAGTTTTTAATAAATACGGCTAAAACGTAGGATGCAACATACGCTTTAGCCGTTATTGAATGACTTTGCTCTTACATGCTTTGAAGCATCCGCTTGATAACAACAGAGCATGATATCTCACGATTTGCTGCCTCAGGGATTACGATTGAGTTTTCTCCCTCTATGACGTCGTCGGTAACAATCAGACCGCGGCGAACAGGCAGACAGTGCATGAACTTACCGTTGTTTGTTACTGCCATATGGGCTGCGTCTATGGTCCATGACATGTCTTTGCTGAGTATCTTACCATAGTCCTCAGGGTTGGTAACACCAGGACAACTCCAGTTCTTAGCATAAACGAAGTCGGCACCTTCAAGGGCCTTCATCTGGTCATACTCCACATGAGCGTCGCCAACGAATGCAGGATCCAGTTCATAACCTTCGGGATGAGTTACAACGAAATCAACATCTGCAGCATTCATCCACTGCGCAAAGGAATTAGGCACAGCCTGCGGCAGAGCCTTGCAGTGAGGAGCCCATGTCAGCACCACCTTCGGCTTTCTTGTGGCAGACTCAGGGTTCTTCTTCCAGTACTCGTCAATGGTGATAAGGTCGGCAAATGACTGCAGCGGATGCACCGTTGCCGTCTCCATAGCGAACACGGGTTTGCCGCTGTATTTGATAAACTGCTGCGTCACCGTCTCCGCATAGTCATATTCACGGTCGGTGAGTCCGGCAAACGAGCGCACGCCAATGAGGTCGCAATAACTTGCCATCACTGGAATGGCCTCAAGCAGATGCTCACTCTTGTCGCCATCCATGATAACGCCGCGCTCAGTCTCCAGTTTCCATGCACCGGCATTCACATCCAGCACGATAACATTCATGCCGAGGTTCATTGCCGCTTTCTGTGTGGAAAGGCGTGTGCGCAGTGAGTTGTTGAAGAATATCATCAGCAGCGTCTTGTTCTTGCCAAGATGCTGATATTTGAACCTGTCGTTCTTTATCTCCTGTGCTTCGGCGAGTGCTTTACGGAGGTCGCCGAGGTCCTCCACGTTGATAAATGTCTTCATACTTTTAAGAATAGAAGGATTAGATGGTTTTATCTTGTAATAGCGAA
>JAFQGS010000115.1 GCA_017415455.1 Prevotella sp.
ATACGTATTGGCGAGGATGTTCTGGTTTCAACACCTATTAAGACGGCGTCGTTTGTAAGGAAGCCATGACTCATACGGCCAAATTTTCTAAAACCTGCCTGTAAACGACTGACGATAAAAGACGGCATCCAGAAATGCATAGGACTTGATATCACACCTGGTGTATATGATGTATCTGGCAAATCATAGCTTAATCTTGAGTTCACAAAGTCTGCCATCCGTTGGGCTGGCGCTGTCTGCCTCATATTACCTTGCAGCCAACAGTCATGCTCAAGACGCTCTTGAAACTCCATCATCTTAAGTGCTCCATCACCCTCAACATCCTCTGGACGCACTTCTACAACCATTCCGCTATTTGACCATTTGGAATTTCTGCCGCTTGGACTCATACCATTAACAACAAGCTGCTTAGGACCTGTCGCCGACGGAATGACAAAACCGCCAGGACACATACAGAATGAATACACTCCCCTATCCTCCACCTGTGTTACAAAACTATATTCCGCCGCTGGAAGATATTTGCCACGTCCGTTCTTGCTATGATATTGTATCTGATCTATCAGCATCGCAGGATGTTCCAGACGAACACCTACAGCAATTCCTTTAGGCTCAAGAAGGACTTTCTCGCTATCAAGATACCTGTAAACATCACGGGCAGAATGACCTGTAGCAAGTATTACTGGTCCCATAAATTCTCTTATCACATCATCTGTCAGGTCCAGTGCTCTTACACCAATGACTTCATCCTCTCTCATTATGAAAGAAAACATCTTGGTCTTGAAATGAACCTCGCCACCGCATTCAAGAATCGTATTACGCATATTTTCAATTACACGTGGCAATTTGTCTGTTCCTATATGCGGATGGGCATCTGCAAGTATTGAAAGTGACGCCCCGTGTTGACAGAACACACGGAGTATCTTATCAGTATCACCGCGCTTCTTTGAACGTGTATATAACTTGCCATCTGAATATGCTCCCGCACCACCTTCGCCAAAGCAATAATTACTATTTTCATCAACCTCATGCGTTCGGCTGATCTGAGCAATACTTTTCTTGCGTTCACGCACATCCATGCCACGCTCTATAAGTATCGGACGGAAACCCAGTTCTATCAATTTAAGAGAAGCAAAGAGTCCAGCAGGTCCTGCTCCTACTACAACAACAGACTTTAACGCACTTGCATCTTTATATATAACCTTCTCATAATCATCGCCTTGTGGTATTTCGTTAACAAAAACTTTCACCTTAAGGTTTATGAATATGTTTCTCTGCCTGGCATCAATGCTTCGCTTTAATATCCTGATACCCTTAATAGTATTTACGTTATGGCCAAACTTTTGAGAAATATAGTCACACAATAGTCTCTCATCTGAGGCAACAGCTGGCGACACACGTATTTGATATTCTGTTATCATCTCTCACTTATTCATTTAAAAAGTATCATTATTTCAGATACTGGTCAAAAAACTCCAAAAGCCTGTCTTGTGCCTTAGGACCACATTCATGTGGCATATCCCAAAGTTCTGTAAACAAATCATCCGATGCATTCTGCGATTTCCACACGTCACGCATAATGCCGAAGGCCTTTTTCACACCTGGTACCGGAAAGAGTTTGTCTTTCTCTCCATTTATAAAGAGCATTGGCTTAGGACAAGCAAGACTCGCAATATGAGGATAATCAAGATATAAGCGTAATCCTGGTATACAATTGGCAAAACCGCCCCATTCCTTTCTTCCATACTTCCAGGTCATTTGCACATCTGTTGTTACCATCCAACAAACAGAAGCACCAGCTTTTATCCTATCAGATAATGCCGAGAGCATCCATGCCCTATACGCTCCCATTGAGCAACCGGCACATCCAATTCTATCCTTATCCACGCATGGTAATGTTGCCAGGAACTCAGTCCCTGCAATATCATCATATGTCATAAAAGCACTTAAATCCCTTCCCAGCATCATCATGTTTCCGGCAATAATATCATACGAGTTGCGGTCAACACCCTCCTCTCTGCCTCTGTCTCCCCACATTGGTGCGTCAACAGAAAACACAACATATCCATTACGGGCGAGAAAGTCCCCCACATACTGTCCACCATAAACCTTATACTGCCAGTCATCCGCATCTTTTATCACAACTGAGTCAACATCAAAAGGCCTTATCATCTTTTCCTTGCCTATGAAGAGATGACCACCATGGTCGTGCAACAGGTTAACTGCAGGAAAAGGACCTTTGCCTTCAGGCACAAGCAGATATGCTGTTACAGTATAATAATCCGAAAGATTAAACGTCCATTTCTGCGCCTTATAACCATCACGCTCCTCTTCTGCTATCAATTTCGCATTCCACCCCTCAGGAGAAGGTGTTGGCGGAACAAACATACATTCAAAAACTTTCGCACGGGCCGTTGCTTTCCATTGCTCAAAGTTACGTATGTCACTGTTTCCCCATGCCAAAGGATAGGTAAGCTCTGCATGAATCTTATCTACATACTTTGGGAAATTTTTATAAAACTCATATTCGGAGCGTTTCTGAATCTTGTCTTTTTTCTGCGCATTCATACTTGGCGTAGAGAAAATTAACAGAGAAACAAATGAAACTAAAAGTTTATAACACATTCGTGATGATTTGTTCATAATTTATCGTTTTTGTTGCAAAATTAGTAAATAATAGTGTAAAAACATTGCGAATAAAAATAATTCTTGTTATTTTTGCCGGCAATTCTTAAAAACGAGGTCAAAGCCCTGTTTGTTTCGGGGTTCTCACTATTTTAAATAAAAATGAAAGTATTAAAATTTGGAGGAACATCCGTAGGTTCCGTAAAAAGCATTCTAAGCTTAAAACGTATTGTAGAGAAGGAGGCTAAGAATCAGCCCGTAGTTGTAGTGGTCAGTGCACTAAGTGGTATTACCGACAAACTTATTGCCACATCACAGTTGGCACTTAAAGGCGATGACAGATATCGCAGCGAACTTGATGCAATGATAGATCGTCACCACAAGATGATTGACACTATTATCACCAATCCACAGAAACGTGAGAATCTTTTCAAGACTGTAGACTTACTTTTTGAGCAGCTGAAAAGTATTTATTTCGGAGTATATCTTATTCATGATCTCAGCGAGAAAACCCAAAATGCCATTGTCAGCTATGGAGAGAGGCTCAGTTCCAATATTGTAGCTTCGTTGATAAAGAACGCAGAATGGTTTGACTCACGCGATTTCATTAAAACATACCGAAAGAATGGCAAGCACGTCCTGGACAGCGAGTTGACAAACAGTCTTGTTTGTGAGACATTCAAAGAGTTGCCACGTGTATCACTCGTGCCTGGTTTCATCAGCCGTGACCGCGAGACAAGGGAGACGACGAATCTCGGACGTGGCGGAAGCGACTATACCGCAGCCATCATCGCGGCAGCACTCAATGCCGATGTATTGGAGATATGGACAGACGTTGACGGCTTTATGACTGCCGACCCTCGTGTGATACACACAGCTTACACAATCAATGAGCTGAGTTACATTGAGGCAATGGAGCTTTGTAATTTCGGAGCAAAGGTCGTATATCCACCGACAATATATCCGGTCTGCGTAAAAAACATTCCTATTGAGATAAAAAACACTTTCAACCCTAATGGCAAAGGTACTATTATCAAGTCAAAAATAGATAACGACCAGAAGCCTATCAAGGGTATATCAAGCATCAGCGACACAACACTTATAACCGTAACCGGACTGTCTATGGTAGGTGTCATAGGTGTGAACAGACGAATATTCACAGCTCTGGCAGACAACGGCATATCCGTATTCCTCGTAAGTCAGGCATCATCGGAGAACTCAACATCAATAGGTGTCAAAGACTCCGACTCCGAGGCAGCAGTAAACGTACTCAACAAAGAGTTTGCCAAGGAAATTGAAACCGGTGCCATGTTTCCAATGCACGCAGAGAATGGTCTTGCCACAATAGCTATTGTAGGCGAGAACATGAAGCACACTCCGGGTATAGCAGGTAAGTTGTTCGGTACACTTGGAAGAAGTGGTATAAGCGTCATAGCATGTGCCCAGGGAGCATCCGAGACAAACATATCATTTGTTGTTGAGAGCAAATATCTCAGAAAGGCACTTAACGTATTACACAATTCATTCTTCCTGTCTGAATATAATGTCCTGAATCTTTTCATCTGTGGTGTAGGCACTGTCGGCAGCAGGCTTATCGAACAGATACGCTCACAATATGAAGAGCTGAAGGAAAAAAGGCGTCTGCAACTTAATGTTGTCGGAATAGCAAGCAGCAACAAGGCCATATTCAATCGTGACGGCATAGACCTTAGCAATTACAAAGAGTTACTGAAGGAGTCAGAGACAAGCAGTTTGTCAACATTGCGTGACGAGATAATCGGAATGAATATCTTCAACAGTGTCTTTGTTGACTGCACCGCAAGCAGTGATGTCGCAAGCCTTTATCTGACATTCCTTGAGCATAACATCTCTGTTGTGGCAGCAAACAAGGTTGCAGCCTCAAGTGATTACGAGAGTTATGTCAAATTGAAGGAAACTGCATTGAGAAGAGGTGTTAAGTTCCTGTTCGAGACAAACGTAGGCGCCGGACTGCCAATTATCGGCACTATCAACGACCTCAGGGATTCCGGGGACAAGATACTAAAGATAGAGGCTGTTCTTAGTGGAACACTTAACTTTATATTCAACGAGATATCATCAGACATCCCATTCTCAGAGACAGTAAGAAGAGCCAAAGAACAAGGTTACAGCGAGCCAGACCCGCGTATAGACCTTAGCGGCAAGGATGTTGTCAGGAAACTTGTGATCCTCACCCGTGAAGCTGGATATAAGGTGGAGCAAGAGGACGTAGAGAAGAACTTATTCGTTCCTTCCGAGTTTTTCAAAGGCAGCATTGACGAATTCTGGAACAATCTGCCAATGCTTGATGCCGACTTTGAGAAGAAGCGCAAGGTTCTTGAGGAGGAAGGCAAACGCTGGCGTTTTGTTGCGAAGATGGAGCATGGGAAGACCAGTGTAAGCCTTGAGGCTGTCGGTCTGACCCATCCTTTCTACGGATTGGAAGGCAGCAACAACATTGTATTGTTAACCACAGAGCGTTACAAGGAATATCCTATGCTTATACAAGGTTATGGTGCCGGTGCGAGCGTTACAGCAGCCGGAGTGTTTGCAAACATCATGTCTATCGCTAATATTTAATTTAAATGAAGCACATTATTATATTAGGAGACGGGATGTCAGACCACAAGGTCAAGGCTCTTGACAACAAGACACCTTTGGCTTACCAACGACCTTCCTACATAAACAAGCTTGCACGTGAGGGACGCTGCGGCATGCTTAGGACAATACCGGCGAACTTCCCGCCGGGTAGTGAAGTGGCAAATACCGCTATTTTAGGTTACGACCTGAATAAGGTTTACGAAGGACGCGGACCTTTAGAGGCGGCATCCATAGGATATGAGATGCAGGAGGATGACCTTGCCATAAGATGCAACATAATAACATTAGAGAACGACAAGATAATCACCCACAACGGCGGAAACCTACAGACGGACGAGGCCAGTATATTGATAGATTATCTTAACGAGCATTTGGCAAACGACAAAGTAAGGTTTATTACTGGCATACAATATCGCCACCTGCTGATAATAAAAGGCGGGAACAAGAATATCATCTGCAATCCTCCGCACGACCATCCTAATGAATACTGGGAACCACTATTGGTAAAGGCTGTGGAGAATGCCGAGGAAAACAACAGCCATCATAATGCCACGATGTCGCCACAGGAGACTGCAGATCTTATAAATGAACTTATAATAAAGTCACAGGACTTATTGTCAAGACATCAGATAAATATTAAAAGGAAAGAGGAAGGAAAGAGACAAGCCAACTCCATCTGGCCATGGAGCGGTGGATACCGGCCTTCCATGCAGAAATTGTCTGACATCTACCCACAAGTCAGAAGCGGTGCCGTGATTACAGCCGTTGACTTGATAAAGGGCATAGGACACTACGCCGGACTTCAGATTATAAATGTGGAAGGCGCTACGGGTCTCGCCAACACCAACTATGAGGGAAAGGCACAGGCCGCTATTGACGCCTTAAAAGTCTCCGACTTCGTTTTTGTGCATGTAGAGGCAACCGACGAGGCCGGGCATGATGGTGACATAGCGCTTAAGCTCAAGGCTATCGACTATCTTGACCAGCGGTTATTAAAGCCAATAATCAAAGCTATCGAGGAAATGGACGAGCCGGTATGTGTGGCTGTCCTACCCGACCATCCTACACCGGTTGAAATGCGCATACACGTCAACGAGCCTGTACCTTTTCTGATATGGCACAAGGATATCTCCGCCGATGAAGTACATTACTATGACGAGGAGAGCTGCCAGCTGGGAGCGTACGGCACATTAGAGTCAGACGAGTTTATAAAAGAGTTTATGAGTATTAATTAAATGAGATAAGACATAACAATGAGATATTATAGCACAAACAAGATAGCCCCATGGGCAGATTTACAGAAAGCCGTAGTAAAAGGACTTGCCGAAGACCGTGGATTATACATGCCAGAGCATATCAAACCACTTCCAAAAGAATTCTTTGAGAATATTGACAACCTGTCATTCCAGGAAATAGCATATACCGTTGCCGATGCTTTCTTTGGAGAGGATGTTGAGGCAGAGGCTCTGAAAAACATTGTATATGACACATTGGCATTCGACTGCCCTATCGTCAAGGTTGAGGATAACATATACAGCCTTGAGCTTTTCCATGGACCCACCCTCGCGTTTAAAGATGTTGGCGCTCGTTTCATGGCCCGTCTGCTGCAATACTTCATCAGGAAGGAGAACAAAGAACAGGTTAACGTGCTTGTCGCCACCTCTGGTGACACAGGAAGCGCCGTGGCAAACGGATTCCTCGGCGTTGACGGTATCCATGTGTACGTTCTTTACCCGAAAGGAAAGGTAAGCAAGATTCAGGAATGCCAGTTCACTACACTTGGAAAGAACATTACAGCCATCGAGATTGACGGTGTCTTTGACGATTGTCAGGCATTGGTAAAAACGGCCTTCATGGACAAGGAGCTTAACAGCCAGCTTAAACTTACGTCTGCGAACTCCATAAACGTAGCACGCTTCCTCCCACAGTCTTTCTACTATTTCTATGCTTACGCACAGGCCGTCAGGTCTTTAAAGGCGAGCGGAAAGAATGCAGACATAGTAATGTGTGTGCCAAGTGGAAACTTCGGTAACATCTGCTCCGCACTGTTCGGAAAGAGAATGGGACTTCCTATAAAGCGGTTTATCGCGGCAAACAATGCCAACGACATCTTCTACAATTACCTAAAGACCGGTGAATACGTGCCGAGGGCAAGTCAGCAGACCATAGCTAACGCCATGGATGTTGGCGACCCAAGCAATTTCGCACGTATTTACGATCTCTATAACGGCAATCATGCGGATATCTGCGAGCAGATAAGCGGTGCCACATATACAGACGAACAGATAGCACAGAGCATGCAGCAATGCTTCAACACAACAAAATATATTCTTGACCCTCACGGTGCATGTGGATATCAAGCACTGAAGGAGTCTTTGCAAGACGGTGAGATAGGTATTTTCTGCGAGACTGCCCATCCTGCAAAATTCAAGGACACTGTTGAGAATATTATCAAGACAGAGGTGGAGATTCCCGAACGATTGGCTGATTTCATGAAAGGTGAAAAGCAAAGCGTATTGATGCCTAACGACTTCAACACATTCAAGGATTTTCTTCTTAAGCAAAAATAATGAATGCCTGAGAACAGAGCTTTCAATTCATTAACATATAGGGAGCTGGAGGTTTATATTTTATATAGATTCCAGTTCCTCTATACTTTTGTGGAATTTATGCCACTATTTTTGAATTAATGTCATTTTTGGCGTGCATTAATTCCCCTGATTTTGGGGCGTTTTAACTTAATATCCGTTAAATATTAACACACGTTTAATAAAAAGAGTTATTTTTCGGGGAATTAATGTCTGGCAAAAATGACATTAATTCCAATTATTGTCACATTTTTGCATTTTTGTGGCATTAATTCAAAAACAGCATACTTTTTACTCGTAAGTACCATACTTTCAGTGTGTTATCATGGTGTTTATGTCAAAAAAAACGCATACTTTTCAGGTGATTTTTGTGAAGATGTGAAGGATGTGAAGGATAAAATAGCAACTTTACTATAAATATGTTACATTTACCCCCCGGGGGTAAATGTAACACAAAAATAAAAAAGTTGCATTTTTTGCCTTCACATCCTTCACACTTTG
>JAFQGS010000116.1 GCA_017415455.1 Prevotella sp.
AGTATTCCTGAATAAGTGCGATATGGTTGATGACGAGGAAATGCTTGAGCTCGTTGAGATGGAGATGCGTGAGCTTCTTTCATTCTACGAGTTCGACGGAGACAACACTCCATTCATCAGAGGATCTGCACTAGGTGCTCTTAACGGAGTTCCTGAGTGGGAGGATAAGATTATGGAGCTTATGGATGCTGTTGATAACTGGATTCCACTGCCTCCACGTGATACAGAGAAGCCATTCTTGATGCCTGTAGAGGACGTATTCTCAATTACAGGTCGTGGTACTGTTGCTACAGGACGTATTGAGACTGGTATCATTCACGTTGGTGATGATGTTCAGCTTCTTGGTCTTGGTGAGGATAAGAAATCAGTTGTTACTGGTGTTGAGATGTTCCGTAAGCTTCTTGATGAGGGACAGGCTGGTGATAACGTAGGTCTTCTTCTCCGTGGTATTGACAAGAATGAAATCAAGCGTGGTATGGTTCTCTGTCACCCAGGACAGATCAAGCCTTTCAAGAAGTTCAAGGCTCAGATTTATGTTCTGAAGAAGGAAGAGGGTGGTCGTCACACTCCTTTCGGAAACAAGTATCGTCCACAGTTCTACCTCCGTACAATGGACTGTACAGGTGAGATTTCTCTCCCAGAGGGTGTAGAAATGGTTATGCCTGGTGATAACGTAACAATCACAGTTGATCTTATTTACGCTGTTGCACTTAACGTTGGTCTTCGTTTCGCTATCCGTGAGGGTGGACGTACAGTAGGTGCTGGTCAGATCACTGAGGTTATCGAGGACTAATACAGTCATACTTAATATAAATAGGGTTCCCGCTAATACGGGAACCTATTTTACGGGAATAGCTCAGTTGGTAGAGCACTGGTCTCCAAAACCAGGTGTCGGGAGTTCGAGCCTCTCTTCCCGTGCAAAAATAAAGATAATATGTTTAAGAAGTTCGTAAATTATTGCAAGCTTTGTTATGAAGAACTTGCGCATAAAACTACTTGGCCAACACGTGCCGAACTGACGCATAGAGCAGTGGTTGTATTATCTGCTTCCTTGATCATTGCTCTTGTTGTGTTCTTTATGGATACTGTGTTTAAGTTTGTCATGAGTAACATTTATCCGAACTAATTTTAAGGAAATGGCTGATACTTCTAAGAAATGGTATGTACTTCGGGCTGTAAGCGGAAAAGAAGCTAAGGTTAAGGAATATATCGAAGCTGAACTGAAGCATAACCCGTTGCTTTCTGCTAATGTTTTTCAAGTATTGATACCGGTTGAGAAACATGCTTCCATGCGTAATGGAAAACGTGTGGTAAAAGAAAAAGTTTCTCTTCCTGGGTATGTCCTAGTAGAGGCAGACCTGAAGGGTGATGTGGCACATACATTGCGCTTTATGCCTAATGTATTAGGATTCCTTGGTGGTTTGGATAATCCTACACCGGTCAAACAGGCTGATATTAATCGAATACTTGGTACGGCTGAAGAGTCTGAACTTGTGGACGATATAAATATCCCTTATGTTATAGATGATACGGTGAAGGTTACAGATGGACCTTTCAGTGGGTTTAGTGGTGTTATTGAAGAAATATATCCAGAAAAACACAAACTGAAGGTTATGGTTAAGATCTTTGGACGTAAGACTCCGTTAGAGTTAGGTTTTATGCAAGTATCAAAAGAATAGTACATTTTGTTACGGATGTATTTTTCTTTTATAATAATCAATTTTAATAAACAGAAAAATGGCTAAAGAAGTTGCTGGATTAATCAAATTGCAGATTAAAGGTGGCGCTGCGAATCCTTCACCTCCAGTAGGACCTGCACTTGGTTCTAAGGGAATCAATATTATGGGATTCTGCAAGGAGTTCAATGCAAGAACTCAGGATAAGGCAGGAAAGGTTCTGCCTGTTGTCATCACCTATTACGCAGACAAGTCATACAGCTTCGAAATTAAAACTCCACCTGCTGCAATTCAATTGTTGGAGGCTGCTAAGGTGAAGAGCGGTTCTGCAGAGCCAAACAGAAAGAAAGTGGCATCTGTAACTTGGGAACAAGTAAAGGCAATTGCTGAAGATAAAATGGCTGACTTGAACTGCTTTACAGTAGAGTCTGCTATGAAGCTTGTTGCCGGAACTGCTAGAAGCATGGGTATTTCAGTAAAAGGGGACTTCCCTGGTGAGTAAAATTAATAACTTCAATTAAGAAAATGAGTAAACTGACAAAAAATCAAAAATCAGTAGCTGATAAGGTTGAAGCAGGGAAAGCATACTCTTTAAAAGAAGCTGCAGAATTAGTTAAGGAGATTACTACAACTAAATTTGATGCTTCTCTTGATATTGATGTACGCTTGGGCGTAGATCCTCGTAAGGCAAACCAGATGGTGAGAGGTGTTGTTACACTTCCAAATGGTACTGGTAAGGTGACACGAGTTCTGTGTCTTTGTACACCTGATGCTGAAGCTGCTGCTAAGGAAGCTGGTGCTGATTATGTTGGTCTTGATGAATACATTGAGAAGATCAAAGGTGGATGGACTGATATTGATGTGATTATTACAATGCCATCATGCATGGGTAAGATTGGACCTATCGGTCGTATCCTCGGTCCTCGTGGTTTGATGCCAAATCCTAAGAGTGGTACTGTAACAATGGATGTGGCTAAGGCAGTAAAAGAAGTTAAGCAGGGTAAGATTGACTTTAAGGTAGATAAGGCAGGTATTGTACATGCGTCTATCGGTAAGGTGTCTTTCGCTCCAGAGCAGATTTATCAGAACGCAAAGGAGTTTATACAGACTATAATTAAGCTTAAGCCTGCTGCTGCTAAAGGTACATATCTTAAGAGTATCTATATTTCTAGCACTATGAGTAAGGGTATCAAAATTGATCCTAAATCAGTTGAATAACTCTAAAAGTTTTGAAACATCATGAGAAAAGAAGTAAAAGATACTATAGTTGTTGAACTTGGACAGAAACTTAGCGCTTATCCACATTTCTATCTGGTTGACGTATCAGGTCTGAATGCAAGCGCTACAAGCGAGCTTCGTCGCAAGTGCTTTAAGAATGAGGTAAAGATGGTCGTAGTGAAGAATACTCTTCTTCACAAGGCTTTTGAAGCATCAGAGATTGATTTTGAACCTCTATACAATTCTTTGAAGGGAAGTACTGCGGTTATGTTTACAAACGTAGCTAATGTACCAGCACGTATTCTTAAGGATTATGTTAAATCTGGCATACCTGCATTGAAAGCTGCATATGCAGAAGAGTGTTTCTATGTTGGTGCAGACAAACTTGAGGAACTTGCATCTCTTAAGAGCAAAAATGAACTTATTGCAGACGTTGTTGCTCTTCTACAATCTCCAATCAAGAATGTTGTTTCTGGCTTGAATGCTGGTGGTAAGATTCATGGATTGCTTGACGCTATCGCTGAGCGTAACAAATAAGCGGTTTGGTAATTATTAACATTAAAAACAATTAAAATTTTAAATAAAATGGCAGATATTAAAGCTATTGCTGAAGAGTTAGTAAATCTTACAGTTAAGGAAGTAAATGAGTTGGCAACAGTCCTGAAGGACGAGTATGGAATTGAGCCTGCTGCTGCAGCTGTTGCTGTTGCTGCTTGTCCTGCTGCAGGTGGTGCAGCAGCAGCTGAGGAGAAGACATCTTTTGATGTTGTTCTTGTTGAGGCTGGTGCAGCTAAACTTCAGGTAGTAAAGGCTGTTAAGGAAGCTTGCGGTCTTGGTCTGAAGGAAGCTAAGGATCTCGTAGACGGCGCTCCTTCTACATTGAAGGAAGGTATGTCTAAGGATGAGGCTGAGAACCTGAAGAAGGCTATCGAAGAGGCTGGTGCTAAGGTAGAGCTCAAATAATAGAGTAACTACGATATCAGAGGTTAAGATTCTCCAAGTAGGAGAGTCTTAACCTTTTTTTGTCTTTATATTTTATTACTTGAAAATATTTGCTTTGATTTTCAGGTATATATAGATATCTGTATATTAAGTATTATCATATATGGCTTCAAAAATCATTGATAACAGAATTAATTTTGCAAGCGTAAAGAATCCGATGCCTTATCCGGATTTTCTTGATGTGCAATTAAAGTCTTTCAGAGACTTCCTGCAGTTGGATACTCCGCCTGAGGAACGCAAGAATGACGGTTTGTACAAGGTTTTCGCAGAAAACTTTCCTATAACCGACACAAGGAATAATTTCGTTCTTGAGTTCTTGGATTACTATATTGACCCACCTCGCTACACTATTGATGAGTGTTTAGAGAGAGGGTTGACATATAGTGTACCTTTAAAGGCCAAAATGAAATTGTACTGCACGGACCCATATCATGAGGATTTCGGTACGGTGACAAGTGATGTCTTTTTGGGAACAATTCCTTATATGACTTCCAATGGTACATTTGTGATAAATGGCGCTGAGCGAGTTGTTGTTTCACAGTTACATCGTTCACCTGGTGTGTTCTTTGGTCAAGGTGTTCACGCAAATGGAACATCTCTTTATTCTGCACGTATTATACCTTTTAAGGGATCGTGGATAGAGTTCGCTACTGACATTAATAATGTCATGTATGCTTATATCGACCGTAAGAAGAAGTTGCCTGTAACAACCCTTTTGCGTGCAATTGGTTTTGAAACCGATAAGGATATTCTGCAGATTTTTGAGTTGGCAGAGGAGGTGAAGGTCAATAAGAAGAACATGAAAGAAGTTATTGGCCGTAAGCTTGCTGCACGTGTTCTTAAGAGTTGGACTGAGGATTTCGTAGATGAGGATACTGGTGAGGTTGTTTCTATCGAGCGTAATGAAGTAATTATAGATCGTGAGACAGAGATCACTAAAGAAAATATTGAGCAGATTCTTGAAAGCGGTGCTTCAACTATCCTGTTACATAAGGATGCAGAGTCTGCAAGCCGTTATTCAATAATTTTCAATACTTTGCAGAAAGACCAGAGTAACTCTGAGAAAGAGGCTGTATTATATATTTATAATCAGCTGAGAAACGCAGAGCCTGCTGATGATGCAAGTGCTCGTGAGGTTATTCAGAACCTGTTCTTCTCTGATAAGCGTTATGATCTGGGAGATGTAGGACGTTATCGTATCAACAAGAAGTTAGGTCTTGATACAGATATGGATGTTCGCATTCTTACAAAGGAAGATATCATTGAGATTATTAAATATCTGATTCAGTTGGTGAACAGTAATGCTACTGTTGATGATATTGACCACCTTAGCAATCGTCGCGTTCGTACTGTTGGTGAGCAGTTGAGCAATCAGTTCTCAATTGGTCTTGCTCGTATGAGCCGTACTATTCGTGAGCGTATGAATGTTCGTGATAATGAGGTGTTCACCCCAACCGACTTGATCAATGCCAAGACCATTTCAAGTGTGATAAATTCGTTCTTTGGAACAAATCCATTGTCACAGTTCATGGACCAGACCAATCCGCTTGCCGAGGTTACTCACAAGCGTCGTCTCTCGGCGTTAGGACCTGGTGGATTGTCTCGTGAGCGTGCAGGTTTCGAGGTTCGTGACGTTCACTACACCCATTATGGTCGTCTTTGTCCTATTGAGAGTCCAGAAGGACCAAACATCGGACTTATTTCATCTTTGTGTGTATATGCGAAGATTAACGAGTTAGGATTTATAGAGACACCTTATCGTAAGGTTGAGAATAGTATTGTAAACCTTAATAATGAGGATGTTGTTTACCTGACAGCAGAGGAGGAGGAAAGCCACATCATAGGACAGGGTAATGCTCCGTTGAAAGATGATGGCTCATTCATCCGTGATGTTGTTAAGTGCCGTAAGGATGCCGACTTCCCTGTAGTACCTCCATCAGATGTTGACTTGATGGACGTTGCTCCTCAGCAGATCGCTTCTATTGCTGCCGGACTTATTCCTTTCCTTGAGCATGATGATGCCCACCGTGCATTGATGGGTTCTAACATGATGCGCCAGGCCGTTCCATTGTTGCATAACGAGGCTCCTATCGTTGGTACAGGTATAGAGAAACAGGTTTGTGTTGATTCACGCACAATGATTACCGCAGAGGATGATGGTGTTATTGAGTATGTAGACGCAACCACAATCCGTATTCTCTACGATCGTACAGAGGAGGAAGAGTTCGTAAGCTTTGAGCCTGCGCTGAAAGAGTACAGAATACCTAAGTTCCGCAGAACAAACCAGAATATGACAATTGACCTCCGTCCTATATGCGAGAAAGGTCAGCGTGTAAAGAAGGGAGATATCCTGACAGAGGGATATGCTACAGAAAATGGCGAGCTTGCTCTTGGACGTAACCTCCTTGTTGCTTACATGCCATGGAAGGGTTACAACTATGAGGATGCTATTGTTCTTAATGAGCGTGTTGTGCGTGATGATGTGCTGACTTCAGTACATGTTGATGAGTATTCTCTTGATGTGCGTGAGACAAAACGAGGTGTAGAAGAGTTTACAAGTGATATTCCAAATGTAAGCGAGGAGGCAACCAAAGATCTTGATGAGAATGGTGTAATCCGTGTTGGTGCGCGTGTTGAACCAGGCGACATCCTTATTGGTAAGATTTCACCAAAGGGCGAGAGTGATCCTTCACCAGAAGAGAAACTGCTTCGTGCAATCTTTGGAGATAAGGCAGGAGATGTTAAGGACTCTTCACTCAAGGCTAATCCATCTCTTACTGGAGTTGTTATCGACAAGAAACTCTTTGCCCGTGCAGTAAAGACCCGTGCGTCAAAGCAGCAGGATAAAGTAATTCTCGCTAAGATTGACGAGGAATATGCAGCAAAGATAAATGATCTTAAGGATATTCTCGTGGACAAACTCCTTACACTTACAGAGGATAAGACCTCTATGGGTGTAAAAGATTATACAGATGCAGAGATAATCACCAAGGGTAGCAAGTTCTCTGCAGCACAGTTGAAGAATCTTGAGTATGATGGCATTCAGTCTAATAACTGGACAGAGGATGAGCATACCAATGAGCTTATTCAGAAACTTATAATTAACTTCATAAAGAAGTACAAGTTGCTTGATGCTGAGATGAAGCGTAAGAAGTTTGCTATCACAATCGGTGACGAGCTTCCTTCTGGTATCCTTCAGATGGCTAAGGTATATGTTGCTAAGAAACGTAAGATCGGAGTCGGTGATAAACTTGCTGGTCGTCACGGAAACAAGGGTATTGTTTCTAAGATTGTACGCCAGGAAGATATGCCGTTCCTTGAGGATGGGCGTCCGGTAGACTTGGTTCTGAACCCATTAGGTGTGCCTTCTCGAATGAACCTCGGTCAGATATTCGAGGCAATTCTTGGTGTTGCCGGCAAACGTCTTGGAGTTAAGTTTGCTACACCTATCTTTGATGGTGCCAAACTTGAGGATCTCCAAGAGTGGACCGACAAGGCAGGTTTGCCACGTCTTTGCTCAACACGTTTGTTTGACGGTGAGACAGGTGAGCGCTTCGACCAGCCAGCTACTGTAGGTATAACATACTTCCTCAAGCTTGGCCACATGGTAGAGGACAAGATGCATGCCCGCTCAATAGGTCCTTACTCTCTGATTACCCAGCAGCCACTCGGTGGTAAGGCACAGTTTGGTGGTCAGCGTTTCGGAGAGATGGAGGTATGGGCTCTTGAGGCATTTGGTGCCAGCCACGTTCTTCAGGAGATTCTTACTATCAAGTCCGACGATGTTGTAGGTCGTTCTAAGGCTTATGAGGCAATTGTTAAGGGTGAGGCAATGCCAAATCCTGGTATTCCAGAATCTCTCAATGTGCTCTTACATGAGTTGCGCGGACTTGGTCTGAGTGTGACTCTTGATTAATAAAAACTCTTTACATAACAAATATAATTCATAATTATGGCTTTTAAGAAAGATTCTAAGATAAAGAGTAATTTTACGAAGATTACCATCGGACTTGCATCTCCTGAGGAAATCCTCGAAAGTTCTTACGGTGAGATTACCAAACCTGAGACTATTAATTATAGAACATACAAACCAGAGCGCGATGGTCTTTTCTGTGAGCGCATCTTCGGTCCTACAAAGGATTACGAGTGTGCTTGTCAGAAATACAAGCGAATCAGATATAAAGGTATCGTCTGCGACCGTTGTGGTGTAGAGGTTACAGAGAAGAAGGTTCGTCGTGAGCGTACAGGTCACATTGAGCTTGTTGTTCCTGTTGCCCATATCTGGTATTTCCGTTCTCTTCCAAATAAGATTGGTTATCTGCTTGGCATACCAACCAAGAAGCTTGATTCTGTAATCTACTACGAGAAGTACGTAGTAATTCAGCCAGGTGTTGTCGCTGGACGAAAAGATTCTGAAGGCGAAGACCTCAATGGCTCAAAGGTTATGGATATGCTCTCTGAGGATGAGTACATCTCAATCATCGAGAGTTTGCCAGCAGGCAACGACCAACTTGAGGACACCGATCCGAATAAGTTTATTGCCAAGATGGGAGCAGAGGCTATTTACGACCTCCTTGTACGCATCGACCTTGATGCCCTCTCGTACGAGCTGCGTGACCGTGCTAACAGCGATTCCTCACAGCAGCGTAAGACAGAGGCCCTCAAGCGCCTTCAGGTTGTAGAGGCATTCCGTGGCAGTAAGAATATAAATCGTCCGGAGTGGATGATAATGAAGATTATCCCGGTAACACCTCCGGAACTCCGTCCTTTGGTACCATTAGATGGTGGACGTTTTGCTACATCAGACCTCAACGACCTCTATCGTCGAGTTATTATCCGTAACAATCGTCTTAAGAGACTCATGGAGATAAAGGCTCCTGAGGTTATTCTTCGCAACGAGAAGCGTATGCTTCAAGAGGCAGTTGACTCATTGTTCGACAACTCTCGCAAGTCTTCAGCTGTTAAGAGTGAGAGCAATCGTCCTCTCAAGTCATTGTCTGACTCTCTGAAAGGTAAGCAGGGACGTTTCCGTCAGAACCTTCTCGGTAAGCGTGTTGACTACTCTGCGCGTTCTGTTATCGTTGTAGGTCCTGAGCTTAAGATGGGCGAGTGCGGTTTGCCGAAGTTGATGGCTGCAGAGCTTTACAAGCCATTCATCATTCGCAAGCTCATAGAGCGCGGTATCGTAAAGACCGTTAAGTCTGCAAAGAAGATTGTAGATCGTCGTGAGCCTGTAATCTGGGATATCCTTGAGAACGTGATGAAGGGTCATCCTGTGTTGCTCAACCGTGCCCCTACACTTCACCGACTTGGTATCCAGGCCTTCCAGCCAAAACTTATTGAGGGTAAGGCAATCCAGTTGCATCCATTGGCATGTACAGCGTTCAACGCCGACTTCGACGGTGACCAGATGGCTGTTCACCTCCCATTGAGCAACGAGGCCATCCTTGAGGCACAGGTATTGATGCTCCAGAGCCACAATATCCTTAACCCTGCCAATGGAGCGCCTATCACAGTTCCTTCTCAGGACATGGTGCTTGGTCTCTATTATATTACAAAGATTCGTCCGGGAGCAAAGGGCGAGGGACTCACTTTCTATGGACCAGAAGAGGCAATCATCGCTCATAACGAGGGCAAGTGCGACCTCCATGCACAGGTGAAAGTACTGGTGAAGGATATTGATGAGAACGGAGACTACGTTAACAAGATGGTAGAGACATCTGTCGGACGTATAATCGTTAACGGCATCATTCCAGAGGAAGTAGGATATGTAAACAAGATTATCTCTAAGAAGAGTCTTCGTGACATCATCGCCGATGTTATCAAGTCTGTAGGTTTTGCCGAGGCATGTGAGTTCCTTGATGGAATCAAGAACCTTGGATACCGCATGGCATACCTGGCTGGTCTTTCATTCAACCTTGACGACATCATCATCCCAGAGGAGAAGAAGGGACTTGTTGACAAGGGTAACGATGAGATTCGTCAGATTACCGACAACTATAACATGGGATTCATCACAGACACCGAGCGTTACAATCAGGTTATTGATACGTGGACACACGTCAACAACGACCTTGCCGACGTTCTCATGAAGCAGATGACAGAGGCCGACCAAGGTTTCAACGCTGTTTACATGATGCTCGACTCTGGAGCCCGTGGTTCACGTGAGCAGATTAAGCAGCTTGCAGGTATGCGTGGACTTATGGCAAAGCCTCAGAAGGCAGGTGCTGAAGGTCGCGGAACCATTGAGAACCCTATTCTTTCTAACTTTAAGGAGGGAATGTCAGTGCTTGAGTACTTTATCTCTACCCACGGTGCACGTAAGGGTCTTGCCGACACCGCCATGAAGACAGCCGATGCCGGTTACCTTACACGTCGTCTTGTTGACGTTTCTCATGATGTTATCATCAACGAGGAAGACTGTGGCACACTGCGCGGACTTGTATGCACAGCCCTGAAGAGTGGCGATGAGGTTATCTCTACACTCTATGAGCGCATACTCGGTCGTGTGTCAGTACACGACATCATCCATCCTTCTACAGGCGAGCTCATTGTTGCTGCCGGTGAGGAAATCACAGAGCCTCTGGCACGCATCATCGACGAAAGTCCTATTGAGAGTGTTGAGATCCGCTCCGTTCTCACTTGCGAGAGCAAGCATGGCGTATGTATGAAGTGTTACGGCCGCAATCTTGCCACAAGCCGCATGGTTCAGAAGGGTGAGGCTGTAGGTGTCATTGCCGCACAGGCTATTGGTGAGCCGGGAACACAGCTTACACTTCGTACCTTCCACGCCGGTGGTGTGGCTGGTAATGCAGCAGCCAACGCTGCCATCGTTGCCAAGAATGATTGCAAGATTGAGTTCGACGAGCTTCGCACTGTACCATTCGTGGAGGAAGGTGAAAACGGCGAGATTAAGTGTGAGAAGGTTGTAAGCCGTCTGGCTGAAATCCGTTTCATCGACTCAAATACAAATATTATCCTTTCTACCCTTAACGTACCTTACGGTAGCTCGCTCTATTTCAAGACAGGAGCAACAGTTAAGAAGGGTGACCTTATTGCTAAGTGGGACCCATTCAACGCTGTTATCGTTACAGAGTACGCAGGTAAGCTTAAGTTCCGCGATGTAGTAGAAGGTACGACATTCCATGCTGAGACCGACGAGACAACCGGTCTTACAGAGAAGATCATCACCGAGTCTAAGGACAAGAGCATGGTGCCAACCTGCGATATCGTAGATTCAAAGGGCAATGTTGTCGGAACATACATCTTCCCTGTGGGTGGTCACGTGGTAGTAGAGGATGGCCAGACAGTAAGCACTGGTGCCACACTTATTAAGATTCCACGTACAGCCATTAAGGGTGGTGACATCACCGGAGGTCTCCCACGTGTAACAGAGCTCTTCGAGGCTCGTAACCCTTCTAACCCTGCTATCGTATCAGAAATCGACGGTGAGGTGACAATGGGTAAGGTTAAGCGAGGCAACCGTGAGATCATAGTCACATCAAAGACAGGCGAGCAGCGTAAGTATCTCGTGTCTATCTCTAAGCAGATTCTTGTACAGGAGCACGATGCCGTACGCGCTGGTACACCACTCTCTGAGGGTGTTATCACACCTAACGACATCCTTGCCATCAAGGGTCCTACCGCTGTTCAGGAGTATATCGTTAATGAGGTTCAGGACGTTTACCGTCTGCAGGGTGTTAAGATCAACGACAAGCACTTTGAGATTATCGTGCGTCAGATGATGCGCAAGGTTCAGATTAACGATCCGGGCGACACCACATTCCTTGAGCAGGAGATAGTAGATAAGCTCGACTTCGCTGAGGAGAACGACCGCATCTGGGGTAAGAAGGTTGTTACCGATGCCGGTGACTCTGAGACACTCAAGGCCGGTCAGATAGTAACAGCACGCAAGTTGCGCGATGAGAACTCAAGTCTCAAGCGCCGTGACCTCAAGCTTGTTCAGGTTCGCGATGCTGTGCCAGCCACCTCAACACAGATCCTGCAGGGTATCACCCGTGCGGCACTTCAGACAAAGAGCTTCATCTCTGCGGCATCGTTCCAGGAGACCACAAAGGTTCTCAACGAGGCAGCTATCCGCGGAAAGGTGGACCGTCTGGAGGGTATGAAGGAGAACGTAATCAGCGGTCACCTTATACCAGCCGGTACAGGTATGCGTGAGTTCGGTAAGATTATCGTCGGTTCGAAGGATGAGCACGACCGTCTTCAGGCCAACAGCCGCAATATACTTGACTTTGTAGAGACACCAGCAGAGGCTAACGACTAACCTCTCAGGTTGATAATAAGATTAAAAGGCAGGCACAGTTTGTGCTTGCCTTTTTTTATTCGCTTCGCCATCAATATGCCGCTTCGCTCAGGGGAACCCCTTCTATGACTCCCCTGTCTTCCTTTGTCTGCTTTGAGTTTTGTACTTGCAAAACTTGAGTTCTTATAATTTCTGTCTGTAGTATTCCACAGTTTTGTTTCCTGTCAGTAAGAATCTTAAGGCGGATAATGCATTTGGATAGAAATATTGGTTTTTTATCTTAAAATGAAGCTAAAATGGCTGATTTTTCAGTTTGAAAAATTAAATAGTGTTAAATACCCCCCCGATATTAACAAACGTTAATGATTGGTGAATGGTAGTTATTGTTTCTGTCAATTAATATAACTTTGTAGAACTTTATTAGTGGACATTAAGGAATTACAAAGATTAAACATTCAAAAAACCAATACTTTAAGAAATATGAAACTTCATCTATTCTCATGTCTTAATAATATAGGTGTATCTACGATGACAAACGCACGGCTTTTTCGCAATCTCACGTTTTTGGTCCTTTCTCTGCTTTTTGCAGTTGACGTGTTCGCACAGACAGAAGAGACGACACCACTAACTAATGGTGTGGTGTTCTATTCGCCATGTGAGCATACGGCGGCAGAAGAAGGCTTATATGTGCCACATCGTATTCCTGCTATCGTAAAGACAAGAGATGGGGTGATATGTTTTGCCGACAGGCGTTATGCCGGTGGTGACGTAGGTCAGAATAAGACTGATATTACGATTGATTTGTCTTGGGGCTCAATAGAAACTCCATGGAGCAATGGCACAAACGGTAACCGTATTGACCTCATGATGCGCAAGAGTTATGACGGCGGACAGACATGGACAGGTGACAAGCGCATTGTGCAGGGCACAGACACATATGGATATGGAGACATCGCTGTAGTTGCCGATTGGGAAAATCCAGAAAACATTCTTATAATGTGTGCTGCAGGTGAGGAGTCTTTTCATACATCGCATGGAGAGTATCGTATATTATGGACCAATAATCCTGCCTCGTTTTTAGGCACTCACAGGATAACAAGTAATGACGCCGGGAATACGTGGACTGATCACGGTGCGGTTACAGACGCTATTTATTCGGCGGTAGGCTCAGATTGCGATGGTGCCTTCTTCAGTAGCGGAAAGATATATCAAAGTAAAACCTTGAAAGTTGGTAGTCACTACCGTCTCTATGCTGCATTATGTACGAAAGTAAATAATTCTGATGCAGCTCCTGCATTATTAGGCAAAACAACCTATTCGGTCGTTTTGTATTCAGATGACTTCGGTGTAACATGGAACCGACTTGGAGGTAGGGCCGTAACCAAAGGTGACGAAGCAAAATGTGAGGAACTTCCCAATGGCAATGTTGTTGTAAGCAGTCGCACAGAGGGCGGCAGACTCTTTAATATATATAATTTCACTACAAAGCCGACGAAAGATAATCCTGCTGGCGCTGGTTCATGGGGAACTGCAACAGAAGGTATTGATGCTAATGACCAGGGTACTAATGGCGAACTACTTCTGATAAAAGCCGTAGGCAAGGATGGTGAAGGCTTGTATGCCCTGCAGTCGATGCCTGCCGGCCCTTCCAGTGGTGGCACAGGCCGCAGCAATCTTGCCATATTCTATAAGAAGATTGGCGACGAGGACGGAAATGCGATAGGCGATAACTACACCAATCCAGCAACCTTTGCGTCGGGATGGGAAGAAGCCATACGCGTGTCAAACACCACATCGGCATACTCTTCAATGGCAATGCTGGATGAGAAGACCATCGGATTCGTGTATGAGGAAGACTATATAGGACTTGGTGCAGGCGCCTACGACATCAAGTTCAAGAAATTCAGCATAGAAGAGATTGTAGAGCCAGGCTCAATGCTTAAGACCATGGCGCAGTCTGACTGCGAGAACTACTCCTGGGCAACATTCTTCTTCGACCAGAACATGACCCTGCCTGAGGGCGTCACAGCATACGTGGCGACAGAGATTGTAGATCGCACCATCACGATAAAGGCTATCGGCAATGTGGTGCCAGAGAACACCCCTGTGATTCTTATTGACAGGCAAGACCGTCCAACCATCTACCTTACATACGGCGGCACATTCGACGAGAGCAGGCGCCCGGAGACAAACGGACTTGTGGGTGCTACTGAGAAGATAGAGATAACTGACAATAACTATAAGAACTATTACGTGGTAGGTCATGGCAGCCGTCACGTCGGACTCTATTATCCGTCAAACCGCGGCATAGCGTCAGGACTGGCATACTATCCTCTTACCAGCCTGCAGGCACAGGGCGTGTCGGGCAAGAGTTCCTACGGCTTTGTCTTTGACGACAGCGGCACCACCGGCATAAGCTCAGCCAACGCTGACGGCGCACATAAGATAGATGCTTACTACACCCTTTCGGGTCAGGCGGTAGAGCAGCCGCTGCACAAGGGCGTGTATATAAAGAACGGAAAGAAAGTAATAATAAAATAAACTAAGACTTATGAGAAAGATTTATACAGCACCGGCGATAGATGTTATCAGTCTGAATATAGAGAACCTCCTTTTCACCTCAATAAACGACGAGATTGAGGACGTCATCCCCGACGAGGAAGAGGACGACGAGCGCGTAGATGCCACATCCAAGGAAGAAAGCTGGCTGGGCTATACCGACTACGGCGAGGAATGGGAGTCTAATTACGAATGGTAGAAACAGCACAATCTGAACATATAGAGTATTATAAGACTTAATTCGAATACTTTACAGAAGATATGGACCGGTGGCGCAGTGATGCGCTGCCGGTTTTTATGTTATTGATGAAGCGGTGAAGACACATTGCCGGGCTCCTCTGCTCCTTTCGTGAAAGACGTGGGAATGGCATATATCTCTGCTTTGCAATAAACAGAATGAAATATTTGCAACTTCTGTGTGTTTTGCTTACCTTTGTGCCATCAACGAAAGTTGTGGGCTGGTTAGGGGGCTGAGTGAGTGCGTGAACACGAGTAGACAAAATAGACCAGACGGCAGCATGCGACGCACCGCTTAGGCTGCCACTTTTTTTATTATGTACGCACTGTTTTTCAGATGAGAAACGTGCCTCTCTCCTAAAATCATTATGTAAACATTTAAAGAGAAAAGCTGTCATTCTGCTTTCTGAAAACCGTTGCGCGTTTTCGCTGAAATAGAAAATCAGAAGTCCGAATGATGCCCTTTTGCAGCGCCTGCAGACCCAAATTCCGCCCATTGCGCCGAGCCGGCTAATGCGAATGAGCATTAAACAGCAGCGAGACACGTTGCCAGACGGCCTTTTCTCGTCACTTCTTTCACTTCCCGAAACACCGTCTTCCGTGCCTTCAAGGCATGCGAAGCCCTCTGAAAGTATGCCATTTACGCATGATAACTATGCCATTTACGCATGATAACTATGCCATTTACGCATGATAACTATGCCATTTATGCATGATAACTATGCCATTTACGTATGATAACTATGCCATTTATGTATGATTGCAATTTTATCGTGCCATCATCGCTATGTCATCGCACCATCATCGCTATGCCATCCTGTTGCCGTCGCATATGAAACCGCACCACCATGGCTATGCCATCCTACCGCCATCGCATATGAAATCGCACCACCATGGCTATGCCATCCTACCACCATCGCATATGAAATCGCACCGCCGTCGCTATGCCATCATCTCATCATCACTATGTCATCATGCCGCCATTGCATATCCATGGCAGACAAAAGCCATAATACTCAGCCAGGGAGAGGGCATACGTGGGATATTCGCAGTGTGCTCATGACAGGGAGAAGTCAGCAAAGCGAAGATGCCCCGAAGGAGAATCCCGCACAATTTATTCCCCTCTGTGAGTGCCCTCTGCCGCACCGTCTTCCATTTATTTCAGACAATCGCCATTCTCGCCGTCATTGCGAAAATCAAATTGTAAGCGAAAACGCCCCTGCGCTTGCATTTTGTTATATTGACGTGAACGTCAACGTGAACGATAACGTCAACCTCATAACCTATATACTTTTCACTTTTAATTGTTCACTTTTCACCTCCCGCAAGTGTAAATTAATGCCACAAGGATGTCGGAAATCCCAAAAACATACCGTCATGTAATATTTCTTTGCCAATGCTGCCCGTAATAACTCTTTTATGCATATATTTGCAAATAAACAAAGTTCAGAATCACTTGTATGTGTCTGTCTTATATAAATGCGTAACAGCTGTAAGTAATACATTATATATATGCAGATAATATTTACTATTAATACATACGTGATTAACAAAAATTAAGAATTAAATACATTGAGTATTGATTTTAAATAATACCTTTGCAAATAAATCTAATATTAACGTTAATAACCTTAAAATTATCATTACCATCTGCCCGTCTTAAAGGGCACAATCCCACTTCGTGCAATAAAGCGAAAATACTATTAATTACTATATATAATAAGGAGAAAATATATTTTTATTAACTTAACCTATAAAAAATGATGAAAGGCTTTAAATCTACTACATTGGTTCTTGCGGCTCTTTCAGCGTTATTCTGCCTGAATCCTATGGATGCACGCGCAGAACAGACAGCTGTTGTGCAAGAAGCTAATCAGTCAAAGAAAATTTCCGGACAAGTACTTGACGAGTATGGTGATCCAATGATTGGCGTCACCATTAGAGTAAAAGGGTCTCAGTTGGCAACAGTGACAGACCTTGACGGTAACTTCTCTCTCTCTGTTCCTGGCAACAAGGCAGAGCTTGAGATCTCTTACATTGGCTACCAGACTGCTAACCCAACAGCAGTGGCAGGTACACCTGTTAAGGTAACTATGCAGCCAGAGCAGAACGACCTTGACGAAGTTGTGGTAATCGGTTTCGGTGTTGTAAAGAAACGCGACGTTACAGGTTCTGTTGCGTCAATCAAGTCTGAGGCCATCGTGCAGGCTCCAACATCCGACCTCTCTACAGCCCTCCAGGGCCGCATCTCTGGTCTTGACGTAAACGGCGACCAGCTGCGTATCCGCGGTAACCGTTCAATCAACGGTAACAACGCACCTCTCGTTATTATCGACGGTGTGATGGGTGGCTCAATGAGCGACCTCAACCCAGACGATATCGAGTCGGTTGACGTATTGAAGGATGCCTCTTCAACAGCCATCTACGGTTCACAGGGTGCCAACGGTGTTATCATCATCACAACAAAGAAGGCTGACGTAGGCAAGATGCACGTTTCTTACAGCGGCTTCGTTACAGGCGCATTCCGTCCTGACCGTCCTGACTACCGTGAGGGCGAGAACTGGTATGAGACACGCCGTCAGGCTGCAGAGAATGCAGGCTTGTGGAACAGCCCTGCTGACGACCTCTCTATCTTCGGCAGCAACGAGGCTTACGCTGCTTACAGAGCTGGCGCATGGACCGACTATGAGGACCTTCTGCAGAAGGACATGACAGTAAGCACAAAGCACACTGTTACATTGTCAGGAGGTACAGAGAAGACATCTGCACGCTTCTCTCTCGGCTATGCCAACAGAGGCAGCAAGTGGAAGGACAGCAAGGGTACAGACCGCTACACACTCCGCGCAAACATCGACCATAAGCTGTACGACTGGATCAGCGCAGGTGTTAACTTCCAGCTCACACACAACCGTCACACAGGTTCTCCTTATGAGAGAGCAACTGTTACAGACACACAGCTGGGTAGCCCATACGGATACTACGACGCAGAACTTGACGAGTATATCATCGGTAATGAGCTCGTAGAGCGTCCTCTCGATGCAGGTGGTTATGTAAACCCACTCATCGACAACGAGTCAGAGCGTCTTTACAGCGCTAAGCGCAACTCTACAAACGTAGTGGCAAACGTTTATGCTGACATCCGTCCTTTCAAGGGCATGACATTCCGTACACAGCTCAACACCCACCTCTCAAACTCTTCTAACGGCTCATACGTTGACGCAGCGTCTGCAGACCAGATTGAGAGCGGTACAAACAAGTCAACAGCTACATATACAAAATCTTCTGGCACATATCTGGAGTGGAACAACATCCTTACCTATAAGTTCACAATGCTTCCTGAGGACCACAACCTCAGCATCACAGCCCTCACATCTTGGAACCGCAAGACAGAGGACTTCCTCGCTGCGTCTTCTATAGGTCAGCTGCTCGCAAGCAACCTCTGGTGGAACATGGCAAGCAACGACGGTAACGACGGTTCTTCAATCCACTCAAGCGGCTACACACAGGAGCAGAACTTCTCTTACGCAGGACGTATCCAGTACGACTACAAGGGACGTTATCTCTTCACAGCATCTATGCGTCGCGACGGTGCTTCACGTCTTGCCGACGGTCACAAGTGGGATTGGTTCCCATCAGCAGCTATAGCATGGCGTATCTCTGACGAGAAGTTCATGGAGAGCACAAAGTCATGGCTCACAGACCTCAAGCTCCGCGCTACATACGGTGTTACAGGTAACTCTGGTATCGGTGTTTACGGAACAAAGTCTGGTATCACATTCGCTAACTGGAGCTTCGGCTTCCAGGATACAGCAGCCAACCGTTACATCCTCGGTACACTCGACAACAATGGTTCTGGCTACTATGTAATCGGTAATACAGACACAAAGTGGGAGAAGTCAAAGACTGTTGACCTCGGTTTCGACATGACATTGTTCAAGAACCGTGTAAACATCGTGTTCGACTGGTATAACACCAAGACAACAGACCTTATCCTCCTCCGCTCACTTCCTACATCTGCAGGTCAGGACGGTAAGTATGCTACATACACAAACATTGGATCTACACAGAACCGCGGTTTCGAGTTCACAGTCAACAGCCGCAACATCGTATCTAAGGACTTTGACTGGAACTCTACATTGACATTCTCTTCTAACCGTGAGAAGATTCTCGACCTCGTTGACGGAACAAACATCCAGGTTGGAACAAACAAGGAAGACGGTACATTGATGCTCGGTCACCCAATCAAGTCTTACAACACATTCAAGTATGATGGTATCTGGACAACACAGGACGTAGAGAACGCCATCGCTAATGGTACAATGCTTTACAAGGATGCTGACAAGACTCAGCCATTCGCACCTGGTGACATCAGAGTTGCTGACCTTGACGGCGACGGTGTTATCGACCAGAACAAGGATGTTGACTTCGTAGGTTCTACATCACCAGACTGGTTCGCAGGATTCAACAACGACCTCCGCTACAAGAACTGGGATCTTAACATCTACTTGTATGCACGCTGGGGACACTGGGGTGCCAGCCCAACAGCAGGATTCGATCCTTCTACAGGTGGTGACTTCACAAATATGGACTACTGGATTGCAGGCACAAACGAAGGCGCAAGTCTTCCTGCACTTTACAAGGGACGTAAACTCTACGACTACGTTGGCTACCAGTCACTCTCTTACTGCGAGCAGTCATTCATAAAGATCAAGCGTATCTCTCTTGGTTACACATTGCCAAAGAGCGTTCTCAGCAAGATTAACATCCAGAACGCACGCATATACTGCACAGTGACAAACCCATTCTACTCTGCAAAGGAGAACTGGCTTGAAGATCGCGACCCAGAAGGCGATTCTCGCAGCGTGACATTAGGTTTAAATATTAACTTCTAAATTACCTTGAATCATGAAACTAATGAAAAAATATATCACAGGAGTATTACTCCTTGGCGCCGTCGCTTTCGGATTCACCTCTTGTAACCTGGATGAATACGATCCTTCAGGCGAGGACGCAGATGCTGTATTCTCTACTCCGGAGGGAATGGAGGCACTTGTTAACCAGATGTACTATAACTTCCGTTGGAAATACTACGGACGTGAGGATCCTGTCCTCTATATGGAAGGTTCGGGCGATATCTGGCAGAACTCACCAAACAACTATGGTTACGGTAAGCAGCTGACACGCTATATTGACCTGCAGGGCGACCGCGGACAGATTGCTAACGCATGGAACCGTGTATATGATAACATCAATGTCTGCAACACTGTTATCAACCGTCTTGACCAGTGCGAAGGTCTGTCTGACCAGCAGTACAACGCCTTCAACGGTGAGGCTCGCTTCATGCGCTCATACTGCTACTGGTGGCTCGTTGAGTTCTTCGGCGATATTGAGATGCGCGTTAAGGAGACTCAGACACCTGAGTTTACTGCAGTACGTACAGACCGCAAGGTTATTTACGACGAGGTGATTATTCCAGACGCAGAGCAGGCTATCGCAAGTCTTACTGTTAATCCAATGAACGGTGACATCGGCCGCTCTACAAAGAAAGCCGCTTACGGTCTGTTGGCACGTGTTTGTCTTGCACGCGCTCAGTATGAGGAAGCTGGTTCTGAAGCTCAGAAGGCTTTCTACCAGAAGGCTCTCGACGCAGCAAACTATGTTATCAACAACAAGGGTAACCTCGGTATATCTCTCTATGGCACATACGACGAGATATGGCAGGCTAAGAACAATAAGAATAACACAGAGTTCCTTTGGGTTGTAACACACTCATCAAACTCTTCTCTCAACCCACAGGCAAGCAATCCTAACCGTCTGCACTGCTACTTCTCACCAAGCCTCGTAGACAATGCTGGTATCATCAATTCTGCAAGTACTTACGAGTATCCGAAGGAGAACCAGTTGCTTATGCCTACATACTACTTCCTCAAGTTGTGGCAGCCATGGGACAAGCGTTATGAGGTACTCTTCCAGGAGGAATTCCCAGAGAACGCAGCACGTGGAACATACAAGTGGAATCAGGCTATGGTAGATCGTTATTATCTTGAGAATGACCACGGACTCCTCAACAAGAGCGTTAAGGCAGGTAACACTGCTCTCAAGTTCACAAAGGAGAGTGTGACAGATGCAGAGAAAGACGCAGCTGCTGTTAAGGGTTATGCCATCGTAGGTATTGACGACGTATTCGACACACAGAATGTTAACGCAAAGGGTGGATGTAAGGTTAAAGACCCAGCTACAGACCCAACAACAACACAGTTTATCGCTAAGTCGTTCCCACGCTTCATGAAGTTCCGTGTTTGGGACCGTGATCCTAATGGTACTATCCTGCTCCAGGGTGCTAACACACGTGTTTGCTACGCTGACGTTCCTGTGATGCGTTACGCAGAGATGCCTCTCATCGCTGCTGAGTGCTACATCGGTCTTGGCGACAAGGCTGCTGCCGCAAACATTATCAATAAGGAAATCCGCAACCAGCGCGTTGTTGCCGACGGTTACAAGCTCTCTGATGTTCAGGTTGCTGCTGGCGACATGACAGTAGAGTGGATTCTTGAGGAGCGTGCACGTGAGCTTTGCGGTGAGTTCCTCCGTTGGTTCGACCTCAAGCGTACAGGCAAACTCGTAGAGTATGTTCGCGGACATAACCCAAGTATGACAGGTGACGACTGCATAGCAGAGCACAACAACTTGTGGCCTATCCCTAACACATTCCTTGACAAGCTTCAGAATGCCGAGGAGTTCGGACAGAACCCAGGTTACAATCCATACGTAAGACAATAAAAAGCCCAAAATGTTGCCTGGGTTACATGCTGACCCAGGCGACATTTATATTTTATTACTATTTTACAAATTAAAACAAGAAAACATGAAGAAAATTTTACTTTCAGCATTGGCAGTTATCCTGTCAAGCACAGCATTTGCTCAGACAGAAGTGAGTGTAGGTATCCAGCGCCCGTCTTTTGATCCAGGTGATGGCTCTAAGATTTATGACGAATATGGCTCAGCGTATTTCAGCTCTGAGGCTGACATGGCAAAAAGTGCGGATGGTCTGACGGCTACATTCTTTGCAACAGATGAATTGACAGCGACATTGGCAAAAGATGATGCAGGCGCTCTTACTACAGGTCGTGTATTCCTAAGAGGTGTTGAGTACAATATCAATTGGGTGTGGAAGATGCAGTGCACAAACTTTGCAAAGGATGATTCTTATGTGAAGGGTTCTGAAAATTACAGCTTCGGTTTTGACCTTAACGTAGCAGAAGGAACTAAATTTAATGTTAGTGCTATTGACATGGACCTTCTTGTTGAGCAGAATGTAGCATGGAGAATCCGTATTGTTGATGCAGCAAACACAGAACTTTACAACTCAAACTGGGCAACATTGACAGGTGGTTACAACCAAGTTCAGTGGGGTGTAGGTAG
>JAFQGS010000008.1 GCA_017415455.1 Prevotella sp.
CGGTTTCTTCGTTAATCCCGATACTGCCACTCTTTGGCGCGGTGGCATGGCAAGCAATGCGTTGAAACAACTCATTGCCGATGCCGACTGGGGCGAACTCGATTACTTCATCCTTGACACACCTCCGGGCACAAGCGACATCCATCTCACCCTTCTTCAGACGTTGGCAATCACAGGAGCAGTCATCGTGAGCACCCCGCAGAGCGTAGCCCTTGCAGATGCGCGTAAGGGTATAGATATGTACACCAATGAGAAAGTCAACGTGCCAATCCTCGGTCTTGTAGAGAATATGGCATGGTTCACACCGGCGGAACTCCCCGAGAACAAGTACTATATCTTCGGAAAGGATGGCTGTAAGAACCTTGCTCAGGAGATGAACTGCCCTCTGCTGGCTCAGATACCTATAGTACAGAGTATATGCGAGAATGGCGACAAAGGAACACCGGCAGCTCTCGACGTGGCAAGTATGACCGGACAGGCATTCCTCAGCTTTGCCCAGGCTGTGGTTACCGTCACCAACCGTCGCAATAAGGAGCAGAAGCCAACAGAGATTGTAGGAGTGAAGAAGTATTAATAAAACAAACAATATCCCTTAAAACTATGAAAAGATTTGCCTTTAAGATGTTCCTCAAGCCAGGATGCGAGGAGGAGTATGAGCGTCGCCATCGCAATATATGGCCGGAGTTGCAGAAGATGATTAAGGATGCCGGTGTTGGCAACTACAGTATCTATTGGGACAAAGACACAAACATCCTGTTCTCCTATCAGGAGTGCAACAGCGAGAAGACCAGTCAGGACACCGATGCTGTTGACGAGATAACACAGCGTTGGTGGGATATGAATACCGACATAATGGAGGTGAACGAAGACAATTCTCCCGTCACCATCCCATTACACGAAATGTTTCATTTGGATTAAAATTACAAAGAAGGCACCCCTCAAGGTGCCTTCTTTGTTTATTGTGGTGTTGTAAGTCAACTCGTTTACTTGTCAACTTATAAAAGGAGTGTAGGAGTGCTGGAGTTTTTCGCTTTCGCTCAACAGTCAGGAGTTCAGACAATAGCTTGACACGCATACGTCCTCTATCTCCTTTTATCTTCCTCTACCTCCCTCTATCTTCTTTTCACTTTTCACGTTAATCAACTTATTAAAGGAGTATAGGAGTGCAGGAGTGACGCTTCGCTTAGGAGTGCAGACGGATGCTTTACACGCATTTTTTCGCCTTCGCTCAACAACACGTGTCTTCTATCTCCCTCTATCTTCCTCTACCTCCTTCTATCTTCTTACGAAGACTTGTCAACTTGTTAACTTATACACAAAACTCATCTACCTACTCCCCTCTCATCATGGAGAGGGGTTGGGGGTGAGGCTCCTCGTTAACTAAAACAATCTACTTAAACGTAAAACTCCGTGAGCCGATCATGTTGCCGTCAGCGAAGACACTCACGTGATACGTACCCTCGGCCAGGAACTCATTAACATCCCAGTACATCACCACCGATGTCTCGTTGCCGTTATACTCCACAGCCTTCTTCATCGAATACTGAAGATTCTTGTTCTCGTAAGTAAATGTTCCGCCCTTTGTCAGTACCGAGCCGGTAGGCGTTGCTATGCGCACATACAATGTCTTCACTCCGCTCTGCGCCGTAACGTTCTTTGCTATGTTGAAGCCCACCTGCAGAGTCTTGCATTTTTTCAGTTTCTCCGTTGTCTTGCCCCTTTTGTTCTTGGCGGTCAGCGATATTCCCGTGGCGTCAAGCTGTGCGGCAATCGCCACCTTCTCCGACAGCGACTGCTTGTCGGCGTTAAGACCCTCAATCTGCTTTGTCGCCTCCTCATACTGGCCCTTCATCCTTGTGTTCTCTTCCGTCAGGTTCTGGTTCAGCCTGTTCAGCGAGTCAATCTCCAGAATGTAGCTGCGTATCACGGCACGGCATGTCGCCAGCTCCTTCTTCAGTCGTGTTATCTCCCTTGCGTCAGAAGCCCTCAGGTTCTTCAGTTCCTCTAACAGCTTCTGTGTCTTCATCTGCTCCTGCGTCAGCTGCGCCACGATAGAGTCGTTGTTTATCATCGTCTTCATCTCGCTGTACTGTCGCGCAAACTGCTCATATTCGTTCTCCATCTCCTTCTTGTCCAGCTCTGCCAGTTCCTGCATGTCCTTGTTCACCTGCTTCTGCTTGTCAAGACTCATTGCCAGATACACAATGCCGCCAATAAGCAGAGCCACAACGAAAGCCAATGGAATTATAATCTTTTTGTTCATATTCATTAAAGTTTAAAAAAAGTCCTACCAGTTGTTGCAAAGTTAGATGTTTAATTTCAAAAAGCAAAATATTTGCCCTCTTTCATAATGAGAAACCATAAAAACACCATTTTATTTTGCGTATTATATAATAAAAATGTAGTTTTGTATGCCTTAATAGGGAAAATATATTTATAAAATCTATAACTACTATGAAGAAAGTGTCATTAAAATTATCATTTCTTATTACATTTCTTGTAATCTCTGCAATGTCCCTGGCACAGACAGCCGCCGGCGTTCCTTCACGCGACTCACGTCCGCAGTTGCGCAAGGCTCCAGCCCGCTGCACAGTCTATACCGTTGCCAAGGACGGAACAGCGCAGTTCACATCCGTTCAGGCTGCCGTCGATGCTGTCAGGAGCGGTGAGCGCGGCATCATCATCGTCAGCGACGGCGTCTATGAGGAGAATGTCACCGTTGGCTCCAAGGCAAACCGCGACAAGGTGGTCAGCATCATCGGCGAGAGCCGCGACGGAACAATACTCACAAGCAGCGTCAGCAGAGGCAAGCTCGGTCCCGGCAAGCGCTATACCGACTGTGCCGCACTTAACATCTTTGCGCACGACTTCTATGCGGAGAACATCACAATACGCAACACCGCGGGCAATGTGGGACAGGCGGAGGCGCTCTATACCGCCGGCGACAGACACATCTTCCGCAATTGTAAGATGCTGGGATTCCAGGACACATATAAGGCAGACATCGGATGCCGTGGCTATTTCATCAATTGCCTCATAGAGGGAGCCACCGATTTTATCTATGACAGCGGTCTTGAGTGGTTCGAGCAGTGCCGGATAAACTGCGTCAAGGGAGGCCATTACATCACCGCGGCCGCCGACAGCTGGCTCAAGCTCACACGCGCCACACATCCGTTGCTGCAGAGCGCCGACACCATCAACGTCGGACTCGTCTTCAACCGCTGCGACATCACTGCCAATGCCGATGTCCCAACTGGCGACTACGTGCTGGGCAGACCGTGGAAGAAGCATTCCGGAACAGCGTTCCTCAACTGCCGCCTGGGCTCACATATACGTCCCGAAGGATGGAACAAGTGGGGTGGCTCAGAGCTCACTGCCTCATATTATGAATACCGTAATACCGACTTCAGCGGCAACCTTGTTGACACCTCGCACCGCATATCCTTCGGCAAGCAGCTCACACAGCAGGAATACGACGCCTACTTCAACCCGTCATACCTCTTCTCACAGGTGGGCAACACACCGTTCACACCACAGCAGACACTCGCCGCCGTGTCAAAGGCGGATGGCTTCGTGCAGATGGGACGGCAGATAAGATGGAATGCCGACGCCTCTGTTGCCGCATGGCTCGTATATCGTGGCGCCGACCTCGTTGCGACGGTGACAGAACCAACATACATAACACCCGATGCCGACGCCACTCCTTATATAATAAGATGTGTGTCTCGTCATGGAGTAGTGGGCGAGCCGGTAGTGGCAGCCCCGGTGCAGGCACTCATCGCATTCCCCGGAGCCGAAGGCTTCGGTAAGTATGCCACCGGCGGACGTGGCGGCGAGGTCGTCAGGGTGACATCACTCGCCGACGACGGCACAGAGGGAACGCTGCGCTGGGCGTTCAGCCAGCACCCGGGCAAGCCTATAACAATAGTCTTCGCCGTGTCAGGACAGATACGCCTCAACAGCAGCCTGCGTGTGAAGCGTGCCGACTGGACACTTGCAGGACAGACAGCACCGGGCGACGGAATACTCATCAGTCATCACAAGGTGAACTTCGGAGGCTCGCAGAACTTCATTGTGCGCAACGTGCGCTTCCGCATCGGAAAGAACAACACACGCGGAGCCCTCGTAAAGGAGAACGCCGTGGGAGCGGAGAACTGCTATAACTTCATCTTCGACCACTGCACCTTCGGATGGTCGGTGGAGGAGAACTTCAACACTTTCGACTCACACTTCCTCACCATCCAGAACTGCATCGTGCACGAAGGCTTCTACAACGCCGGCCACTTCAAGGGCGTCAGAGGCTACGGATGCCAGTGGGGAGGCTCGCCGGCGACATACCATCACAACCTCCTCGCACACAACAAGTCACGCAGCTGCCGCATCAACGGAGCCAGAGGAGAGGACGGAGTGACATTCATAGAGTACATCAACAACGTCAACTACAACTATGGCGGTGCCAACGCATGCTACGGTGGAGAGAACACGGCAAAGATAGAAGCGTTCAACGGCAAGAACTCGGCACACGAGTGCAACTTCATTGCCAACTATTACAAGCCCGGACCAATGACACCCGAGACATCCAACTTCCTCAGCTCCAACTACGCACGCAAGGGAGCAACATCATGGGGACCGTCAAAATGGTATGTCAGCGGCAATAAGATGCATGGCAACAAGAAGGTGACACGCGACAACTGGCTCGCCGTGAATGCCGAGACTTACACCCTCGACCAGATAAGGGCTGATCAGAAGATAACACCGTCGCTGCCATACTACCGCTATACCAACGACGGATGCCGTGGCAACTACGACTACCAGGCGTATGCGCTCACCACTTACGATACTGCCGACAAGGCATACCGCCATGTGCTTGATAATGTGGGAACGATAAACCGCGACCGTGTGGAGCAGCGCATCATCAGCGATGTGCGTAAGGGAACGGCAACCTACGGCGGCGCGTCATACGGTAGGGGAGCACTCGACAGCGAGAGTGACGCCGAGGGCTTCTACCCTTACAGTACTGACTACACCGTACCTGCCGACACCGACGCCGACGGCATGCCCGACGCATGGGAGACAGCCCACGGCTACAACCCGTCACAGCCCGACAACAACACCGTCACACCGTCAGGCTACACAGCCCTTGAGACCTATCTCAACAGCTTTTTTAAGTAAACGAGGAGACGAGTTGACGAGTCTTCGTAAGAAGTTAGAAGGAGGTAGAGGAAGATAGAGGGAGATAGAGGACGTATGCGTGTCAAGCTATTGTCTGCACTCCTAAGCGAAGCGTCACTCCTGCACTCCTTCACTCCTTTAATAAGTTGATTAACGTGAAAAGTGAAAAGAAGATA
>JAFQGS010000117.1 GCA_017415455.1 Prevotella sp.
GTCCTTTGCTCTACCAACTGAGCTATGGCACCAACGGATTGGTCTTAAAAACTGGGTGCAAAGGTAATGTATTTTATTAACAAACAGCCATCTTTTGTGAGCAAAAGGTGGCTGTGTTTTGTTTTTTTAACAACTTTGACGTTAGATATTAGTCCAGCCTTGTGCTTTTAACTCAAATTCCTGACTGTCGCGTGTCACAAGCATGGTGCCGAATTCTTTCTTCGTGATATGTCCTATCAACTTCACGTCGTCCATCTCCTCTATTTTTGAATGGTCGCCAATTGGCACGGTGAACAGCAGCTCGTAGTCTTCGCCTCCGTTGAGGGCACAAGTTGTTACGTTCATGTTCAGCTCTTCAGCCATTACTGCTGTCTGATAGTCTATAGGTATATTCTTTTCAAATATACGGCATCCGCATTGGCTTTGTTTGCAGATATGTAGAAGTTCACTGCTTAATCCATCGCTGATATCAATCATAGATGTAGGGCGGATGTTCATCTGGCTCAGCCGCATGAGGATGTCGCCCCTTGCCTCTGGCTTGAGCTGTCTTTGCAGCAAGTATTCCTTCCCTGCGAATTCCGGTTGGAAGTGGGCAAGTTGCTCAAGTGCTTTCTTGTCGTTCTTTTTGCGTGCCTCGTCCACCTGCTGATAATATACGCTCTTCTCGCGCTCAAGCAACTGAAGTCCCATGTATGCGGCTCCAAGATCTCCTGTTACGCATATAAGGTCTGTGTCTTGTGCGCCATTGCGGTATATGATATCTTCCTTGGCACATTCGCCTATACATGTTATGCTTATTGCCATACCTGTAAACGACGATGTGGTGTCACCACCAACAATATCAACGTTCCATTTGTTGCATGCCATCTTCATACCGTCATATAGCATTTCCATGTCTTCAACGGTGAAACGTTTGCTGAGTGCTATATTGACAACGAGTTGGCGTGGGGTGCCGTTCATTGCGAAGATGTCGCTGATGTTGGTCATTGCCGCCTTATAGCCTAAGTGCTGAAGGTCTATATAAGTCAGGTCAAAGTGCACTCCCTCCATCAGCATGTCGCTTGTAACAAGCACTTCCTTGTCTGGATAACTCAATACGGCACAGTCGTCTCCTATGCCGTATGATGTTGATTTGTTTACTGGTTTAATATCTTTTGTAAGGTGGTCGATAAGTCCGAACTCACCAAGTTTCGCTATGTCCATGTTTCGAGCTGTCTTAAGATCTGTTTATCATCTCGCGCATGATCTCAGTCATGAGTGGCTGTGCCTTGTTGGCTGCTATCTGTACTTCCTCATGACTTACCTCTACCGGTTGGTCCTCAAGTCCAAGGTCGGTGATGATACTTATTCCGAATGTCTTTATGCCGCAGTGGTGGGCTACGATAACCTCGGGCACAGTGCTCATTCCAACGGCATCGCCGCCAAGACGATGATACATCTTGTATTCGGCAGGTGTCTCAAAAGTCGGACCCTGTACTCCAACATATACGCCATGTACTACGCGTATGCCTTTCTCCTTAGCGATGGCGTCAGCCTGAGCTATTAGTTTTAGGTCGTATGTCTCATGCATGTCAGGGAAACGTGGACCGGTAGGGAAGTTCTTACCACGGAGCGGATGCTCAGGGAAGAAGTTGATGTGGTCGGTGATAATCATAAGGTCGCCGATTTTGAACTCCGGGTTCATACCTCCGGATGCATTTGATACGAAGAGGGTCTTTATTCCTAATTCATACATCACACGTATGGGGAATGTCACCTCTTTCATGTCATAACCCTCATAGTAGTGGAAACGTCCCTGCATGGCAAGTATCTCTCTGTCGCCAAGTTTTCCAAAGATAAGTTTACCAGCGTGACCTTCTACTGTAGACACAGGAAAGTTCGGAATTTCGTTGTATGGAAATTCGTATGTGTCAGTTATTTCTGAAGCTAATTGTCCGAGTCCTGTTCCTAATATTATTGCCGTTGTCGGACTTGTGGTCATCCTTTGCTTTAGCCAGGATGCTGTTTCTTGAATTTTTTCGTACATAGCCTATTATTTTTTCGTTAAACTCTTCCTCTTGATTCAGCATGAGCTCTATCTCTACAGGCAGAATGAACATGTTGTGTCTTACGTCATCACTAAGTCCTTCCATGCCAAAGAGGCGTGTGTTGTCTTTTTCTGTTGTTAATATTATTTTTGGCGACGGCATCTCTGCAAACGTCTTGTTTATATCCTCTATGTCTTTTTGTGTGAACTGATGATGGTCGGGGAAACTCATCGACTTTATGTTATCCGTGTACGGTTGCAAGTCGATAAGTATCTGTTTGGGTGATGCAATACCGGTCAGAAGCAGGATGTTCTCCTCTTTTCTTATGCTGTCAAGTGTTCTGTCCTCACCGCAATATGCTGGTTTCAGATTACCATATTTGAGTGTAGAGAAGAAAAGACTCTGGTAAGGATAGAGATTCATCGCCTTGCGTATAACCCTGAAGTCCATAGGCTTCAGCTCTTTAGGACATTTTGTTATTATTACGATGTCAGCTCTCTTTTTCCCTTCCTTTGGCTCTCTTAATCTTCCTGCCGGCAGCAACTTGTCATAGATGAGCAGTCTGTGGTAGTCAACGAGCAATATGTTTATTCCCGGCTTTACGTAACGATGCTGATAGGCGTCGTCAAGGAGTATCACGTCTGTATCTTTTGTCTCATTCATGGTCGTGATCCTCTCAATTCCGTTACATCTGTCTTTGTCTACGGCAACATACACATCGGGGAACTTCTTTTTCATCTGATAAGGCTCGTCGCCTATCATGCTCATCGGTGTGGTCTTGCTTGAAAGTACAAAACCCTTGCTCTTTCTTTTATATCCACGACTAAGAACAGCAACCTTAAAGTTATCCTTCAGTATCTTTATGAGGTATTCCACGTGAGGAGTCTTTCCAGAGCCTCCCACCGTGATGTTACCCACAGAGATAATTGGGATATCAAAACTTCTGCTTTTGAGTATGCCAAGATTAAAAAGATTATTCCTTAATCTCACACCAATGCCATAAAGCCAACTGAGTGGCAGCAGCCAGTGATTTATTTTGATGAAATCTCCTTCCATTGCGGTCCTTTGTTGTTTTTAGTTTATGACAGAGTGTGAGTTATATGGTTAAATCTCTGATGTCACCTTATTTAATAATAAGATGGTAAGGCATTCTTGCTTGTACTGCCTCATGTCTGTTCATGTTCTTAAGCATCATGAATGGCTCATAGTATTCTCCAAGTGTAGCCTGAAGTTCTCCGTCGATATAGCTTCCCGAAGATATCTCATTGAATAGCTGCTCTGTCCAGTCTGCTTTTCCTGGATAGGCAGATGTGTGATACTCAGATAGCTTGGCAAGACTTGCAGCTTTCTTTATTGCCTTGTCAATACCTCCAAGCTCATCTACGAGCTTGTTCTTAAACGCATCCTGACCAAGCCATACGCGTCCCTGAGCAACTTTCTCAACCTCCTCAATCTTCATCTTTCTGCCTTCTGCCACGCGCATACGGAAAAGATCATATCCACGGTCAATATATGCATTCAAGTAGCTCATCTCCTCCTCGTTGATAGGTCTTGCAAGCGAACCAATGCCGCTGTTCTTGTTTGTCTTAACCTCGTCAAACTTCACTCCGAGCTTCTGTGTGAGAAGTTCGCTGAAGTCAGGGAACATACCAAAGATGCCGATACTTCCTGTGATTGTTGTAGGCTCAGCTACAATCCAGTTGGAGTTACAGCTGATGTAATATCCACCAGATGCTGCCATGCCGCCCATTGATACCACAACAGGCTTCTTCTCCTTAAGGAGTCGTATGCTGTTCCATATCTGTTCAGACGCATAAGCACTACCGCCACCAGAGTTAACTCTGAGCACAACAGCCTTAACGTCCTCGTCGTTCATCAGTCTCTCGATATCCTTGCAGACTACTTGCGCGTCAATTACATGTCCTTGTGATGTGATGTCGCCCCCTTGCTTGCTGTCAACGATGTTTCCATAAGCATAGTAGATGGCAATTTCCTCACCCTGGTTATTCTGACTCTTGAGGTTTTTGATATCAGCCAGTCCTATTGTGCTTATCGCATCCTCATCCTCAAGTTTCAGAAGTTTCTTTATCTCTTGTTTTACTTCAATTGTATAGATAAGCTTGTCAACCATCTTGCTTTTTACAACATTGACAGGGTTGTCGAATGCTATCAGTCTGTCTGCATAGCTGTTAAGAGAGTCTACGCTGATTTTTCTGCTTGCGGAAACCTCCTTGCATACGTTATCCCATATACCATTGATGTAAACAGATATTTGCTCTCTGTTGGCATCGCTCATCTTGTCGGCAGTGAACTGTTCGGGAGCGCTCTTGTATGTTCCTACTTTCGCTAATTGCATCTTGACGCCGAACTTTGCCATCAGGTCCTTGAAGAAGATAGGCTGTGCGGCCATACCGTGCCAGCTTATCTGACCAGATGGATTCATAAACACTTTGTCTGCAACAGATGCGATGTAATAGGTGCTCTGTGTGTAAATATCGCCGTATGCAACAATCCACTTGCCGCTCTTCTTGAAGTCAAGCAATGCGTTGCGCATTGTTTGCAGAGATGCGTAAGAGTCAGAACTGAACATTCCAGCCTCAATATAGATACCTTTGATGTTCTCGTTCTCCTTTGCTTTCTTGATGGCAGACAGCATGTCGTCAAGTCCAATTGCCTGAGACACGTTACCTGTAAACTTACCTAATATATCTTCTTCGGCACGCTCATCAAGCGCACCTTCAAGGTTTATGACAAACACGGTGTTGTCGCTTACGTTCTTTGTGGCTTCGCCTGATGCGATGGCACCAACAAGACTCATGACGCCCAGAACGCCGATGATAAGTAAGAAAAGCACAAGTCCAGTGACTGTGGCAAGAGTGTACTTGAAAAATTCTTTCATAATAATGATATTTTTTGTTGTTTCCTATTTGTATATTCGTGAGGTGACATCTTTTCTATAAAGAAATGCCCCTGTCATTCGTATTATAATACGATAAAATCATCTGCAAATATAGCAATTTTTGTTTTAATTGTCCATAAAAGCATAATAAAGTTTGAATATGTAATTAAATATTTGTATTTTCGCACGTATTATGAAACGTGTTATAGTAATGGGAGCCTCGTCTGGAATAGGGCGTGAGGTTTGTCTTATGATGCTTGAAAGAGGGTGGCAGGTAGGCATTGCTGCCCGCCGCAAGGATATGCTGGATGAGATAAGACAGGCATATCCAGATCTGGTTAAGACGAGGCTTATAGATGTGACAACAGAAGATGCGCCTGCTCTGCTCGCCGAACTTATAAAAGAATTGGGAGGCGTTGATGTTTATTTGCATGCGTCTGGTTTTGGTAAGCAGAATTATAATCTTGATACAGATATAGAAAAACATACGGTTGCTGTTAACTGTGATGGTTTTGCCGCTCTTATCGGTTCCGTATTCCATTATATGAATGCTAATGATGGCGGACATATAGTATCTGTTTCTTCCATCGCTGGAACGAAGGGATTGGGAATAGCTCCGTCATACAGTGCTACAAAAGCATTCCAGAGTACTTACATCCAGGCACTGGAGCAACTTTCAAACATGCGTGGTTCCAAAGTGAGGTTTACGGATATCCGTCCAGGCTTTGTTGACACTCCGTTCCTTGCTGATGCCGGACGCTTCCCTATGCTGATGGATGTCAGTAAAGTGGCGAAAGATATAATGGATGCAATAGACAACCAATCGCATGTGAAGGTAATAGACTGGCGTTATAGAATACTTGTGTTCTTCTGGCGTCTTATACCAAATTCTGTTTGGCGTAACTTGAAAGTAAAAGGCCGGTGATGAGTTGGAGATAAATAAAAAACGAGATATTATGAAACGTAATCTTATTATTATGGCGATGCTTCTGCTGACGATTGGTGCGGGAGCGAAAAAGCAGAAAGAGGTATTCCCGAATGGCGAGCCAATTCCTGCATGGTTTAATGACACCACACGTGTTGACGTAGATGCGCTTGGTCAGAAGTATGTAATCACAGAACATGGTGTGGTAAATGACTCAAATGTTATACAGACAGAGGCTATACAGCGTGTTATTGACCTTGCCTCGCAAAAGGGTGGCGGAGTGATTGTCTTCCCTAAAGGCACATTCCTCAGCGGTTCCTTGTTTTTCAAGAAAGGCACCCATCTCTATCTTGAGGAAGGAGCGGTTCTCAAGGGTAGTGACCGCATACGTCATTTCAAGATATTGGAGACACGCATAGAGGGTCAGACCTGTAAGTATTTCGCTGCTCTTGTAAATGCCGACGGACTTGATGGCTTTACAATAGCGGGAAAGGGAACAATCAATGGAAATGGTCATCACTACTGGGAAGAGTTCTGGATCAGAAGAGCATGGAATCGTGACTGTACCAATAAAGATGCCCAGCGTCCACGTCTGGTTTATATTTCCAACAGTAAGAATGTTACAGTACAGGACGTAAGACTGATAAACAGTCCTTTCTGGACAAATCACATCTATCGTTCTCATCATGTGCGTTATCTGGGATGTTATATCTATGCTCCTACAAGTGGTCTGAAGGCCCCAAGTTCGGATGCAATAGACATAGATGCTTGTCATGACGTACTTGTACATGGTTGCTATATGAGTGTTAATGATGATGCTGTTGTGCTTAAAGGAGGAAAGGGAACATTCGCAGACATGGACCCAAACAACGGCCCATGCTATAATATTATCATACAGAACTGTACATACGGCCGCGTTCATGGATGCCTCACCCTTGGCAGTGAGAGTCTTCACGACTGGAATATAATATTAAGACGATGCGATGTGACGAAAGCCAGCCGTGTGTTATGGTTAAAGATGCGTCCCGACACTCCGCAGCATTATGAGTATATTACAGTAGAGGACATGAAGGGCAATTGTGGCAACTTCCTTGTTGTACGTCCATGGACACAGTTCTATGAGAAGCAAGACAGACCCGATATGCCAATGTCACAAGGTAATAATATCGTGGTAAGAAACATAGAGATGTCGTGTGATAATTTCTTCAATGTGGGTAAGTCCGACAAATATATCCTGAGAGATTTCTTGTTTGAGAATTGTAATATTACAGACAAAAAACCATCGTTTGACAAAACCGTTATAGACAATTGCCAGAC
>JAFQGS010000118.1 GCA_017415455.1 Prevotella sp.
TATGGCAAGAAATACAAGAAGATGTATATCTACAACACAGGTTTCGTTTCATTCACAGAGCGTCCTGACCAGAAGATGTGGCCAGAGCCACCAATGGAGTTCCCAGCCGGCACTATCTACACAAACATCATTGCTCCTTACTGGGGATTGCATACAATGGACATCACCAAGACAGCCGGTACATACCACTATGTTACAGACGAGGAGGCTATCATCTCATTCATGGAGTATGGCAACTCAATGAACATGGGCGTATGCTATCAGCTCATCATGAAGAAGGACGGTTCGTTCAAGTACCAGTATAAGGGTTATGGCGACTACGCTATCATCTATGGTGCTTACGGTATGGCAGGTATCAGCAATGAGGACGCAACAGAAAGCATCAAGCTTCCTGAGCGCTACATAGCATTCGGCAACGCAGTGCAGTTCAACCCTGTCATCGCTCAGACAGTAGCCGCTGGCGAGAGCAAGACAGTAGCCATCAACGTTCTTACAGACAAGATGGCAGGCAACTACACCGGCAACCTTGAGATCAGCAGCAACGTTCCTGCTTCTGAGAAGATTCAGATACCTATCGATCTCACTATAACAGGTGAGGCTCAGCCAGTATTCCCTGATACCATCGTGGTACAGAACATCATGGGTAAGGCTGACGATGCTTACAAAGGCCCTATCACTCAGATGGGCGCTTTCTATGAGGCTTACTTCAAGGTAGAGAACAAGGGTACTGCTTCGTTCACTATCAACAATATTACTGTTGATGGCGGCTTCAGGGTATACGACAGCTGGTATGACGAGTATAACACTCAGCCTGCAGAATTGTGGTATAACGGTCCGGAACTCGACTGGATGACAGGTGAGCCAACAGGCAACTACATGTGGCAGCAATACTATGGCGGTCCTATTAGTGTAGATAACAAGGGCACAGAATTCTCTATTCCTATCTTTGGAACAATTGAGTACACACCTGGCACATACGACATTCCGTTGACATTCGCTTACAACGACAATGACACGGCGAGGGTATTGGTTCGCTTCATCGTCACCGAGGCGCCTTACATGGTTCTTGACAAGGATGAGATTCGTGTAGAGAATGTTGCCGACGACTATGTAGGTGTTGACTCTGTTGTCATCGCTAACTACGGTAAGTATCCTCTCACATACGACCTCCGCATGGATCCTTCAGGCATCGGCGAGGTGCCAGCGGAAGACGACATGGGCGGTGGCATCGCTCCGGCAGCCAACAAGGTGAAGGCGCTCACAGCAGAGCCTTTGTCTAAGGAGGCTCAGGATGAGCTGAGCAAGAACATCCACGTGTCAATGTCTGCACTTGCAACAAGCAGCAACATCCTTGACGCTCCTCAGGACTTCGAGCACACCAATGCTCTGTTCTATCCTACTAAGGAAGGCTCAAGCACACCTTCTTATGGTACAGGAAACAAGTATGGTGTCTATAAGGCAGCTACTGCTTACCAGGCTCCGGCGGAAGGCTTCAACATCTCTCACATCTACTTAGCTACAACACTCACCAACACCAGCGACGGTTCTTATATCGAGAACGCAGACCTTACTGTTGAGATTGTGAACGGCGAGGACTATGAGAATGGCGATGTTCTTGTTACCGGTAAGGCTCACTTCGACTCTATGGAAGGTGCCAAGTTTGTCATCGTTCCTCTTGAGCGTGACGTTTACATGAGTCCTGGACAGAACTTCTATGTTCGCGTTACATACCCTGCAGGCGTTGAGTATCCTGCATTCATGACAAACAAGGACGAGGCTGTGGTTTCCAACCGCTACATGGGTTACGTAGAGGGTTACGGATGGTTCGACGTGGCATCTATGTTCAAGGAGCAGTATGGCTCACTTGGTTACATCATGACATGTCTTGAGACAACCAAGGGCGACGCATGGGCTAAGCTTGAGACAGAGAAAACATCTGGCGAGATTGCTCCGGGCGAGAGCGTAACAGTGAAGGTACGCCTCAGCGCTGCCGACGCTCCTAAGGAGAAAGAGAACAAGGCTGTGCTCGTTGTCAAGAGCACCGATCTTTACATCCCTGTTCTTAACTTCCCAATCTACCTGAGCAAGAACGGTAAGCCTGTCATCACCGTCCCTTCTGAGGCAATCTACGCTAAGGAAGGCGAGAAGACTTCTGTAAACGTAAGCATTGCAGAGCCGGAGGGCGACGACATGACAATAGCACTTACCGACAATAGCGGCATGGTGACAATCAAGAGTGCTGTTGCTGACAACGCCGAGGCTACAGTTACAGTAAACGAGAACAACACTATCAGCGTTGTGGGTGAGACTGCAAATGTAAACGTTGAGTTTGAGATTGCTCCTGACTATGAGACAGACGGCAACTACTCATTCGACATCAGCGCGGCAGACAGCGCAGCACACACAAGCAATGCTAATGTCCGCTTCTACGTTGAGCATGTAAACCGTGCTCCTGAGGCTGTTGCTATTGCTGACGCGAAGATTGGCATCGGCACATCTACCGACGTTATCACATTCGGCGACATCTTCGCTGACCCAGACAACGACGAGATGACATACACCGTTACTGTCTCTGCCGACGGCATCGTAACAAGCTTCACTTCTACAGAGAGCGTGCTCTTCATCGGTAAACAGGAAGGAAACGTTACTGTTTCCATTACAGCTACCGACGCTAATGGTGCTGCTACAACGGCAACATTCAACATCGAGGTTGTAACATCTCTTGGTATCGGCGGAGTGACAGTAGATAGTCAGGTGACTGTTGAGCCTAACCCTGTTGTAGAGACATTGTACGTAACATGCGGCTTCAACTCCGACGCTGCCACATTCGTAATCTACGACCAGGCCGGTAAGATGGTTTACAACTCTACTGAGGCTGTAAGCGCAGGTTCTGCCAAGGCTATCAACATGACAACCTTCGCCAACGGTGTTTACATCCTGAAGGTTGCGGCCAAGGAAGGTGCAGGCGTACAGCGCATCATAAAGAAGTAAGACGCTTCATCTCACAACTGTCACACTGACAGTTAGAACATAAGGAAATCTCCGGGGCAACAGCCTCGGAGATTTTTATTATCCCTTTATGACCGCAGTCTCAGAAAAATATTGTATTTTCGCAGTTGAATAGTGCGGTGCGATGCGCACCATCGGGCTACACACGACAGCCGATGCCGCCACGCCGCAGGCAGTACACCTTATTATATATATAAAGACATGAAGATAAGAACAGGATTAGGATTTGACGTTCACAAGCTTGTTGAGGGCCGCGACCTGTGGCTGGGCGGAATAAAGATTGAGCACACGCTGGGACTGCTCGGACATAGCGATGCCGATGTGCTGATACATGCCATCTGCGACGCACTGTTGGGAGCCGCCAACATGCGCGACATTGGCTTCCACTTCCCCGACACATCGGCAGACAACAAGGACATCGACAGCAAGATACTACTGCGCAAGGTGGTTGCGCTCATCAGCGAGAAGGGCTACAGCATAGGCAATATCGACGCGACGGTATGCGCCGAGCGACCGAAAATCAATCCTCACGTGCCGGCAATGAAGAGTTGTCTGGCTGAGGTGATGGGCATCGGCGAGGACGACATCTCCATAAAGGCCACCACAACAGAGCGTCTTGGCTTCACCGGAAGGGAGGAGGGAATAAGCGCATACGCAGTGGTGCTGATTGAGAAGAATTAGCACATGATTCCTGAAGATTTTGCACACATTTTTTGAAGAATAAACAACGATTTTCTGAAGATTTAGCGCGTGTTTTCCATTTGAGGAAAGAGACGCACGCAAATGAGCCCCGTAAGTTTGACAAAACTTTCGGGGCTTGTTTGTATTTATGCCGCGGCAACGGCTTCCATAGGCGCATTTCCTGTCATTACATATCTATGACTGCGCCATTGCTATGCCATCGCCGCGGCATCGCTTTGTCAAGGCGGAACGATGGCTTTGTCGTCGTGGTGGCGTTACTATGCCATCGCACCATGATGGCATTGTAATCATACCACGATAAGAACGCCATCGCAGCACCATGGAATAGCAATCATGGCACGATAAGAATGAAATCGCCACACCATGGCATAGCAATCGCAGCATCAACAATATCAAACGGCGATGCCATGGCATAGGAATGGCAAAGATATTAATATGGGATATAGGAACTATAGTTACTATCGGCACTATAAAAATCATAAGGATTATTGCTGAAAAAATCGCTCTGCGGCTCTCCTTGGACATCTTTTGGCTTTTTTAACACGCAGAAACCGGATGACTTTTCCGCTTTGCGAAGTGTGAAAGGACATCAAACGCACCGCTGTTTTTTCTATTTCACGAGTTGCGTTTGTCAAAAAAAGTGACATTTTTTAAGTTGACGAGTTAACGAGTTGACAAGTTAAGGAGTTGACGAGTTGACGAGGAGCCTCACCCCCAACCACTCTCCATAATGAGAGGGGAGTAAATAGATGAGTTAGTTGATTAACGTGAACTATAACGACAACGTGAGCATTAACCATTAAACGCTTCTGTGCGTGTCAAGCTATTGTCTGCACTCCTGCACTCCTATACTCCTACACTCCTAAAAAGTATACTCCTGCACTCCTAAGCGAAGCGTCATTTCTTCATAATTCATAATTCCGAATTCATAATTAAGAGTGAGAAGTCACTCCTGAGCTCCTGCACTCCTCAGAAAAAGCAATCACCCCCAAACGGCATATTTCCCCAACTCGCTCCGCAGGCTTTATTTCCTGAAACATGCGGGAAATCGGGCAAATTTGTTAGTTTTAACAAATTTTAACAGGGGGGGGTAAAAAGTCTTGTTTTTATTTAATATATTTGCAATCACCAATGAAAGACGGGAATATATTCACTTTAATAATAACAAAAACACAAACAAACATGAAGAAGATTCTTGTCTCAGTCCTTGCATTAGGACTCGCATTCTCTTCTTGCAGCAATGTAGAGGACGAGGGTGTTAGCAATGGAGCAAAACAGACTGTAAACTTTGAACTTTCTGCTCCTGAGGCATTCGCTGAGGGCACACGTGCCGGCGACTATGTAAACTCTGCAAAGGGTGGTGTGACTAATCTCGCTGGTGAGACAATCACTTATCATCTTGCTTTCTATTATGGCGGCAACCTTGAGTGGTCTGGCACACAGACATCTACTGCAACAAGCGTTAAGTTCCAGCCAGAGCTTATCATCGGTGAGGACTACAAGCTCGTAGCATACGCTACATTCGGCGGCGCACAGGCTGACCTTACAAACATTGCTGTTAGCAGCGGTATCAACAATGAGAAAAACGACGCATACTCTTGCACAAAGGACGTAGAGGCTGCGGCTACCATGTCTGCAATTCTGACACGCCCAAGCGCGAAGCTCCGCTTCCTGGCTAAGGACTATGAGACAGGCAAGGCTCACGGTTTCAACATCACAAAGGTATCTGTAGAATATACAAACGGTTATGCTGAGACATTCAACGCTTACGAAGGTCTGTATGGCGCAGCTGGCACAACTAACACATCTGAGGCTGCAGCTGTTGAGTACACAGAGACTGATAACACAGTGTTCACAGACTATATTCCTGTAAATGCTGATGTTGACGAGACTGTTAAGGTTGTTGTTACATACACTGACGGTGGTGTAGAGAAGGCAAGAGAGTTTGAATTCACTCCTGTTCCTCTGAAACGCAACTACCTCACAACAATCATGGCTAACGTTTGGAAAGAGCAGGCTGAGGTTGAGATTATCATCGACGAGATACTTAACATTAACTTTGAATATGCTGCAAAGCATGGTGGCGAGGTGACACTTGACAAGGAAACAACACTGTCTGAGCCTCTGCGCGTTTCTGGCGATTTGGTTATCAATCTTAATGGCCAGACATTGAACGGAACAACAAGCGACATCCTGTTCCGTGTAGATGATGGCGGCTCACTCACAATCAATGGCGAGGGTAATGTTAATACCAATTTATATGTAGCTTCTGCAAACGAAGGTGGTGTTATAACCATAAACGGCGGTACTTACACAAGTGGAACAACTTGCTTCCAGGCTAATGGTGGTGAGGTATATATCAAGGGTGGTGAGTTTGATGTTGTTGATGCAGACAAGACATACATACTCAACCATATCGACGGCAAGAAGAACGACGGTCTTATTGAAGTGACAGGTGGTAGATTCCATGGCTTTGATCCTGCAAACAGCAACAGCGAGAACCCTGCTATGAACTTTGTTAAGCCAGGATATATATCTACTGCAGACGGTACTGATTATGTAGTTGGTTATGCAGCTACAACTGCTGACGAGATATTGGCAGCTTTCGATAATCCTGATGTTGATATGATTGTAATGACTGAGGATATTACAACAAGTTTCATAAATGCAAATTCTGAAGTTACTCTTGACATGAACGGCAATAAGCTCGTTTCTGGAACACCTACTGACTATGGAATGATTGCTCGTCCAGGTGCTGACCTTACCATCAATAACGCAGATTTTGAATCTAAGGGTGGTGGTGTAGCTGCTGTAAGCGGTGCTAAAGTTACATTCAATAGTGGAACATTGGCAGTTAACACAACTTCAACAAGTGGACGTTACCTTTTCTATACAGAAGGTGCAGGTGCTGAGATAACAATCAATGGTGGTGATTTCTCATTCAGCAAGACACTAAACCAGAAACGTGCATATATATATGCAGGTGATGGAACAACTGTATATGTAAACGGTGGTAATTTCGGTCCTGCATCTACACGCACCGGTTATACAGCAGGTATTCTCGGCAACGGTACAGTTATTATAACTGGCGGTACTTTTGGTTTCGACCCAACTAATTGGCTGGCTGACGGCTATAAGGCTACTAAGAGTGGAAGTACTTGGACAGTTACAGCAGAATAAGATTTTCGATCTTATATATTAAAGTAAATTAAAAAGTTGGATCTCCGCAGCATAATTACGTGCTGCGGGGATTTTTTTATGCCTTATGATAAGAATAAAAAAATACGCTGCTACTCTCAACGAGCAACAACGTATCACTATGTAACTAAAAATCAAAAAAATATCATTCTCGCAAGCAACGCTAATCGCCCAAAAGGGTGATGCGCTTTATACTTATGCAAAAATAAGATACATTTACATTATACACAACCTCTGAGGTGATTTTAACTGTTTTTTTAAAACTTTTTTAGGTTTATCCTCCTTCATTCCGCACTTGTTCGTCACAAGGATGTTAATAAATGGAGTATTTATTTGGCTGGATTGATATTTTATGATTAACTTTGTGATTAGAAAATATATAGTCTATATATGCGAGTACTTATAGTAAACACAAGCGAGAAGACCGGAGGTGCTGCCGTTGCGGCAAACAGACTGATGGAGGCGCTGATAAACAATGGCGTGAAGGCAAAGATGCTTGTGCGTGACAAGGAGACTGACAATATAAATGTGGTGGCGCTGCCACAGGGAATAGTAACAAGATGGAGCTTCCTGTGGGAACGACTGACGATATTCCTCAGGCTACGCTTCTCCATGAGACATCTCTTCAAGATTGACACCGCATGCTGCGGAACAGACATCACAAAGATGAAGGAATTCAAGGAAGCAGACATCATACACCTGCATTGGATAAACCAGGGCATGCTGTCGCTGAAGGGGATTCAGAAGATATTGGCATCGGGCAAGCCTGTGGTGTGGACAATGCACGACATGTGGCCAGCCACGGGAATATGCCATCTAACGCTGGGATGCGAGCGGTTTAAGTCACAATGCGGACAATGCAGACTTCTGCCAGGTGGCGGCAGCAGCAACGACCTGTCATCAAAGACATGGAGACGCAAGAACAGCATATTCAGTAAGCACGACATATCATTTGTCACTTGCAGCAAATGGCTGGCTAATGAGGCGAAGGAGAGCGCATTGCTGGCAGAGCAACATGTAACCAACATACCAAATCCTATTGACACCAATATATTCAAGCCCGCTGACAAAAAGGAGGCACGGACAAGATGCGGGATGCCGCAGGACAAACGCATAATACTATTTGTCTCACAGAAAGTTACACACAGCAACAAAGGTATGGATTATCTCATAGAGGCATGCGACATTCTCGCAAAGAATAATCCTGAAGCAAAGAACAACGTGGCTGTGGCAATACTGGGAGGACATGCTGAGGAGATAACGGGCAGGATACCGTTTGAGGCAATACCTATAGGATATGTCAACGACACAAAGCAGATAATCAATATCTACAACTCAGCTGATGTCTTTGTACTGCCGTCGCTATCGGAAAACTTGCCTAATACCATAATGGAGGCCATGGCGTGCGGTGTGCCGTGTGTGGGATTCAGGATTGGCGGAATACCTGAGGAGATAGATCACCGCAAGAACGGATATGTGGCGGAATATCGCAATGCCAACGACCTGGCAAACGGAATACACTGGATACTTAATGAGGCTGACTACAAATCACTATCTAACGAGGCAATAACTAAGGTGGCACGCTGCTACTCGCAACGAAGCATCGCGCTGAAATACATAGAGGTGTACAACCAGGCTTTAACAAAGAAGAACTACAGGCTATGATTACATTCACCATCATCACCGTGACATATAATGCGGAGGACGTTCTGAAACGAACGCTGAACAGCATAAAGGAACAGCGGTATAGAAACATTGAGCATCTGATAATAGACGGAGCATCCAAAGACAATACGCTGAAGATTGCAGAGGAATATCGCGAGATGGTAACGGCTGCACCTGATGCGTATAGCATAAGAATAATATCAGAACCAGACAATGGATTGTATGACGCAATGAACAAGGGTCTGAGGATGGCTACAGGCAACTATCTGTGCTTCATGAATGCCGGAGACTCTCTTGCCTGTGCTGACACGTTGCAGACAATAGTAAGCAACTGCAAGTTAGAAGAGAAAGAGGGTGACAAACTACCTGCTGTATTATATGGCGATACCGCAATAACAGACAACGAGGGAGTGATAATAGGCAGACGCCACCACACTCCTCCGGAGAGACTAACATGGCGCTCGTTCCGCCACGGCATGCTTGTATGTCATCAGGCTTTCTATGCCCGCACAGACATTGCACAAAAGTTCTGTTACGACTTACAATATCGTCATTCAAGCGATGTGGACTGGTGTATAAATATAATGAGAGAGGCTGAGAGGCTGAACCTTGAACTGGCAAATGCTCATGCCACCGTGGCTTTATACCAACGTGAAGGCCAAACAACAGTATATCGAAGGAAATCGCTGATGGAGAGGTATCATATCATGTGCAAGCATTATGGCAAGACAAGCACCATACTTATGCATATTTGGTTTGTCTTCAGAGCCTTAACCAAATAAATACAGCCTTTTATGATTTTATAACTAAATTTATTTCCGTACAAGACATACAAGACATATTTTTGTAACCGATAATGAAATACAAACCTAAAGAAAGGATAATAATATGAAAAGAATCATCATGAGCGTAGCTCTATTGGCTGCATTATGCCTCGCTACTGACGTTAACGCACAGGACAACAAGACAAAAGCTTGCCCAAACAAAACTGAATGCGTAAAGAATTGCAACGAGAAGAAGGACTGCCCAAAGGCTGACTGCAAGAAGCAGTGCCCTGAGAAGAAGGCCGACTGCAAGAAGCAGTGTCCTAAGGCAAAGGCTGATTGCAAGAAGCAGTGCCCTGAGAAGAAGGCTGACTGCAAGAAGCAGTGCCCTAAGAAATAGTCAGAAGAAGTTAATATAACAAAGGTGGAGATAAGTATTAATACTATCTTCACCTTTACTTTTTCAACAAACTGCCTTGAAACGACAGGGGAATTATTTCTGCCTTATATTCCAACCTTTGTCATACGATAGCCCATACGCCTTAATTGCACAGCCGCACCCATCATATACAACTGACGTATGCATGAGACATAGGCATTGAAAGCCTCTTTGGTTCCTGGCTCAATGTTCTGATGACGCATTATATTATGCACACGAGATGCGCACTCGCCAACAAGTTTCTCTAATGCAATGAAACTATCACCACTAAGCAAGAGCACCTCTTCGCGGATATACTCATCCATACAATCATAGCCACGCTTGTCGCGCATATAAGCATAAAGATTATCCAACTTGGAATATATCTCCCACTCCGTATCCCAGTACTTAGCCACTGCCATTCCTATATACATCATCCAACCGAGTGATACCGTAGGATAATCCATAAACTCTCTTATACCATCAGACAGATATGCCTCTGCTACAGAAGTCCATTTCTCTTCAACATCAGGACATTCAGGCAAGCGCTCGTCAACTTCTTTCACTGCCACAAGATATCCATGCAGATCCTTGCGGATTGTCTCTTCAAAATGCTCGGTCATATAGTTAAATTCATAAAATGAGGATACAAAATTACTCAGAATTAAATTAATATGGCTATTTTTGTGACATATAATCTAACACATTCTTTATTAAACCAGTATATTTCATAAAAACAACATTATAAAACAACACACAACTATGAGAAAAGTAATTACCATCTTCGCAATGTTTCTCTGCATGACAGAACTCTCCGCACAAACGATAAGCCACATTGAGACAAAAGGGAACTGGTATTATATCTATGACAGCAACGGAAGAAAAACAAAGACACTGAGCAATACTTCAGGAACACTACTGGGATATTCTTCTACTATATTCATAATGAGGAACGGAAGCTGGTATTATATTTATGATGCCAACGCAAGGAAGATAAAAACAATGAGCAAGTCAGCAACCGGTGATATTATTGCTGTTGCCGGAGATACTTTCACCAGCAGGATAGGCTCTTGGATATATACCTGGGATAAAACGGGAAAGAGAATACATACAAGGTTTTGCCGATAGGAGCACAGACCTATTTTAAATACATTTGCATAGAAGAACAACAGACAATATCCCACATAAAAAGAGCGGCAACATCCTATATGGACATGCCGCTCTTCTCTTGCTTTATCTTATTTATGAATATCTCAATATCTGGCCTGGTCGCAATGTCTTTTTCTTTCCTATGCGATTCATCTTGCATAACTTGTTCACTGTTGTCCCACGCTTACGTGCGATAGATGACAATGTCTCACCTTTCTTAACCTTGTGATATTTAACATTTGCAGACCTTCCTGACTTTTTCTTCGCTGTACTTGTCTGAGCATTATCCTCTCCACCTGGTACTCCACGAAGTCTGTTTGCCTGCGCAGACTCTCCCTGATAGCTGTTACGGCGGAACAGATAGCTGTCACCTGTAACATCCTGATTGCGGAAGTCGAACATCAATGCAGGATTTAATGCCACGCCACAGAGTCGAGTCTCAAAATGAAGGTGTGAGCCTGTGCTGCGTCCTGTGTTACCACCAAGTCCGATAGGATCTCCTGCCTTTACTTCCTCATTCTCTCTTACCAGATGCTTAGACATATGTCCATAGATTGTCTCCAATCCGTTATGGTGTCTGATAACAACGTAGTTTCCATATCCTCTTGCCTCATACTTCACTATTCTGACCTTTCCGTCAAATGCAGAGCGTATGGTATCACCTATATAAACCTTCACGTCTATTCCCTTATGCATACGTCCCCAACGTCTTCCGAAGTTAGAAGTAACAACTGTTCTGTCTGTTGGCATGCAGAAGTCACGTAAATCTATACGTAGAGAATCTGGCAGAGTTGTTGCCCTGTGTGCATATTTGCTGCTCCACTCTGTATATAATTGTGCAGAAGGAGACATCGCCTGCTCTTTATGAAGGATAGAACGCAACACCAATGTGTCAAGAGTCTTCATCTTCTTGTCAACCGGAGCCTGTCGTGCAAGCAGGTCCTGCGCCGTTGCTGTATGCGCAGTAAACGCCATAAGAGCTGTAAAAGCAATTGTTTTAATTGTTCTTTTCAAGTACATAAGTAATTCTTTTTCGTGCTGTAAGCAAGCACTGTTAGAAATCAAATAATCGATGATAAAGCATAAAAACATCATCAATTATTTAAGTAGTCGGTGCAAATATAGTAATTTTATTTTATTTGGGTATCTTATTAACAATCTTTATTGACTGTTTAACACAAAACGGTTGATTCTTTAACACATTCTAACTTAATAAGTTATAACATCTTAACACATACGCATTTATGTCACTATGATATGGCTGCCCAGTTTACATTATCCTTCCTCAATGAGGCAAGCCTTCTCCAAAGCAGTGAGTATTCTGTTTTCTGACAGAGAGGATCGTCGTCTATTATCTTCTGAGCCTCGTCACGGGCAAGCTGTATCAACTGTCCGTCACGGGCGATGTCGGCAATTTTAAGGTCAAAAGCCATACCACTTTGCTGCGTGCCCTCCAAGTCTCCAGGACCTCTGAACTTCAAATCAGCCTCAGCAATGGCAAAGCCATCATTCGTGTCACACATTATCTCTATCCGCTTACGGGTGTCACTGCTAAGCTGAGATTTGCTCACAAGAATACAATATGACTGGTTAGCACCTCGTCCTACACGCCCTCTCAGCTGATGCAATTGCGACAGACCGAATCGTTCGGCATTAAGAATGACCATGACAGATGCGTTTGGCACGTTAACACCTACTTCTATAACAGTAGTAGCAACAAGTATCTGCGTCTCTCCACTAACAAAGCGTTGCATCTCGGCTTCTTTCTCAGCACTTTTCATTTTGCCATGAACCTTACTAAGCCTAAATTCCGGGAACACCTCGCATAATGTCTCAAAACCATCCTCAAGGTTCTTCATGTCACTGCGCTCGCTCTCCTTTATCAACGGGAAGACGATATATACCTGCCTGCCTTCGTTAATCTGCTGCCTTATCCCAGAGTACAAGCTTTGCATGTTACTGTCATACTTATGTATGGTCTGCACAGGCTTACGTCCGGGCGGCAACTCATCTATTATACTTACGTCAAGGTCTCCATAGATTGTCATCGCAAGTGTACGAGGGATAGGTGTTGCCGTCATGACAGGCACATGAGGCGGATTCACACTCTTATGCCACAGCTTTGCCCTTTGCGCCACACCAAACCGATGCTGCTCGTCGACAACAACCATGCCGAGACGCGCAAACTGCACAGTGTCCTCTATCACCGCATGAGTTCCTACAAGTATCTGAACCGAGCCGTCAGCCAGTCCCGCAAGCACAGCCTTGCGCCTCTTTCCTTTCACTATTCCGGTAAGAAGCTCTACCCTTATTCCAAGCCCCTTGAGACTTTCTGTGATAGTGGCAAGATGCTGTTCTGCCAATATCTCCGTCGGAGCCATTATGCAAGCCTGGTATCCATTATCAAGAGCTATGAGCATAGACATTAGCGCCACAAGTGTCTTACCACTTCCAACGTCTCCCTGCAGAAGCCGGTTCATCTGTCTGCCCGACCCCATATCTGCACGTATTTCCTTTATTACGCGCTTCTGAGCTTCAGTAAGAGGGAACGGCAGATTGTGAGAGTAAAAGTTGTTAAAGATATCCCCCACCTTACTGAACACATACCCTCTGTACTTGCGACGCTGGTCGCTTGCATAGCGCAGTATATTCAGCTGGATATAGAATAGCTCCTCAAATTTAAGACGCAGACGTGCATTTGCCATATCCTTATTGTCTCTTGGATAATGTATTCCGCGCATTGCCGTGTCTCGTGAGACAAGTCTCAGCCTGTTTACAATGAACGGAGGCAATGTCTCCTCTATATTGTTCTCCATGCGTTCCAGCACCCCTTTGACAATCTTTCCAAAAGAGTTTGAGGACAGCGAGGCTTTCTTCATCCGCTCGGTGGTAACATAATAAGGCTGCATTCCCATGTCAGAGAGGTGCAGTTCGGCAGCAGGCTCCAAATCAGGATGTGCCAGCTGATACCGTCCGCCGTATATGGTGGGCTTGCCGAAAGCCACATAATCCACACCCACCTTATATTGTTTTGTTATGTATTGCGAATTTGCAAACCACACAAGGTCTGCTACTCCCGTTCCATCAGAGAAGTGGGCAACGATGCGTTTCTTACGAACTCCAACAGAGAATTCCTCAAAACTCAGTATTTTTCCACATATTTGCACAAACGGCATGTCGCTTCTTATCTCCCTTATCTCATATATACGACTTCTGTCCACATATTTATAGGGATAGTATTCCAGCAACTGCCTAACCGTGCTTATGCCCAGTTCTTTGGACAGGAGCTCCTTACGTTTAGGTCCGACACCCGGCAAATATTGTATGTCTTGTTCAAAAATATCAAGCATTCAGAAAATACATTCTCCTTCTTTCTACTCCAAGTATGTATTACATCTTATGGGTTATTCCTCAGGATAGCCTCAGCCACCATTATATCAAAAGGCGTAGTAAGTTTTATATTCTCACGATTTCCGTCCACAAGTGTTATCTTATGCCCTGCCGCCTCAGCCACAGACGCATCGTCAGTAAAGGCATCTGTATAGTCCTGAGCATAAGCTTTCCTCAACAATTGCAGGTTGAACGTCTGCGGAGTCTGCACAAGTTTGTATCTGTTACGCATCACTGTTTCCGAGCATCCGTCGTCGCCAAGCAGTCTCAGAGTGTCCACCACAGGTGCCACTGGTACCACTGCCCTGTCCTTTGCGGCTGTCTTGAAGCATCTGTCAATAACGTCAACACTTGGGAAAGGGCGCACGCCGTCATGCACACCGACAACACCCTCGGCTGAATCGGGAATCAACGACAGTCCGTTCTTCACCGAGTGGAAACGTGTCTCGCCACCGTCCGCTATGCGATAATCCTCCGCAAAGGAATACTCCTCACACAATTCCTTCCAGTATTCCTGCTGCTCTCTCGGCAGTACAAGTATCACCGAGATATCCTTACTGTACTGTCTGAAGCGCTCTATGGTGCGCATGAGAACAGGCTTACCAGCCAAAGGGATGAACTGTTTGGGCACATCTCCGCCCATTCTCAGTCCCTTGCCTCCCGCAACGATTATCACATACTCCTTCATTTTTCTCAGATATGCATTATGCCAGAAGGTGATTATACCTCATTCCTTCTCTCAATGCCTCCGGAACGTCCTCTCCTACGAGCATTGCAAGCAGTGTATATGCATAAGGGAAGGCAGCCGCAGGTCCTTCTCCGGTCACCACATTACCATCAACAGTGCATAGCTCCGCTGTATATTCAGCGCCCTCAAGATATGTCTCAAAGCCTGGATAGCATGTGGCACGCTTCCCTTTCAGCACCCCTATGCCACCCAACACCATCGGTGCGGCGCATATAGCGGCAACAATTCCGCCACTTTCCGCCTGACGTTTCATTGCCTCACGCACTCCCTCATGATCATTAAGATTGGTGGCACCTGGCAGTCCGCCCGGCAACATCAGGATGTCGGCATCGCTGAAATCGGCATCCTCAAAGAGCATGTCTGCTGTCATTGTCACTCCGTACGCACTCTCTACCAGCAGCGAGCCGGTGATGCTTACCGTCTTGAAATCTACTCCGCCGCGGCGCATAACGTCAAGTGGTATCAGGGCTTCTATATCCTCAAAGCCGTCTGCCATAAATTGATATACCTTCGCCATAGTATTTAGTTTCTAATAATTCTGGTTCTCCCGTAATCCGTTTAATGATATTTTCTATTTCAGACAAGCCAGATATGCCTGTATTGCCGAATGCAATCCCATGTAAAGCGAGTCGCATATCAGCGCATGTCCGATGCTGACCTCGTCGGTCCATGGTATTATCTTGTGGAAGTATGACAGGTTCTCAAGACTCAGGTCATGCCCGGCGTTCAGTCCGAGAGCCAGTTCTTTTGCCGCCAGTGACGCGTCATAGAACGGCTTTATGGCCTCTTCCCTGTTCTGCGGATAGCCAGAGGCGTAAGGCTCTGTGTACAACTCCACGCGGTGTGCGCCACACAGATGAGCTCCTCTCACCATCTCCTCGTCTGCATCAACAAAGATACTTGTGCGTATTCCTGCCTCATTGAAACGTCCGACAACATCCGTAAGAAATTCCTTATGGGCTATGGTGTCCCATCCGTGGTTACTTGTCAGCTGGTCGTCGGCGTCAGGCACCAGTGTAACCTGTGTGGGCTTCACGTCCAGAACGAGCTTCACAAACTGCTCTATAGGGTTTCCCTCTATGTTAAACTCTGTTCTTATTTGAGGTCTGATATCTATTACATCCTGATATCTGATATGCCTTTCGTCTGGTCTTGGATGCACCGTAATGCCTTCTGCGCCAAAGAGTTCGCAGTCTGCAGCAACCTTCTGCACATTAGGATTATTCCCACCTCTTGCGTTTCTGACAGTTGCTACCTTGTTGATATTAACACTTAATTTCGTCATTTTTATTAATTTTATTTATACACTACAGCCCTTTTTCATTAAAAAGACGTATTTTTGCAATGTCATTTAATAGGAATGACATTTGCAAAGATAGTGTAAACGGCAGATAATTCAAAATAAATCGGTTATTATTTATGCCATATCACTATTTACATGAGGCTCTTTCCAGACCGGCAAGCGTTATTTTACAAAACATAGCAAACGATATAATATGTCATCAGACAATTTGAGATTCGCTCTTTTCGGTAATATTTATCAGGCAAAGAAATCCGCAAGCATCCAGAAGATTCTGTCATGTCTGTATGAGCATGACGCGGAGATTTACATCGAAAAGACATTTTACGAGTTCCTTACCACACAACAACATATTGACGTTAAAGCCACAGGAGTGTTTGAGGAGAATGGCTTTGACACCGACTTCGTCATTTCCATGGGCGGCGACGGCACCTTGCTGAGGGCCGCAAGATATGTTGGAGAAAAGAACATACCCATCATCGGAATCAACATCGGGCGTCTGGGATTCCTGGCAGGAGTATTGCCTACGGAGATAGAGAGCACCCTTAACGACATATTCTTGGGCAAGTATGACACGGAGACGCACTCTGTCATACAGGTGGAGGCTGACGGAATGCCGCTGGGTGACTATCCTTTCGCCCTCAACGACATCGCCATCCTGAAACGCGACAACGCCTCGATGATATCCATTCGCACTTGTATCAACGACGAGTATCTTGTCACCTATCAGGCCGACGGACTCATCATCAGCACGCCTACTGGCTCAACGGCTTACTCTCTGTCCAACGGCGGACCTATAATAGCGCCTCTTACGGGCACGCTTTGTCTTACACCCGTGGCGCCACACAGCCTCAACATCAGACCTATCGTAATCCCTGACAATGCCACTATAAGCCTTACCGTGGAGAGCAGAAGCCACAACTTCCTCATAGCCACTGACGGAATGTCGGAGAAATGCACTGAGGGCACTTGCCTGAAGATAAAGAAGGCGCCATACAACATTTACATTATAAAGCGCAGCGGACAGCGTTACTTCGCCACTTTGCGCGAGAAAATGATGTGGGGTGCAGACAAAAGGGAATAGGGTATGACATCTTATGAGGCTTAATACAACTTCCTGACGAAACCTGCTTACTGTTTTTTATATAACGAGATATGTTCAAAGGCCTTTTCAAGAAGCAAGAAAGCAAATACACCACGGCAGAGATTCTGCGGTGGCTGTGGCGCACATGGCGCGGCAACAGGCTGCAAGCGGCAATAAACATGGCATTGGGACTTACCAATGTTATCATCAGCCTGCTGTCGGTATGGGCTGTGAAGAACGCCATCGACATTGCTTCTCATGCCAAAGAGGGGTCGCTCTACTGGGCTGTGGGGCTCATGGCGGCGCTTATATTATGTGACTTCGCCACAAGCATCTGCAACGTATGGGTTAAGAACATTCTCGGAATAAAGGCGCAGAACAGGATGCAACAGCGCATCCTCGACCGTCTTCTGCGCTCGGAATGGCATGGAAAGGAGCGCCATCACAGCGGAGACGTGCTCAACAGACTGGAGTTTGACGTTGTGAATGTTGTGCATTTCCTCACTGAGACACTGCCAAGCACGGTCTCTACGCTTGCTCTTTTCATCGGAGCTTTTGCCTTCTTGTTCTCTATGGACTCCGGACTTGCTCTCATCATCATATTCATGCTGCCGCTGTTCATACTGGCAAGCAAGATATACATGCGCCGGATGAGACAGCTCACACGCCAGGTGAGAGACAGCGACAGCAAGGTGCAGAGCGTGTTGCAGGAGACAATACAGAACAGAATGCTCATAAAGACACTGGAGAAGGATGCTGCCATGGTGGACAGACTGGAGGATACGCAGAGCGAACTGAGGCAGAACGTAGTGAGAAAAACCGCCTTCTCCGTATTCTCACACCTCATTCTAAACCTCGGATTTGCCCTGGGATATCTTGTGGCATTCCTATGGAGCGCACTGAGAATGTACAATCACACCTTGTCTTTCGGAGGAATGACGGCGTTTCTACAACTGGTTGGAAAGATTCAGGGACCGGCACGCAGTCTAACCAAGCTTGTTCCGGCATTCGTATCGGTGTTCACGGCTGCCGAGCGACTGATGGAACTGGAGGAGAACCCGCTCGAGGAGCAGGGCGATCCTATATACATGACGCACAAAGAGGGTGTGGGAGTAAGGCTGGACAACGTTTCCTACGCCTACGACACGGAAGAGGGCAACGTGATAAACAACATGTCTTTCAACTTCTATCCTGGCAGTTGCACGGCCATTCTGGGAGAGACGGGGGCAGGAAAGACGACACTTGTGCGCATGCTCATGGCTCTGCTCAGACCGCAGCAGGGAGAGATAAGCATATACAACAGCACAGAGAGCAGACCGCTAACGCCGCTCACAAGGTGCAACTTTGTATATGTGCCGCAGGGAAACACGCTGATGAGCGGAACCATCAGGGATAACCTGAGACTCGGAAAGCTTGATGCCACAGACGAGGAGATGATGAGCGCGCTTGAGAACGCCTGCGCGGAGTTTGTGAAAGGGCTGCCGCAAGGACTCGACACGTGCTGCACTGAGGACGGCGGAGGACTGAGCGAGGGGCAGGCACAGCGCATTGCCATAGCAAGAGCACTGCTGAGAGAGGGCAGCATAATGCTCTTCGACGAGGCTACAAGCGCACTTGACATTGAGACTGAGCGCAGACTGCTGAGGAACATTATTGACAATAACAGCAAGACGATTATATTCATCACTCACAGGCAGGCTGTAGTGGAATACTGCAGTCAGACTCTTACCATTAGCAAAGCGCTCAATAAGGGTGAAGCTGGCGCATAAGCCGGGGAAGAGGGATGTTATGCCGAGGGTTTACCTACAGCTTTGATGGTTCCGGACAAAGCACAATCCGCACACAATGACTTACAGTACGCTATCGGTATTTTAATTCTCTGTAAGTCAACCACTTACAAAACACAACACAGAAGATGTCCGAACACGTCGCAAATGATGCCTTATTGCGTCATGGATGATGCCTGAACGGAGGCTGGTTGATGCTCTTTCAGAAAACATATTGCCATCGGATGAATCATGGTCTGGCTAACAGCCTCATCATACTGATGTCACCACCGGTTGTATCACACGTCAGGACATAACATAAAAGGGGGCACCGCATAGTGCCCCCTTTGTCATATAATGTGAGAATGTATCGTCATTCAAGCAGCGCTTACATATATCCCAGCCATCTCAGTATGTCGTTAAGATTGGCAACGAGCATCAGAAGGATGAGGATTGAGAAACCAACATACTCTGCCTTGATGAGGAAATTCTCGCTCGGTTTGCGCCCGGTGACAAGCTCATAGACAAGGAACAGGGCATGACCGCCGTCAAGTGCGGGTATAGGCAGTATGTTCATGAACGCAAGCATTATGCTGAGGAAGGCTGTCATACGCCAGAACATCATCCAGTCCCATACAGGTGGGAACAGGCTTCCTATCGCACCGAAGCCTCCAAGACTCTTGGCACCTTCTGAGGTGAACACATACTTGAGGTCGTCAACATATCCGCGCAACACGTCTATGCCATATTTCACACCGGCAGGGAAACTCTCAAAGAATCCGTATTCTATTGTAACCGGCTTGTAATACTCGCCCGCCGTTGACTGCAACACACCGAGTTTCAGCTCAGGAGTGAGCACCAGCGAGAGGGTATCAACCTTTCCTGTGGCCTTTGAAGACACTGCCACCATAACGTTGCGCACCTTCATACTGTCGGCCTTGGTGCCTTGTGAGGCGTCAAGGACATCGTGAAGAACGGCCACCTGATTGTCAAACTCGTTCCAGGAATCTACCGGATGACCGTTAAGGGCTACTATCTTGTCGCCTTTCTTTATGCCGGCAAGAGCGGCAGGGCTGCCCTCCTGAACATCAACAACATCTGCGGGGATGTATGGTCTCACAAAGTTCGGCTGCTCCTTGAGCATCGTAAGCAGGCTGAGGTCTGACGGCATGGCAAGCGTTACCTTCTTACCGGCACGCAAAACGTCAACAGTCTCGGCGTCAACAATACTGCGATAGAGGTCCACATCAAAACGGGTGAAGGCGCCTTCGTTGGTTCCAAGCAGGATATCTCCGTCCTTGAAGCCTATCTCTTTGGCTGAATCGTTGAACTTCATACCCATCGTCATGTCCTTAACCGGCACATAACTGTCGCCCCAGTGGAAAAGAACCATTGAGTAGATGAACAAAGCCAGGAAGAAGTTCACAAGCACACCGCCAAGTATTATGAGAAGACGCTGCCACGCAGGCTTGCTCCTATACTCCCATGGTTGTGCCGGCTGCTTCATCTGCTCGGTATCAAACGACTCGTCTATCATACCCGAGATTTTGCAATAACCTCCCAAAGGAAGCCAGCCTACGCCATAAGTTGTCTCGCTGTTCTTAGGCTTGAACTGGAAGATATGAAACCAAGGATCAAAGAAAAGGAAAAACTTCTCCACACGAACACCAAACAGTTTGGAGAAGAAAAAGTGTCCACCCTCATGAAAAAGCACAAGGATTGAGATTGCAAGCATGAACTGCAGCAGTCTGATAAGAAATACTTCCATTTGTAAAAAAATAGTTTTTATGTCCAGCCGGCAGCATCAGTGTCATCCCACCGGCAATAAGGACGTTAATAAAATTCTGTTGTTTAAAATATAATCAATAGCCCAACGCTACACAGACACACCCGGCATGACGCCGCACACGGGTATGACCTGATGGAAAAAGGGCATCAAAGCATATCCATTGCGACACGTCTCGCCTCTGCGTCTGTGGCTACATAGGTGTCGTATGAGGGATTAGCGTCGAAGGAAACCAGATGCATCGTCTTCTCTATGATATCACTCATCTCAAGGAATCCACACTTCCCTTCAAGGAATCCCTTGTTAACCACCTCGTTGGCAGCGTTGACAATACATGGCATATTGCCTCCCTTGCGTATCGACTCGTATGCAAGGGCAAGGCAACGGAACTTCTCAAAGTCGGGTTTAAAGAACTCAAGGGGTTGCTTGAAGAGGTCAAGGCGCTCGCTTCCGAGACTCAAACGCTGCGGGAAAGAGAACGCGTACTGGATAGGAAGACGCATATCGGGAACTCCTAACTGAGCTTTCACGGCGCCATCGCAGAACTGTACGGCGCTATGTACTATCGACTGAGGATGCACAAGCACTTCTATCTGCTCGGCGTCAAGGCCAAAAAGCCATCGCGCTTCTATCACCTCAAAGCCTTTGTTCATCATTGTTGCGCTGTCGATAGTGATTTTTGCGCCCATATTCCATGTGGGATGACGAAGCGCATCCTCACAGGTCACTGCCGAGAGCTGCTCCTTTGTGAATGTGCGGAAGGGTCCGCCAGATGCCGTAAGGAGAATCTTCTCTATCTTGTTGTCGCCCTCGCCCACTATACTTTGGAATATAGCGGAGTGCTCACTGTCCACCGGAAGTATAGGAGAATGGCATTCTGCAGCAAGGCGGCAGACAAGTTCTCCGGCAACAACGAGCGTCTCCTTGTTGGCAAGGCATATCTTCTTATGCGCACGGATGGCATGAAGCGTGGGACTAAGTCCGGCAAATCCCACCATAGCCGTAAGCACAATATCGATAGGGTCGGCCTGAACAATCTCATCAATGGCCTTCATTCCGGCATATACTTTTATATCAGGCATGTCAGCAAGCATGCTCTTAAGCGTGTCATACAGCGACTCATTGGCAATCACTACGGCTGCGGGCTTGAAGCGACGGGCCTGCTCTGCCAGTTCTGTTACACGGTTGTTGGCTGTAAGACAATATACCTCATACAAGTCGGGATATGCCTCCACTACTTGCAAAGCCTGTGTTCCTATGGAGCCCGTAGAGCCCAATATGGCTATCTGCTGTCTCTTTTTCATAATCATCAGTTGTCCAAATCAAGCAGACCTTCCGGCAATTCCACCGTTATCTGCTTTGCATTGGCATCCACCCCGGTGATGAATTCCGGTGCGGCTGGAATCAATATGATGTCGCCATCATCGGTTCTCACCTCAAAAAGAATGTTCACCGTTGACTCATCCACCGACACAATGGTGCCAATTACCTTATTATATATATCTACATCAACAATACTGAATCCGATAATCTCTGCCCAACTGAGGTCGCCGTCAGTACTGTCCGACATCGCTCTGGGGAAGAACACCTCGCTGCCTGTAAGCTGTGAGGCTCTCTCCTTTGTGTCAATGTCGCTGAATTTAACCAAAGCTGTCTCTCCGCTCTTAAACCTGTACTCATCCATAAAGAACGGAACCAGAATGCCATCAATCTGCAATATGAGGTATTCTGCATCCACACGGTCGAACACATCATCATCAAACATGAATGATAACTCGCCATTTACACCATGCGGTTTACCTATCTTGCCAATCTTATAGACTTCTTCCTGTCTTATCATCAGTATGCTTTTGATATTTGTTTTTATTATTTCCCGGCATCGGTTACAAGTTAAACGTCATGCAACAGATACCAATACATCATGCAATCTATACTTAAACACATCGCAATTGATGCTCTTTCGTCATGCGTTTCATGCTCAACCATCATGCGTTTCATGCTCAACCGTCATGCGGCTGATGCCAACACACAACGCTGCTCATTCCGCAACGCACCGCAGGAGATGCTACCCCTCCACTCGCTTGATTTTTGCTCCCAACGAGTTCAGGCGCTCCTCGATATCCTCATAACCCCTGTCTATCTGGGCTATGTTGTCTATTCTGCTCGTACCATTTGCACTGAGAGCCGCTATAAGGAGTGCTATCCCGGCACGTATGTCCGGACTTGACATCCTGCCAGCACGCAATCTGATTTTGTGGTCATGGCCGATGACAACCGCTCTGTGCGGATCACAGAGTATGATCTGTGCTCCCATGTCTATCAGTTTGTCAACAAAGAACAAGCGACTTTCGAACATCTTCTGGTGAATAAGCACACTTCCGCACGCCTGTGTTGCAACAACAAGCAATACTGAGAGCAAGTCTGGAGTAAGTCCTGGCCATGGAGCATCCGCCAATGTCATGATAGACCCGTCTATAAAAGAGTCCACCTGATAATGGGCTTGTGCCGGAATGACAATGTCATCTTCATCAACCACAATGGAAACACCGAGTCTTCTGAATGTATCTGGTATTATTCCAAGATTATCCAATGACACATTCTTTATCCTTATGCCATCTCCCACCATGGCTGCCATACCTATGAACGAGCCAACCTCTATCATATCGGGCAACACTCGGTGGTCGGTACCATGCAGTTCCTTCACTCCTTTTATCGTAAGCAGGTTTGATGCGATGCCGCTTATGCATGCTCCCATACTGTTAAGCATCCTGCATAACTGCTGGATATATGGCTCACACGCCGCGTTGTAGATAGTTGTCGTTCCCTCGGCGAGCACTGCAGCCATTATGATGTTTGCCGTTCCTGTCACCGAAGCCTCATCAAGCAGCATGTCACAACCCTTCAACTCGGGACCGTTAATCTCAAAGGTGTTCCTGTCATCATTATGACGGAAGGTTGCTCCGAGCCTTTTGAACCCGAGGAAATGCGTGTCAAGCCTTCTGCGTCCTATCTTATCTCCGCCTGGTTTGGCAACAACCGCCTTGCCATATCTGGCCAACAGCGGTCCGATCATCATCACACTGCCTCTGAGTGATGAGCATTTCTTCACGAAATCAGTACTTTCGAGATACTCCAAGTTAAGTTCTCTTGCACAGAAAACATAAGTGTTGCGGTCTGTTTGTTCTACTTCCACACCTATATCCCTAAGCAATTGTATCAGATTATTAATGTCAAGGATGTCTGGAATATTGCTTATCCTCACCTTTTCTGCCGTGAGTAACGTAGCACATATCACTTCAAGAGCCTCGTTCTTGGCTCCTTGCGGTGTGATGGTTCCGCTTAGTCTGTGCCCTCCTTCAATAATAAATGATTCCATTCTCTTGTTATTTATGTGTTTATCTTCTCTTGCGTCGCTTGTCATTCGCTGTCTTTCCCGTTCCGTTGTCAAACTTAAACGTTGTCGGGTCCAGCTGTATCACACCGTCAGTAAACCTTGACAGGTCTGAGATAACTCTCTCTTCGCTTGCCGATCCGTGCCCCCATTGTGCCAGATTGCGCTTCATCTGGTTTGCGGTCAGGCGTGCCAGCTCGTCACGCTCTTTCCCCTCCGGCAACGCCTTCAGCCTCTCCAGCATCATGAACACCATGCGTCCATAATGCCTTACGGGATTCTCCGACTGCGGATATGGCACCACCTCGGGTCTCTCTGACAGCTGACGAGCCTCTGTTACATCATAAGGATAGTCTATATCGAGCCTGAACTCGCTCATAATAGCCAGATGATCCCATAGCTTTTGCATATAGTCGGCATTCTCTCTGTTATGAGGGAACATACGTGCCATGATGTTTATGATGCTCTCCGCACATGCCTGACGCTCTTGTCTGTCCTCTATTCCTACGGCATGGTCAATCATTTTCTGCACCTCTCGCCCATATTCCTGCAATATGAGTTGCTTTCTCTGGGTGTTATAGTCCAATCCTTCTATGTTCATATCTTGTTTTTCTGCTTTTTCCTATTGCTTTGTTATTTCCCTGTTTGCTTGTCGTCCGACCTCGCTTTATCGTTTTTCTCAGATGAGTTTCTTTGGTTTTGTAGCCACAAAGTTCTTCAGATAGAACGGCACATAGTATGCCACGTCCTCTGTTTGCTCCTGATTCATTCTTTTCTCAGCCAGCGGCATCATGTTGGCAGCAAGCGGATTGACATCCGGTATAAGCCTTGCGTTAGGGTGATTAATCACATCCATGCACTTCGCCGCACCGTTTCCGAAGAAATATACAGGCTGCTTGTCAAGATATTCTTTGTATGTCTCCGCGTCAACAACATCCGCTCCGACGGCTCTCACCTCATTAAGTGCGCGGTCATAGATGGCTGAATACACCTCCATACGCCTTGCGTCAATCATAGGACATAGCAAAGCGTCGTCTTCAAGGTCATGTTCCAGAAGCACAGGTACGGCCAGCAACTGCAGCGTTGGCACCGAGACAAGCTTCAGGTCACGCCCAAAGCAGATGCCCTTTGCCATAGACACGCCTATGCGCAGCCCTGTATAAGAGCCTGGTCCGCCGCTTACTGCCACCGCATTGAGCTTTATCAGACTGCTGTCGACGAACGACAGCGCCTCATCCACATATCTTCCGAGTATCACGGCATGGTTAGGACCCTCGTGATCTTCCCTGTTAAAGAGGCACACTCCATCCTTACATACTGCCACCGAGCACACATTTGTGCTTGTTTCTATATTCAATATACAAGACATCTGTATCAGATATATTATTAAATAAAGTGCAAAAATACGCTTTTTTCCTAAGAATTGTGTACTTTTGCATAAATTTAACTTCATAAACGATGATACATTCAATGACAGGTTACGGCAAGTCTGTCGCAACTTACAAAGAAAAGAAAATCAATGTAGAGATAAAATCGCTCAACAGCAAGGCCTTAGACATATCAACAAGGGTTGCTCCTCTTTACAGAGAGAAAGACATTGAGATACGTCATATGCTCTCCCAGACGCTCGTCAGAGGCAAGATTGATTTCTGCATATGGATAGAGAAGGAGTCGGCAGCCGACGTTACTCCAATAAACGGAGAACTTATAGACAGATACTACAAACAGATCAAAGAGATAACACAGAACAGCGGCATACCAGAACCTCAAGACTGGATCACCACCTTGCTGCGAATGCCCGACGTGATGACGAAGACCGAGGTTGAGGTTCTTGATGAAGAGGAATGGAATGTTGCAAAAGACGCCATCACTGAGGCCATAACAAAGCTCACGGAGTTCCGCAAACAGGAGGGCGCCGCGCTGCAAGTCAAGTTCTGCGAGAAGCTTGATAACATTGCCGCTTTGCTGCAAAGCATTGAGCCTTATGAGAAACAACGCGTTGAGAAGATACGCACCCGACTGACCGAGTCGCTTAAGAACATACACGAGATAGAGTACGACAAGAACCGTCTTGAGCAGGAACTGATTTACTACATAGAGAAACTTGACATCAGCGAGGAGAAGCAAAGGCTTACGAATCACCTGCAATACTTCCGCGACACCATGCAGGAAGGCAACGAGGTAGGCAAGAAACTGGGTTTCATAGCACAGGAAATGGGCCGCGAGATTAACACAACGGGCAGCAAGAGCAACCTGGCAGAGATGCAGAATATCGTTGTTCAGATGAAGGATGAGCTGGAACAGATAAAGGAGCAGGTGCTCAACGCACTTTAATAACATAACGACAAGGGTCGGCAGAGGCTTGTGTGCCATGCTGGTCCTTGTCTCTTTTTTTTGCAATACGTATGAGAAAAGGAAAGATGATAATATTTTCCGCACCGAGCGGAAGCGGCAAAAGTACAATAATAAGCAGTCTTATGCAGCACGAGGAGTTGCGACTGGCATTCTCCATAAGCTGCACCAGCCGGCAGCCGAGGGGCAGCGAGCGCCACGGAGTGGAGTATTTCTTCCTCACTCCGGAAGAGTTCAGACAGCGCATTGCCAACAACGAGTTCCTGGAATATGAGGAGGTGTATGCCGACAGGTTCTACGGCACACTGAAAGAGCAGGTTGAATGCCAGACGGGAAATGGCGAGAACGTGGTGTTCGACGTTGACGTGAAGGGCGGATGCAACATAAAGGAGTTCTACGGAGAGCGTGCCCTGAGCGTGTTTATCCAGCCACCGTCTATCGAGGAGTTGCGGAAGAGACTGGAAGGAAGGGGCACCGACGCTCCGGAAGTTATTGAAGACCGACTGGCAAGGGCGTCATTCGAGCTCACCTTTGCCGACAAATTCGACCGTATAATTGTCAACGACGACCTTGAGAAGGCAAAGGCCGAGGCCTTGCAGATAGTAAGAGAGTTTATAGAGAAGAACGATTAGACCATCAGTCATCATGAGAGCAGCATCGCCTGAGGCACCCGTCATGCCGCATTCTGACAGCACTCCCGAAGAAAGGAAGCTGCTTACGGGCATCTACGGAGGCTCCTTCAACCCCATACACATAGGTCATGTGGAGCTGGCACGGCAACTGCTGGGCGCCGCCTCACTTGATGAGATATGGTTTGTGGTGTCTCCCCACAACCCGTTGAAGCAACAGTCGGGCCTGCTTGACGACAAGCTGCGGTTTGACATGACATCAGCTGCCCTGAAAGACATCCCTTCGTTCTTTGCGTCCGACTATGAGTTCGGCCTCAGCAAGCCATCATTCATGTGGAACACGCTGCAAAGCATGAGCCGCAGCTACCCCGACCGCGAGTTCGTATTGCTCATAGGAGCAGACAACTGGGCATGCTTTGACAAATGGCACAGGCATGAGGACATCCTCAGCAACTACCGCATAGTGATTTATCCGCGCTCGGGCTCACCCATAGACAGCGCCGCCCTGCCCGCAGGCGTCACTCTTGCAGACACCGCTCTGATAGACATCAGCAGCACGGAGATTCGCCAACGCATTGCGGAAGGCAAGGAGTTCAGTCACATGGTACCGCCGGAGGTGGCGGAGATGATTATCCGCGACGGTCTTTACGGATACAGGAAGACAGACGCCCGATGACCCTGTTCTGACTGCCACGGCACCGTATGTCCATCAGTCTGAGACCATACAGAAGACAACACATCACGGAAGGTTCGCCGAAAAGGCATCTTTCGGATTACAACAAGGCATCAAATACAGCCCGGAAAGGCATCAAACACAACACGTTTGATGCCTTTCCGCTTTTTACATCATAATTACCTGTGGCACAGACAGATAGCAGTCGTATTCAAGAGAATACCCAGTACGAAGCAGGAAGCAGGTCGGCACAAGTGCCTGTCCGCACCACTTGCATAGTAAAACAGCAGCAACGGGAATATAATCAGATTGTAAGCAAAAAGCACAAATAAGTCACATAAAGACAATTATTTGAAAAATTAGCAGTATCTTTGCAACCAAATACGGTAAAAAGAACAAAATCATAATTCACATAATGTCACATCTAAGATTCAGAGTCGTAGAAGAAGCGTTCAAGAAAAGACCCGTAGAGGTTGCCACTCCGGCTGAACGCCCGACACAGTTTTTCGGCAAATATGTCTTCAACAGGGCCAAGATGTACAAGTATCTGCCCGCAAATGTCTATGACAAGCTCATCGACGTCATTGACAACGGAGCCCAACTCGACCGCTCCATAGCCGATGCCGTAGCCAAAGGCATGAGACAATGGGCTGAGGAAAACGGCGTGACACACTACACTCACTGGTTTCAGCCGCTCACCGAGGGCACTGCCGAGAAGCACGACGCATTCATAGAGCACGACGGAAAGGGTGGTATCATAGAGGAGCTGAGCGGCAAATTGCTCGTCCAGCAGGAGCCAGACGCCAGCTCATTCCCCAACGGAGGCATCCGAAACACATTCGAAGCGCGAGGATACTCGGCATGGGACCCTACATCACCGGTGTTCATCATCGATGACACTTTGTGTATTCCTACAATCTTTATATCATACACCGGAGAGGCTCTCGACTACAAAGCGCCTCTGCTGCGCGCCCTCCACGACGTGGATGTGGCAGCAACCGAGGTGTGCAGACTCTTCTATCCCAACGTGAACAAGGTAAGAAGCAACCTCGGATGGGAGCAGGAATACTTCCTGGTGGACGAAGGTCTGTACTCAGCCCGTCCCGACCTGATGCTCACCGGACGCACACTCATGGGACACGACTCGGCAAAGAACCAGCAGATGGACGACCACTACTTCGGCACTATACCCGACCGTGTGCAGGCTTTCATGAAAGACCTCGAGATAAAAGCACTCGAACTGGCCATCCCTTGCAAGACACGTCACAACGAGGTGGCGCCCAATCAGTTTGAGATAGCACCTATATATGAGGAGACAAACCTTGCTGTTGACCACAACATGCTGCTCATGTCGCTCATGAAAAAGGTAGCGCGCAACCACGGTTTCAGGGTTCTTCTGCACGAGAAACCATTCGCAGGAGTAAACGGTTCGGGAAAACATAACAACTGGAGTCTCACCACCGACACCGGAGTTCTGCTGCACGCGCCGGGCAAGACACCTGAGGACAACCTGCGATTCATGACATTCATCGTCGAGACTCTTATGGCAGTACACCGTCACAACGGGCTGCTCAAGGCGTCAATAATGAGCGCAACCAACGCACATCGTCTCGGAGCAAACGAGGCTCCGCCTGCAATCATATCCTCATTCCTGGGCAAACAGCTCTCAGAACTGCTCGAACACATAGAGAAAAGCGACACAGACGACCTCTTTAACGTGGCCGGCAAGCAGGGAATGAAGATGGACATACCGCAGATTCCGGAACTGCTCATCGACAATACCGACCGCAACCGCACCTCACCTTTTGCCTTCACAGGTAACAGGTTTGAGTTCCGTGCCGTGGGTTCAGAGGCCAACTGCGCCTCAGCGATGATTACTCTCAATGCGGCTGTTGCCGAAGCACTCACCAACTTCAAGCAACGTGTTGACCAGTTGATGGCAGAAGGCAAAGACAAAACAAGCGCAATAATAGACATTCTGAGAGAAGACATAAAGACATGCAAGCCTATCCACTTCGACGGCAACGGCTATTCTGACGAGTGGAGACAAGAGGCTGAGAGGCGAGGACTGGACACTGAGACCAGCTGTCCACTCATTTTCGACCGCTATCTGTCACCAACCTCCATCAGCATGTTCAGCTCTACGGGTGTGATGACAGCCAAAGAGCTTGAGGCTCGAAATGAAGTTAAATGGGAGACATACACCAAGAAGATTCAGATTGAGGCCCGGGTGATGGGCGATTTGACAATGAACCACATCATTCCGGTGGCAACCCACTATCAGAGCAGGCTCGCAAAGAACGTCATGAGCATGCGACAGATATTCCATAAGGACAAAGCCGACACCCTGACAGCACGCAACATAGGCATCATTGAGGAGATAGCCGAGCGCATACAGGCCATTGAGACGGGTGTGGAAGAGCTCATAAATGCACGCAAGGTGGCAAATATCATCGAGAGCGAGCGCGAGAAAGCCATCGCATATCATAACACAGTGGCTCCTAAGATAGAAGACATCAGATATCAGATAGACAAACTTGAGCTTATAATAGCAGATGAGTTGTGGACTCTTCCGAAGTATAGGGAGATGCTGTTTATAAGATAACAAATGGTGTTTAGCTGTTAAACGCAGCCCCGACAGTTAAAGCCGGCAGCCTGAGGAATATCTTTTCCCAAGCTGCCGGCTTTGATATTAAGGTACGAGGAAGCACCAACCGCATCCCGCTACTTTATTCTTACCACATCGCCAGACGCCCCGTCTTACTGCGTTTAATGTGCAGGCATCTTCCGAGGGGCTGACGTTCTCTGGGCAATTAATAGCAAGACATTATACTATATACCTGCTGTCACCCTTCACATTATATATTTATTGAGCGTAACCTATATGTTTTTATAACGTAACCTATATACTTATTGAACGTAACTTATATACTTATTGAGCACAACCTATATGTTTACAGAGCGTAACTTATATGTTTATAAGACATGCCCCTTACCTGCTCAGTCTGTAAACGGCGAATGTTCTTGCCTTTAACAGCAGTTTCATGCTGTTGCCTTTCAGGTCAGTCTCATCACATACAGGCACCACCGCCCTCTTGTCCGACATGCTGTTGGAAGCCTTGTCGTCAGCATGCAGGGATGTTACAACCGCCTTCCGCAATCCCTTTGCGCCCCGGATGTCCACTGTCACATCCTTGTCCTCATACGATGCGTTCACCATCTTTATCACATATTCATTGCTTCCTGCATCATATACGGCAGAGGCATAAAGCCCGTTTGTGCCTGTCACGCCTGCCTTGTTCTCTGTTATAGGCAGCACATGAGTACCTTTGTTTGTTGAGTACATCATCTGTACATACCAGTTTGCAGACCTGACGCTACTCAGATTGTCAAACCAAATGAGGTCGGGTCGCCACTGCCAGCCGTCCACATGCGCAAAGAGCGGGGCGTATGATGCCATCAGCACGATGTCGGCATTACGCTCAATACCCGTCATGAAGGCTGCCTCGCTGAGCGCTGCGGCGAAGTTATTGCGCTCAACATCTGGCTGATTGTCCTTTATTGACTTATCATGTGCGGCGTACTCACCGGCGAACACCTTCGGTCCGGTGCGCGGGTAAGCGTCGTAACGTGCCGCATTGTCGAGGAACCATTGTGGAGGCATATAGTAATGTTCGTCCACAAGGTCCACGTCAAGCTGTCTCATGGCAGCCCATCCGTCATCAAACCTGTCGCCAGAGGCCTTCGGTCCCGACGAGCCTATTATCTTTATGTCAGGACAATGCTTGCGCAATGCCTTGATAAACATCTTCAGACGCTCCGGATAGAGCGGTCCCCACTGCTCGTTTCCGATACCTATATACTTGAGGTTGAACGGTTCCGGATGCCCCATCTTTGCCCTTACGGCTCCCCATCTGGTGTCTGTGGCACCGTTGGCGAACTCCACAAGGTCTATGGCATCTTGTATATAAGGGTCCATCTCGTCAAGAGCCACATGCACTTCGTCACCCTTATTCTGATACTGGCACACCATTCCGCAACTCAATATGGGCAGAGGCTCAGCCCCTATCTTCTCCGAAAGGAGGAAATACTCATAGAAACCGAGTCCCAATGACTGGAAATACTGTGGGAAGGCACGGCCTTTCGACGTGTAGTTCCACCTGTTCTCGTTAAGCGGACGGTTCTCCGCCGGTCCCACGGTGTTCTTCCATTGATATCTGGTTGCTGTGTCGGCGCCCTCCACAATGCACCCGCCCGGGAAGCGGAAGACGCCCGGCTTCAGGTCCTCCAGGTCCTTCACCAGGTCTGTTCTCAGCCCGTTCCAGTTGTCAACAGGCATCAGCGACACGTGGTCCACATCTATCTTGTCTCTCGTTTCGAGCACTATCCTCAGCTTGGCGTTGGCATCTGTCAGCGGCGACGACATCGTGACAGAGTATTGTCTCCATCCTTTTCCAGCCAGGCTTATTGTCTCCTGGGCTACGATGACGTTCCTTCCGCTCACCATCTGTGCCCTTATCCTGCCCTTGGCGTTGTCGGAATGCTGCCGCACATATAATGACAGGCAGTACTCTGCGCCCTCTTTCACGCCCATACCGAAGTATCCCTGGTTCTCCATTCCTGTCCACCGGTCGGGATGTCCGGCATAAGCCATCGTCACATAATGCGGATTTCGGCTGAACGCCGGGCAGCTGTCAGCCACCGCCACATTGCCGAAGGTCTTCCAGCCCATCATGCTTTGCGGATACTCAAAGGACCTGTTCTGCACCATCTCGGCATAAAGTCCGCCGTCGGCACCGAAGTTTATGTCCTCAAAAAACACTCCATACATTGTTGGTTGTATCTCCGCTCCCTTCCTGGAAGCGTCAAGTGTCAGCCTGTGTTGCGCCTGGGCAAACGTCAGGACCAGACAAGATACCATAAGAAGAATCTTTCTCATATCTTCCGGCAAAGATAAGACAAATTGCGGCTTATTCCAAACCACATCACGCCAAAATAACAGTTACGGTGCGAAAGGGCATCAAACGGAGGCTGAGAGGGCATTGAATGGAAGACAAAAGGGCATTGAACGGAGGCTGAAAGGGCATTGAACGGAAGATATTTTATAACATCTTGATGTTCAAATAGTTACAAGCACCAAAGACAACAACCGCACTCTCCTGTTCAGGATACAGACTTTCTTGGCACAAGAGACTAAAGACAAGAAAGCGGCTTCTGGTTATGCTTTTGAAAGAAAATACACCTAATATCATAGTTTTTTCACCTTTTCCTGAACAATAAAGAATATCTTTGCATTGCAATGTGCAACAGGCACATGCCAAAGCGACATTCTCCGTAACGCAACAAACAATAAAAAAAGATATCTTACATGAGAAAACTACTCCTAACTCTCTGCCTCATGCTCACCGCAACGGGGCTGAGCGCAGCCGACGGGAAACCAAGTGCGGCGCAATTCGACTTCTTTGAGTACACCGGTAACGATGATTACTACAACAATAATCCGTTGCCCGACGATCAGTCGTTCTACAACCCCATAGTGCCGGGATGGTTCTCCGACCCCAGCATATGCCGTGTCGGCGACGACTACTTCATGGTGATGTCCACATTCACATACTTCCCGGGCGTGCCTTTGTTCCATAGCAAGGACCTCGTGAACTGGAAACAGATTGGCAACGTGCTCTCAAGAGAGAGCCAGTTGCTGCCGATGAAAGGACAGAAGATAAACGACGGCGGCATATATGCTCCCGCCATATCATACAATCCGCACAACAAGACATTCTACATGGTGACAACCAACGTTGGCTCACACAACTTCTACGTTACCACAAAAGACCCGTTCGGCGAGTGGTCGGAGCCTGTACTGCTGCCAAACATTAAAGGAATAGACCCCTCTTTCTTCTTCGATGACGACGGACAGGCCTACATCATACACAAGGAAGATGTGACAGGGAAACCCAAATGGTGCAATCACAGAGCCATAAGAATATCACGTTTCAACCCGGAGACAGGCGAGACATTTGGCGAGGACATGCCATTCAGCGAGCTGGGAGTGGGTCCTGAGGAGCGACTCGACCGCGACGAGGGTCCGCATATATACAAAATCAACGGCTACTATTATATTATGTGCGCCGAGGGAGGCACCAGCTGGGCACACTCGGCGGTAATATACAGAAGCGAGAACGTGCTCGGACCGTACACAAGATGGAGCCGAAACCCAATGCTTACACAGCGACTCCTGAAGACAACGAGGAGCAATGCCGTGACATGCACAGGTCATGCCGACCTCATTGACACACCAGACGGAGAATGGTGGGCGGTGTTCCTGGGCTGCAGACCTATCAACGGAGAGTTCGAGAACTTAGGACGTGAGACGTTCATGATGCCTGTGAGATGGAGCAAGGACGGCTTCCCGTACATGACCCAGAGCAAGGACACCATACCGATGATGCTCTCACGCAAGGGCGTGAAGCGCCAGGCGGAGACAACTTTCGGCAACTTCACATGGCGTGACGACTTCAACGCGAAGAAACTGAGGCCTGAATGGCTGTCGCTGAGAGGTTCGGCGGAGCGCTACTACAAGCTGAACAAAGGCCTGAAGCTCACCTGCAGCGACGTGACAGCAAAGCAAATGGACACTCCTGCATACATAGGCAGACGCATGCAGCACCATAAGTTCACCGCTACAACAGCCCTCACATTCAGCGCTAAGGAAGGTGAGGCGGCGGGAATGCTGCTGATGAAGAACGAGGGAAGGCATTACTTCATGGCTGTAAGACAGCATGACATAGCCTTGCTGAAGGCCAACAAAGGCAAGGACGAGGTGCTGGCAAGCCACGAGATGAGCACAGCCGGAAAGAAAATATACCTGAAGGCGGTGTCTTCGGGCATCACTTACGACTTCCTTTACAGCACCGACGGCTCCAACTGGCACACACTGGCAAAGGACATCGACGCCTCATACCTCTCAAGCCGGCGCGGAGGAGGATTCACCGGCTCAACAATTGGAATGTACGCGGTGAAAGAAAAATAGGCGTTTTGTTTCATCCTGACACCTTTTTGTGCTATCTTTGCACCTATAGAGGTATAAAAACACAAACAGGATGAATAGCTCACACACCGCACACAAGGACAATCACGACGGCAGCAGACATGCACCCATAGCCATAAAGACACCACCCTCGGCATCACACGGGTTCTACAGGGAGGTGGGTTCGGCAGAGGAACTGCTGTTGCTGATGTCAGAACAGAAAGAGATAAGCCGCTGCGCATTCCGCAGCATAGACTTCAACAGCGTGAAAGAGACATTCAAGGAGTGTGTCTTTCACGACTGTATGTTTATGGGGTGTACATTCTTTGAGGGCATGAAGGACAACATTGACGGCTCAAACCTTGTGTTCTCACACATCGACGTGCCGTACAACACATTCAGGAACGACCTCTACACAGCCTCAACTCTATATGAGGGATACCGCAAGGGAGAACCAGAGAGTTACCAGGAGTGCTACGACGGCAGGGTGTACAGGCACTATCTCGGCAAAGGCAAGACAACAACCGACATGAAGGAGACGCTGGCACGAACTTTGCATGATCATGCTATAAGTGACGCCTTGCATGACTTGCTGGCGCAATATGACGAGAGACACATCGTGGGTATTATGGGAGGGCACGGCATTCTGCGCACTTCCGAAGACTTCCTGAAGGTGACACGCATAGCAAAAAGGCTCACCGAGGAAGGCAGACTGATGGTAAGCGGAGGCGGTCCGGGCGCCATGGAGGCCACACATCTTGGCGCATGGATGGCGGGAAGGACTGACAATGAGGTGAGCGAGGCCATGAATATACTTGCGGCAGCGCCCTCTTTCAAAGACGAGAGATGGCTGGACACAGCGTTTGAGGTCATCGACAGATTCCCACAGAGCACCTTTCAGAGCATAGGAGTGCCCACATGGCTCTATGGTCATGAGCCGGCAACACCCTTTGCGACGCACATTGCAAAGTATTTTGATAACGCACTGCGTGAGGATGGCATACTGACAATAGCCAAAGGAGGCATCATCTACTCGCCGGGAAGCGCCGGAACAATGCAGGAGATATTCCAAGATGCCACGCAGAACCATTATCTTAGCTTCGGATATGCAAGTCCAATGGCTTTCCTCGGACGGCGATACTGGACGGAGGAGATGCCTGTATATCCTATGTTATGCCAGATGATGGAGGAAGGAAGATACAAGAACCTTATGCTTTCGATAAGCGACAGCGTTGAGGACACATGCAAGGCGCTTACCGATATATAAACATATTCTATACAGACAACAAACAAAAACCATATAGATGATATGAAAAGAGGATTGGTTTTAGAAGGAGGTGCCATGAGAGTGTTGTTCTCTGCCGGTGTCATGGATGTGATGATGGAGAACGGAATAACATTCGACGGCATCATAGGAGTGTCTGCAGGCGCCGCCTTCGGATGCAACTACAAGTCGCATCAGGCAGGACGCGCACTGAGATATAACGTCAGGTTCGCACACGACTGGCGTTTCTGCAGCATGCGCTCATGGCTGACGACAGGCGACTTGTGCGGCGCTGAGTTCGCATACAGGGTCCTTCCCAAGCATCTTGACATATTCGACGAGGAGGCTTTTGAGGCTGACGGCACATCGTTTTATGTCGTTGCCACCGACATAGAGACAGGAGAGCCGGTGTATAAGATGCTGGATAAGTGCGACTTCGACTTCTATGAATGGATCAGAGCATCTGCTTCCATGCCGCTGGTGTCGCACGTTGTGGAGGTGGAAGGCAGGAAAATGCTTGACGGAGGGATAACAGACAGCGTGCCGCTGAAGTACTTTGAGAGCATAGGTTATGAGCGGAACATTGTTGTTCTGACACAACATGAGGGATACAAGAAGAAGGAAAGCCGGCTGGGAAGGCTGCTGAGACTGACCATGAGGAGATATCCCAAACTGGCAGAGGCGATGGACCGCAGACATATAATGTACAACTCCCAGCGTGAGTATATAGCGGAGAGCGAGAGAAAGGGCAACTGTCTGGTGATACGTCCAGACCAACCGCTGCCAATCGGTCGCATATCTCACGACCCGGAGATGATGAAGACGGTGTACGACATGGGCAGGAGGAAGGCAGAGAGCATGCTGGACGAGATTAGAGAGTTCTGCAATCGCAACGCATAAGGACAGTGATGACACACTGAGAAATAACACATCATACTGAAAGAATGGAGAATCCATATATAAAACAATACCCGGACATCATGCAGGGGAAGAAGATTCTTTATGTGCATGGTTTCTGTTCGTCGGGACAGTCGGGAACAGTGACACGACTGAGGGATATCTTTCCTAACACAACTATCGTCGCCCCCGACCTCCCTATACGCCCCACTGAGGCGGTGGAGCTGCTCAGACAGACGTGCGAGGAGGAGAAACCAGATCTTATTATAGGCACGTCCATGGGCGGAATGTACGCCGAGATGCTTCACGGACATCACCGCATATTGGTGAATCCGGCATTTGAGATGGGCAAGACGATGGGTAAGAACGGGCACATCGGCAAGAACACGTTCTTCAGTCCACGCCAGGACGGGGTGCAGGAGTTCATCATCACCAAGTCGATGGTGAAAGAATACGAGGAGATAACACAGCAGTGCTTCTCCAATGTGACAGAGAACGAGCGGAAGGAACTGGTGTTCGGACTCTTCGGTGATGCCGACCCGGTGGTGCATACATACGACTTGTTCCACAATCACTATCCCAACGCCATACGTTTCCACGGCGAGCACAGGATGAACGACGACATTGTGCGCCACGCACTGGTGCCGGTGATACGATGGATTGACGACAAGCAGGAGGGGAAAGAGCGCCCCACGGTGCTCATCTCAATAGATGCCCTGCGCAATAAGCATAACGACCAGCATCCGGGAGCCGTCAAGGCGTTCCGCGAACTGGCAGAGAGCTACAACGTGTTCATCATCGCCGACTCTCCGACTGCATATCCGGCATACATCGGTGAGGTGCAGGAATGGGCGCAGGAGTTCATCAACGTGTATGCGCATAACCATATAATATTCTGCAACAGGAAAAACCTTATGCTCGGAGACTATCTCATAGACCCGTCGGAAGACAACGGAGCGGATGAGTTTATGGGCACACTCATAGAGTTTGGAAGCGACAAGTTCAAGACGTGGGAGGAGACAATGGAATTCTTCGGACGGCTTGGCGGCCAATGAAAGCACCGCTCTTCAAGAACGGTTGAGCAATTGCCACGCCGGGAATCATAGCACTTCCAGAACCCATTGATTTCCAAACAGTTAACAACTGAGGCGAAGATGTTTTCCAAAAGAGCATTAAACGCAGCGTATTCGGGCATGAAACACAGTGTATTCAGGCATGAAACACAGTGTATTCGGGCATTAAACGAGAAACACCTGAGAACCTGCCGCAAGGAGACGGCAGGTTGAAGAACACGAAAGAAGAAAAAACACACTCTACAACATGACAACGGACACTCACCAGGAGCATTCATCACGCAACATAACAGCAGACGAACTGTTTGCCAACGTGCACCGCATAGCCACAGACAAGGAGATGAGCGGAGAGACCGCCGCCGGCTTGATGCACGACACATTGATATTGGTCTGCACGCTGGGGACGAAGAACTCAGGGCAGGCTTACGGCAACCTGTTCTCACAGGTGGACTATCTGTGCAGGCGCTGCGGTATGAGCAGCCGCGACAAACATGCCATACAGCGCATGAGACGACTGTCCAACGGAAAGGAGGAGATAAACAGCAAGAGTCTGGCTGACGGCATAAGGGCACTCGGCTTGTTCATAAGCGCGGTGACGGGCAAGGCTATTCCGGGTGAGCTGAGAAAGGTGATGCCAGGCAACTACAGCACAACGGAGGAGCGGAAGAGCACGGACAAGAAGTGCATAAGGTGCATCGTGAGCGAGAAAAGAGAAGGAATGCTCGTGGCAGAGACCGAAGACGGATGGGCAAAAGACGGCATAACAATAGACATAAGCAGCGAGAGCATGGCTTATGTGGATGCCATAACGGATGTGGGAACACAGCTTAATCTCATCAACTGCACCATAGACGGCACGCAGGTGACGCCTGAGACCATCGTGGTGGAGCCCGACTTCCTTGTGGATATCAGTTCTGTGGCTGCCTGCTTTACAGAGTTCGGACACCATGAGATGGCATATACCATTGCAAGAATGCGCCAGCGGACTGACACTTATGCCATATTGCTTGGAGGTTATGCAGGAGATGCGCTCGATGATGTCATCAACGGCAGTGACGGGAACAATGCGGCAGAGACCATTAAGCGCTGCTTCGCCCACCGCATGCTGGAGTTCTGCGCTTGTAAAGACTTCGACGCGGTACGCTTCAAGACAGATGCCGCAAGGCAGACAGCCAACATAAAGATGGCGGTGGACTCACTGGCAGAGGACTATACGATGTCGAACACCATGCTGGAGCCGTCGTTTGTGTGCGAGAGTCTTGGTCTTCAGGGACGCGTTGACATGATGACCACAGACGGAAGACTGCTTGTTGAGCAGAAGTCGGGACGCAACATGAACATAGAACGACAAACGGCGGGAGCACACGGCAGCATGCAACAGGAGGCGCATTATGTACAGTTGTTGCTGTATTATGGTGTCTTGCGCCACAACTTCGGACTGACAGGCGACGATATAGACATACGTCTGCTCTACTCCAAGTATGAGCCAAAGCACGGATTGCTTGTGGTGGCATTCTACAAGAGGCTCTTCCAGGAGGCGATAAAGACAAGAAACCTCATCGTTGCACAGGAGATGAGGATGGCAAAGGAGGGTTTCGAGAGCGTGATGGACGACATGACGCCAGAGACTCTGAACACGGTGAAGAGCCAGTCGGCGTTCTATCAGAAGTACATCTATCCTCAGAACGAGAGAATAACATCACCAATCAGAGCCCTGGAAGGTGTTGAGCAGAGATATTTCTGCCGCATGATGACCTTCATTTACGGTGAGCAGAGAATAGGAAAGACCGGTGGAGAGGAAGGGAAAGGTAATTGTGCCGCCGACCTATGGGGAATGCCTTTGCCGCAAAAGCTGGAAAGCGGAAACATATATACAGGCCTGACGGTGAAGGAAATGACATGTGGCGGCAACGGAAAGAACTACAACCTCGTAACACTTAATGTCAGACAGCAGGGTGATGACTTTATTCCCAACTTCAGAAAGGGCGACTCCGTGTATGTGTATTCATACAGAGAGGGCGACAATCCGGATGCAAGGAATGCCATGCTATTCAAAGGACAGATGGCGGAAATAGGCTCAACGGAGATTACCATAGCACTGAACGATGGTCAGAGAAACAAGAATTTTCTTACGTCTGACGACATATATATAAGGAGAACAAGGACAAGGAAAACTCAAAAGAACACCAACGGCAACGCAAACGACAAGCATGAGGGCGCAGAAGGCAACCGACTTATTGCCGTGGAGCATGCCACAAGCGACTCGTCTGCCGGCTTAATAAGAAGCATGCACCACTTCATCACGGCACCAACGGAGAGGAAAGAGCTGCTGCTGGGACTGAGAGCGCCACGCGTTGACAAGCGTATGACGCTCACAAAGAGTTACAACAACTACTACGATGACATTCTGCTGAAAGCCAAACAGGCAAGAGACATGTTCCTGCTGATAGGTCCTCCGGGCACGGGAAAGACCTCAATGGCTCTCAGATATATGGTGGACGAGGAGATAGCAACGGCAAAAAAGGCTGGGAATGATGCCAGAACATGCAACATCCTGATGCTCTCCTACACCAACAGGGCGGTTGACGAGATTTGCGACATGCTTGAGTCGGCAGGTCATGAGTATCTGCGCATAGGCAACGAGCATAGTTGTGACAAGAGATTCAGGCATCGGCTGGTTGGCAAGATGGCAGAGAAGAGCATGAAGATGAGCTGCATACGTGAGGAGATAGAGAAGACACAGATTATAGTTTGCACCACATCAACACTCATCTCACGGCCAGGCATACTGGACATGAAGAGGTTCTCTCTCGCCATTGTTGATGAGTCATCGCAGATTATTGAGCCCGCCATCATCGGATTGCTGGCCGCACACCGTACAGTCAATGCCGGAGAGGAGCAATGCAGGATAGAAAGATTCATTCTGGTGGGCGACTATAAGCAGCTGCCTGCTGTGGTAAGGCAGGACAAAAGAGAGTCGGGAGTGGACGACTTAATGCTCAACGAGATTGGACTGACAGACTGCAGGAACTCTCTTTTTGAGCGACTCATAGACAATGAACGGCGAAACGGACGCGAGGATTTCATCGGAATACTCAGAAGACAGGGCAGAATGCATCCGGAAATAGCAGAGTTCCCCAACAGAATGTTCTACAACGAGGAGAGACTGCAGCCTGTTCCGCTGCCCCATCAGGAGGAGAACACACTGCAATATGCCCTTGGAGAGACGCCAGACGACATCGACCGGATGCTGGCTGAGAAGAGAATGGTATTCATTCCATCTGCTTTCTGCAGACGGACGAACGTTTCTGAGAAGACAAACAGTCATGAGGCGAGGATAGTTGCCGACCTGTTGCGGCGCATTCACGGCTTTTACGGAGACAAATTCAACGCCGACAAGAGCGTGGGTGTTATTGTTCCTTACCGTAATCAGATAGCAACCATACGCAAGGAGATAGAGAAAACGGGAATAAGCGAGCTGCTTAACGTAAGCATTGACACCGTGGAGAGATATCAGGGGAGCCAGAGGGATGTGATCATCTATTCCTTCACGGTGCAGAACAGATACCAGCTGGACTTCCTCACAAGCAACTGTTTCGTGGAGAGAGGGCGCGTTATCGACCGCAAACTGAATGTAGCCATAACACGAGCACGCAAACAAATGATTGTGACTGGCAACGAAAAGATACTCAGAACGAATGATATTTTCGCACAAATGATTGACTTTATCAATGAGAAAGGTGGCAGAATGGAAGATTCTGCGTATCTTTGCAATAGTTCAGAAACACCATAACCGGTTGCTAACAGCAGCCATATATAGTGCGAAAACAAAGCATATAACATTTGAAAAACATTAAAACAGCAAACAACATGAGAAGGTTTTCAGTTATTCTGACGGTGTTACTTACCATGTTTGTAACACAAGTAGCTGCCCAGCAGGCCAAGTACATATTCTACTTCATAGGCGACGGCATGGGAGTTAACCAGGTAAACGGCACAGAAGCGATGGGCGCCGAGCTGCAAGGACGCATCGGAACAGAGCCGCTTCTTTTCACACAGTTCCCCTATTGCGGACTTGTAACAACCTATTCTGCCACAAACGGCGTAACAGACTCGGCTGCCGGCGGTACGGCATTGGCAACAGGTTACAAGACAAAGAACGGCACACTGGGCATGCTTAAAGACCAGAAGACGGTGATATACAGCATAGCAGTGAAGGCAAAAGAGGCAGGAATGAGGGTCGGCATAGGCACAAGCGTGAGCGTGGACCACGCCACACCGGCATCGTTCTATGCTCATACACCAAGCAGAAGCAACTACTACGATATCGGCAAGGACCTTATAAAAGCTGGATTCGACTTCTATGCCGGCTCGGATTTCCAAAAACCCGTAAGCAAGAAAGCGGCTGCCGAGGGCTCACTTTACGAACAATGCGAGGCTGCCGGATATACCATAGCACGCGGATATGCCGACTATCAGAAGAAAAACGACAAGGCGCAGAGGCTCATCCTGCTGCAGACAGAGGAGGCAAGCAAGCGCGACCGCTACTCAATACCTTATGCTATAGACCGCGAGAAGGGTGACATGACGCTGCAGGAGATAACAAACGCGGCCATAGACTTCCTCTCAGAAGACTCCGACAAGGGATTCTTCATGATGATTGAGGGCGGAAAGATTGACTGGGCCTGCCATGCCAACGACGCAGGTACAGCCTTCAGAGAGGTTGAAGACCTTGACAACGCAGTGAAACTGGCATACGATTTCTACAAGAAACATCCTCAGGAGACTCTCATCGTGATAACAGCAGACCATGAGACAGGCGGCATCGGACTTGGAACCGGCGAATATGCGCAGACCCTCAAGGCTCTGGGCGAGCAGAAGATGAGCGTAAACAAACTCAGCAACAAGATGAATGAGTTGCGCAGACAGACAGGAAACAAGGTGACATGGGAAATGGCGAAGGGTCTTATCAGCGATTCTTTCGGGCTGTGGAGCCGTGTGTCACTGACCGAGAAACAAGAGGCCAGGCTGAGGGAGACGTTCGACAAGACTTTCCTTAACCAGCAACCGGCACTTGACGAGAGCGAATACCAGAAGGATGAGCCGCTTGCCACCGTGGCAAAGGAGGTAATCAACGAGATAGCAATGGTTGGATGGATGAGCGGAAGCCACTCAAACGGATACGTACCAGTGTTTGCCATCGGTGCGGGAGCAGAGAGATTCTGCCACAAGATGGACAACACAGACATACCTAAGAAGATATGCGAGGCTGCCGGATGGGGCAAGTAAGCATCTGAGCACAACAGAAACATAATGTGTACAACCGCAAAGGGATATATAACACATGAGAGAACGTTATATAAACAGCCTTGCGGTTGTACACATTTTTTAATTCCCTCATGACTCACAGGATAAAAATGCGAGATAAAATAAACGTTTTCCGGGCATAGGTTAGTCTTTTCACACAACAGGCGTGGAGGTCGCTGTAAAGCGGGCTTGCCCAGCTATTATTACGGCCTTGCGGACATAGCGGCAACGGGTGAAATAAAATGGGAAAGTTTGGTTATGAGCAAAAAAAAAGGGATTCCGCTGAATCCCAATCTGTTAACCTTAAATCTAATACTATGAAAAACACGATGCAAAGGTAATGCTTTTTCTAAAACCTGCAAGCATTAATGCATAAATATTTATTCTTTTGTATATATTATTGATATATATCAATTAGAAAAAGATGTAACATTCTGATTATCACCCTTTATCAACACGTATCTACACATGTTGCAATGTGTATAAAAATACAGCAAGGACAATGGCTGACTATATAAAACATCATAACAACACCTGTATTCCGACAGCCTCCGATGGCGTCTGCCATGGTAATAAATAATGAGATGAAGAGCAGTGGAAGGTATCCATACAATTAAAAAGTATGCCGTTTACGGGTGAGAAACAATATACTTTTGATGGCTGAATGGCATACTTTTACCTCATAAGTCATATACTTTTATCAACCCACTCTGCCATCTCATAGTTATGGTCCTGCCATTACATAACCATGGCACAATGATTACATTGAGATGGCGGCAGCATTACATAGCCACGGCAGCACGATGGCATTGTAATGGCAGCACGATGGCATAGTAACGGCACTGCGATAAAATAGCGATGATGGGTACGATTAAATAGCGATGATGCGGCAATGAGACAGCGATGGCACTGCGATAAAATAGCAATGGCAAGGTGATTAAACAGTTATGGCGAGGTGATTAAACAGCTATGGCGAGGTGATTAAACAGCTATCATGACATCATAGCATAGTGATGACACGGGGATATCAGGGCATAAAACAAAAAATGCCGGTAAGTTGTTGTATTCTTACCGGCATTTTGATTAATATGTCTTTATTTCTGCTTTCTGAAATTCTCAAGTCCCTGGTCAAGGAACTTCAGATATTCATCAACATCCTCCTTATAACTGCACGAGCGGCTGAGGGGTTTGCCCTGAGGGTCGAGAGCTATATAGAACGGTTGCATCAGGGCACCGAACTTGGTCTGCTGCAGATAGCTCCACTTCTCTCCTATCGTTCTCAGCGTTTTCTTCTTGCCATCCGGCAGAGTAACCTCTACTGGTGTCTTCAGCGGACGCTTGTCGTCAACATACAGCGAGATAAGTATGTAGTCATTGTTTAGCTTGTCGGCCACAGTCATGTCTGTCCATACGGCAGCCTCCATCTTACGGCAGTTCACACAACCGAAGCCGGTAAAGTCTATCAAAACAGGCTTGCCCTGTGCTGCCGCGGCAGCCATGCCTTGCTCATAATTATGGTATTTAGGTTTCACCTCACTGCTATACAGATTGAAGTCCTGTGTGTTGAGTGGAGGAGCGAAAGCACTTATAGCCTTACACGGAGCGCCCCACAATCCAGGAATCATATATACGGTGAACGCCAGTGACACCATACCGAGCATTATACATACAACAGGCATTGGCTTTTCCTCTCCCACCATATCGCTCTGGAACTTCAGTTTGCCAATGAGATATAATCCCATCATACCGAATATCACTATCCACAATGCAAGGAACACCTCTCTGTCGAGCAGTCCCCAGCCATAAGCGAGGTCGGCAACAGAGAAGAACTTCAAGGCGAAGGCAAGCTCTATGAATCCGAGCACCACCTTTATTGTGTTCATCCAACTGCCTGATTTTGGAGCCTGCTTCAGCCATGCGGGGAACAAGGCGAACAAGGTGAAAGGCAGTGCCAGGGCGAGCGCAAAGCCAAACATGCCAATGGCTGGTGCCAGGATGCTGTCTGTGGTGCTCACCTCTACAAGGAGAAATCCGATGATAGGTCCGGTGCAAGAGAAGGAAACAAGCGTAAGAGTAAACGCCATGAGGAAGATGCTCAGCAGACCGCTTGTCTCTGACGCCTTGTTGTCAATCTTGTTTGTCCACGAAGACGGCAGAGTGAGCTCAAACCATCCGAAGAACGACAAGGCAAACACCACCAGCAACAGACAGAAGAATATGTTCACCACCGAGTTAGTGGCCAGTGAGTTGGCAAAGTCGGCACCGAATATCATTGTGAATGCCAGGCCAAGTGTAAGATAAATCACTATTATTGACACGCCATAGGTGATGGCATCCTTTATACCTTTCTTCTTATCCTTAGTGCGCTTCAGGAAGAAACTTACGGTCATCGGAATGATTGGCCACACACATGGAGTGAACAACGCTATGAAGCCTCCGAGGAATCCCATGAGGAAAATATACATCCAAGAGCGGTCTGTGCTCTCCTCCTCTCCATTGAATGTCTGCAGCTCATCAATGACAGGAGTCCACAGGTCGTTTGCAATAGATGCGCTGAGGGTGTCGTTCTCAGCAATGCTGTCCGCCGCTAATGCGGGAATGAGCGGCACAGAGTCGGCCTTCGCCTCTTCCGCTTCAGTCTCCTGCTTTGCCTCCGGCGCATCTGCTGGACCTTCACCCGTATATGCGAAATCTACAGTCATAGGCGGTGTGCAGTTCTCATCATTGCATGCGCCATACTCCAGATATCCCTTGATGTTATAGGTCTTTCCTGTAATCTGATATTTCTGTATGAATGTTACGCTGTTTTCGAAATAACGCAACTGCATATTGAAGTTAGAGTCGAAGCCGCTAATCTCCTTTCCCACAGCCTTCAGCGCTCCCATAGGCTTGGCACCTTCAGCATTCTCTGTTGTCAGTGTGGCAGATATAGGACCGCCTGCTGGCAGACCCGTAGAATAGACATGCCATCCGGCTTCTATCACACCCTTGAATATCACCTCCACCTCTGTTGATGACACTTGTTTTTTCTGCACGGTAAAGGTTGCTGGCTCATCCATCTGTGCCTTTGCAACCAGGGCAGACAGTACCATCACCATGGTCAGTAAAATTGTTCTCATTGTCATTTTCATTCTATTTTTTCAATGTCGTTATTATTCTATTATGCTTAAATAGTCATGATATTGCCCACGCCAGTGTGGCCAGGCATCAAAGCATTCTGCCGGCTACCGCTCACCTTTGCTTGTCATTATGTCCAGCACAAAGCGGTCGGTCTCATCCATTCCACGGCTGCCTATAGAGGTAAGGTTGCGGATACTCTTGTCCACGTCATCGTCAATGATACCCTCCACAGATGTCACATACTTATGCTGTATCGCAAGCATGGCGCTCATGACTGCCGTTCCCACTCCTGTTGTAAGTTTCAGCGCACAACTTGGCTTGGCTCCGTCGCAAATCATTCCTGTAAGGTTGGCTATCATATTCTTAACCGAGTATGATACCTGTTCGTAGGTTCCGCCCATGAGATATGTAATGCCGCAACTGCTTCCTGTGCTTGCCACCACACAACCGCAAAGAGCCGACAACGAGCCAAGCGTCTGCTTGATGTATATGGCGGTAAGATTACTGAGCACCAAGGCGCGTATAAGTTCCTCCTCTGTGTTGTGATTCTCTTCCGCAAAGACCACTACCGGCATTGTGGCGCATATTCCCTGGTTGCCACTTCCGCTGTTGCTCATTACCGGTATCATGGCTCCTGCCATTCGGGCATCACAGGCGCAACTTGTTGATGATAGTATCTTTGAGAAAATACTGTCGCCCATAATACCTTTCCCCAAAGGGCTGCACATTGTTTTTCCGAGCTGATGACCGTAATTGTCCCTCAGTCCGTCTTGTGCGGCAGCCTGGTTAAGTTTCTTAGCCTCGAGTATGAATCTCAGGTCCTCTATATCTGTTGTATCAGCAAACTCGAAAACCTTCTTCAAATTCAGCGGCAGATTATCCGTAGCAACCTGCTCGGCGCTGTATGCTTTCTCAAGCAGCACCTCATCGTCCTTGCTTATATGAGCGAAGTTAGTATGCTTGCCTTTTATAACGGCTCTCGTCTGATGATTGCCTGCAGAGCATACCACGGAGATGTAAAGCTTGTCCTTGTCGTCATTCTCCAATGATATACTTATACGGTCCTCCTCCAGGTATTTCTTCGCCTGTGCCACTGACTCCTTGTTGCAATCACGCAGCACCTCAAGTTCCAGTTCGGGCCTTCCTATCAGCGCGCCCAACGCTATGGCAATAGGCAGTCCTACCATTCCTGTCCCAGGTATACCCACGCCCATTGCGTTCTTCAGGATATTGGCGCTCAGACTTAGTTCTATCCTCTCAGGAACACACCCCAAAAGGGTTGCCGCCTTAGACACACATAATGCTACGGCTATCGGCTCTGTACATCCTATGGCTGGTACTACCTGAGCACGAATCAGGTTTATGATTGCCGTACGTTCGTCTGCTGAAATCATAAATATTAAATTAAAATACAGATTTATGAGTGCAAAATTACATATAAAAACACTAAATCATACTTATTTAAAGCGAAAAAATTGTGTATTTGATAATTAATAACTACCTTTGCAAAAGAATTTAGTAACAGAACGAAACTGATAATAGTGGATTTCGGCATCACACGATGCCGAAATCCTTATTTTATTTCGTACAAGAAAAACATTTAAAATCAATTATAATTATGGCATACATGTCACAAGAAGGCTACGACAAACTGGTGGCCGAACTTAAGCGCTTGGAAAGCATTGAGCGCCCAAAGGCTTCTGCAGCAATAGCAGAGGCCCGCGATAAAGGAGACCTTAGTGAGAACTCAGAATATGATGCGGCAAAAGAGGCACAGGCCCATCTTGAAGACAAAATCAACCAGCTGAAACTCACTATTGCTGAGGCGAAGATTGTTGACACTTCACGTCTGAGCACCGACTGCGTACAGATTCTGTCAAAGGTGGATATGACAAATCTCGCCAACAACGCAAAGATGACCTATACTATCGTAAGCGAGAACGAAGCGAACCTGCGCGAAGGTAAGATATCTATCAAAACACCTATTGCACAGGGACTGCTCAACAAGAAGGTTGGCGACGAGGTGGAGATAAAGATTCCAAACGGAACTATCAAGTTGCGAATTAACAACATCACAATAGACTAATTATTATGGCAGGAATATTCGCAAGGATAGCCGCTGGCGAGATACCAAGCTACAAATGTGCAGAGAATGACAAGTTTTACGCATTCCTTGACATCAACCCTATAGCAAAGGGACACACTCTGGTGATTCCACGCCGCGAGGTTGACTACATCTTTGACATGGAAGATGATGAGATTGCGGAGTTTCAGGTGTTCGCCAAGAAGGTTGCAACGGCACTAAAGGCTGCATTCCCCTGCATAAAGGTGGGTCAGGCTGTGCTTGGACTTGAGGTGCCTCATGCCCACATTCATCTCATTCCGATGCAGAGTGAAAAGGACATGTTATTCACCAACCCTAAGATGAGGTTCACTGACGAGGAATTCAAGGACATTGCAAATAAGGTTTATACAGAGTTCTGCAAGCAATAACAAGAAAAACTGCATATAAATGTTCTTTGCAGAAGAAACAAAAAAAATACGGATGAGCTAATCCGTATTTTTTGTTCCCACTAAAGAGCAGGGATAGTATTTCAGTTTTCACTCATCCACTACATCTAATACATTCTCTCAACCTTCCGCTTTGTATGTTCAGAGAATGCAGACAGATAGACAAAGACCGCCTGATGTCTGCGGAAGGCAGGATGTTAGCGTATCAGATAAACTCATCACCGTACTTGAGCTGCACCTCATTGATATACTTACGTATCAATGCCGACGAGTCTTCCTTCTTGCATATCATCAGTACGTTACCCTTCTCTGCCACTATATAGCCATCAAGACCGTGTATTATACCCATGTGGTCGGCAGGCAGCTTGATAATATTGTTATGACTGTTCTCCATAATCACTTGCGAAGCCACCACAACATTATCTCCCTCTCCCCTACTTAGACTCTCATACATAGAATGCCATGTTCCAAGGTCAGCCCATCCAAATCCACATTCCATGACATAAACATTATCATTCTTATCCAGTATTCCATAGTCGATAGACAAATTGGGATAAAGCGGGAACTTCTCTTTCACATATTTCAGCTCTTCCTCTATTGTCACCTCCTGCCCCTCTATGTCGATTATTCTCAACACTGGCGGGAATATACTCTTCAGGCATTCACGCAGATAACGCACATTAGCAAGGAAAAGACCCGTATTCCAATAGAACTCCCCATTCTCCATGAACATACGAGCAAAATCTCTGTCTGGCTTTTCTGTGAATGATTTCACCTTATACAGATTTCCCTCACCCACAGGCTCGCCCTTCTGTATATATCCGTATCCCGGCTCCGGGCGCGTCGGCTTTACTCCTATCGTAAGCAGCGAGTCGTTATTGCCCACAAAGTCAAGAGCAGTCTGCAGGTTGTCAATAAAAGCTTCCTCATTAAACACCGCTTGATCTGACGGCACAACAACAAGCCTTGCCTTTTTATTGGTGCGCAGCACACGGAACGTCGCCCATGCCACACTGGGAGCAGTATTGCGATGTATCGGCTCACTGAGCACATTGAAATGCGGCAATTCCGGAAGCTGCTCTCTTACAAGATGCTCATACTCCTGATTCGTACTTACAAAAATGTTCTCTGGAACAATAAACTTCACAAGCCTGTCGTACGTCTGTTGCAGCAATGTGCGCCCCGTAGAGAAGAAATCCAGAAACTGCTTCGGGCAGTTCTCCCTGCTCACCGGCCACAGACGCCTACCCTTACCGCCTGCAAGAATCACACAAAAATTATCTCTGTTATATCTTTCCATATAGAATATCAAAACTTAAGGTTATGCCAGGAAACATTTCTTTATCCTTAGCGCTACTAAGGTACATAATAATAACGACACTGGCAACTATTTTATTACCTATCGTATGTATTTAAAGATTTTTTCGCCAAAAGTTTGTCATTTAATAAATATTTTTTTATCTTTGCACCGCCTTTAAGGAGGCATGAAGCCCAGATGGCGGAATCGGTAGACGCGCTGGTCTCAAACACCAGTGGGGCAACCCGTGCCGGTTCGACCCCGGCTCTGGGTACGAAGAAACACTCTGATAGATTAACTTCTTCAGAGTGTTTTTTTACTTTCATACAAGACAAGTATTTAGTATAATATAATCACGAACCACAAATCAAAACAAACATTTTAACATCATGAGCAGGAGATTATTCGGGATAATATCCATACTTTGTGTTTTTATGGTGAACTGCAATACTGCCACAGCAGACAACAAACCGCGTGTAGTGATAAGTACAGACATTGGAGGTACAGACCCCGATGACAATCAGTCTATGGCTCACCTGCTGATGTACAGCGACTGCTTTGAATTGGAAGGTCTTGTGTCATCGCCTTCCTTCGGCAGTGGGTCAAAGGAAGAGATTCTAAGAATGATTGACTTGTACGAACATGATTTAAAGAAGCTCCGCAAACACAATAAAAAACTTATGTCGCCAAAGAAGCTGCGCTCTATATGCAAGCAGGGAGGCAGAGGCCGCTTTGACTTCATTGGTGCAGGAGCCTCCACCGAAGGCTCCGACTGGATAATAAAATGTGCGCTCAGGAAAAAGAGCCGTCCGCTGTGGGTGCTGGTATGGGGCGGACTGGAAGACCTTGCACAAGCCTTGCACGACGCGCCTGAAATAGCCGACAAGATTAAGGTGTACTGGATTGGCGGTCCTAACAAGAAGTGGTGTGTTAACAGCTACAACTACATTGCGGAGAACTTTCCCAACCTGTGGATGATAGAGAACAACGCCTCATACCGAGGATTCATAACCGACGGCAAAAACCCGGACAAGTACGAAGGCGGATATTACGAGTCGTGCATAGAAGGCAAAGGAGTACTGGGCGCAGACTTCAAAAACTATTACAAAGGCAAGGTTAAGATGGGCGACACTCCATCGTTGCTATACTTGATGAATGGAAATCCCGACAAACCAGAGGGAGAGTCGTGGGGCGGAAGTTTTGAGAAGACAGCCACCAGTCCCAAAACCATATTCACCCGCAACACCACAGAGAAAGACACCGTGGCTGTATATTCTGTGATTGAATACCGCCTTACAGGTCCTGTGACAAACATGCCGGCAGGAACCGAATGTTTCATATTCAACATCGACAAGCAAGACTGGCCCGGCTATTACTTAGGCAATGGCATCTATGCCATCAGATATGCGGCGAAAGCACCTGCCATATTAAAATACACCATCACCTCCAGCATAAAAGAACTTAACGGGATGAGTGGAAGCATAACGATAAGCGCCCTATGGCCGGGCAAGGAAACAAACAGCGCTTACGTCCTTGGCGACAATTGGTACACAGACAAGCAGTCTCCTGATCTATTCAAAGGAGCATGGCAGGGCTACAAGACAGTAGAGAAGTGGCGCAAGGATGTTCTCCGCGACTGGGAGAAACGCTGGGAGTGGTTGCAAGATTAGACACACATAACGCCTCTGCCCCACTTCCACAAGCAGGCACACGCATTAAGGCACAATCAGGGAGAGAAGAACTGAGAGGATTCTCTTCATATCGGCACACCCATATCCTCTTAAATAAAATCAATAGCTTTCAATAATACGTCTCAGTTTCTCGCGCGCCCTTTCCTTCCTTGACATCCTTTTTCTTTTAGAGAGCAGTTTGTTAAGCACTCCGAAGATGTTTACGCCGATAGTCATCGCACCCGATGTGTTGCGTTGAAAGACCTTTGCGTACTCCAGCCTGTTGTCTTCTGGCATCATGCTCTTAGGCTTGTTGAACTTGAATGTCGTCTGCTGCCTGGCAATATCGTTGGGCTTCACCCTTTTCCTGAAATCAGGTTCAATCGGTTTCAGAACATTCTCCCCAACTATCTCGTCCTTTATCGGCATATTTCGCACCCACTCCTCGTAGTCATCCTCAGCAGAACTGGATTTCTCGCGCTGCACTTCCAATTTGCGGCCATCGCCCTTTATTGTTTTGAGCGTATCGGTATCCCTTGTCTGTCCGACGGCGAGACAGGAGATTATAAGCAATGTGGTAATAGTAAATAGGTGCAAAAACATTTTGCAAAGTTACTATTACCACACTCCGCCCTATGTTAAGGCTATATTAAACAATCTTGATTTTTGTTTAATATAACTGATTTTTGTTTATTTTCATAAGTTGCCATCAGACTGTTAAAATCTTTTTGCAAAGCCTGAGAGCCAACTCTTTTCAGTCCTTACTCCATCACCGTCACACGCATCTCGATGTCATCAACGGGGCGGTCGCCACGCGCTGTCGCAGTCTGCTGAATCATCTCTACGACATCCAGTCCCTCTTCCACCTCGCCAAATACGGTGTATTGTCCGTCAAGATGCGGAGTGCCGCCAACTGTTGAGTATATGGTGCGCTGCTCGTCGGTCATGCCGGCGCCCTGTGCCTTCACCTGCGCCTCCGCCTCGGCAGCCAGTTTCTCCTGCAGTTCCTGCAGTCCTGCGCGGTTGCGCTCACGACGCATCTGCATTATCTCGTCATGATGTTCCTTTGCCAGTGCGTTGAACACCGCCTGCATCTGCTGCATCTCCATCTGCTTTGCGAACTGGCGAAGCTGTCCTTCTTTATACATCTGTCCCCAAACTATGTAGAACTGCGATCCGCTGCTGCGTCGCTCCGGGTTCACCTCGTCACCCTGGCGTGCTGCCGCCAGCGCCCCGCGCTTATGATAGAGTCCGCTCTTTATCTCAGCCTCTATGGTATAGTCAGGACCGCCCACACCGAGCATCTTGCCCGCCGGCGCACCTTTTGAGTCGGGGTCGCCGCCCTGAATCATAAAGTCCTTTATGACACGGTGGAACAATGTTCCGTCATAATACCCCTCCTTTGCCAGTTTCACGAAGTTGTCACGATGCAATGGAGTCTCATCATAAAGGCGCACGATGATGTCGCCCAACGTTGTCTGTATCTTAACTTTCATAAAATCTCTGTTATTTTGTATGCTGCTCACGTATCTCCTGCCACTTTTCCTTTGCCAGTTCCTGCATGTCAGCTATTTCGTCATTCTCGTCCACAATCTCCACACCGAGTATTGTCTCTATGACATCCTCCATGGTCACGATACCCCTCAGACATCCATACTCATCTGTGATTATTGATATATGCTCCTTTGTCTCCAGCATCTTCTCCCAGATGTCATACACCTCCTCGTCCTCGGTGAACGAGAGTATCGGTCTTACAAACTCCGCCAGCGTGAGATTGAACTTATCCTCCGACAGTTTCTCCAGCACAGTGTCGCGCAGCACATATCCCGTGATATAGTCGTTGTCATCCTTATACACCGGTATTCTTGAGAAGGTATAGTCGCCTGTTGTGTAGAACTCCTTCAGCGTAGTGTCCTCGCGTGCCGACTCCACAACAAGGTGAGGAGTCATTATCTCCTTAGCCGTGACATTAACAAGCTTGATGAAATTCTGTATTATCTTCTTCTCCTTCGGCTCAAACACACCTTCCTCAGCACCCACGTTCACCATTGCCGACACCTCCTCGCGGCTTACCGACGCCTGCTGTGTCTTCGGAGTGAACACACGTGTGATAAACTCCGACAATATCACCAGCGGATACATCGTCACCACCAGCACCTTGACAACCTTTGTCACCGGCATTGCCAGTGTGCGCCAGTAGTATCCGCCTATTGTCTTCGGTATAATCTCCGACAGCACAAGGATGAGCAGGGTGAGTATGGCTGATATAAGTCCAAAATACTCCTCGCCCCATATTCTCACGGCCTCCGCTCCCACTCCGGCGGCTCCGATGGTGTGGGCTATAGTGTTAAGCGAGAGTATCGCCGACACAGGCCGGTCAATATTATTCTTATACTCCTTCATGAGTGTTGCCGTTTTGTTTCCCTCATTCTCTTTCATCGATATGAAAGACATCGGAGTTGACAGCAGTACTGCTTCAAGCACTGAGCATAGAAACGACAAAGCAAGTGCACCGAAAAGGTACAGAAACATCAATCCCATATTAATTTCTGATTTTTAAACGTTTCGGAAAAAGACATAAAAATATGTTGTGACACGAGAAGGCACAACATCATTATTATAAGTATCAAACAATTACAATCAAGCGGTATATCGTCCATATCGACTGCAAAGATATAAAAATAGCTTCTTATTATAAAAATAAAAGACGGTTAATTTATTCAAAACGTCATTTTCCTGCGTTTTACTTCACTTTTCCGCCATTTCCCGACGCATTTTCCGTCCCAAAGCATCACATACGGCAAGCAAACCTGTTCAGAACATTTTATGCCAAAACAGATGATTTTGCGCCCATTGCCACCTGTCGCCGTCTTTCATATTGTCACTATTTTCATCCTTTTACTGACATTCTGCTCTCCGGAAAAGCACTGCGTTTTTCGCTGAAAAAGAAAATCCCGCCGTCCGAAAGATGCCCTTTCGCATGAGTGGCAGACAGACAAGGGCAGTTTATCTGCATGTTAACAATCCCAAAAGAGCATCAAACGGTACAGAAAGGCGTGTGTGGCTGTGCGTTTTCTGTGATTCTCAACACCTCGGAAAAGTGATTTCTCATGACTTGCGGACAGAAAAACGGCAGTCATAACATATAAATCCATGCGTCATCGCATTGATATGGCGGTGCCATCGCTATGCCATGGTGTCAGCATCTCAACTCCATCATGCCATCATGGCTATCCCATCCTGCTGCCATGGCTATTTAATCGCAGCACCATGACAACGCCATCATACCGCCACGACAAAGCGATGCTGACACCATGGCATAGCAATCATGGCACCATAGCATAGAAATCATGGTATCATAACACAGGAACGACCCTGTGAAGAGTATTTTATATATAAAACAACAGACTGATTGTCAACACATTACAAACCAAAACAACACTCATCTTCCATATTCACGTTGTCGGCAGCAAACAGCACTCATATCCACACGTCTGCCCTGTGCTTAGGTGACGACGACAGGAAAATGGTGTCTGAGGATTGTGTTTTCTGAGCCGGCGTGCGAGTTTTTTCATTTCGCCGCAAGTATTCCGCACTCTCAGGAAACCAATTTGTCAGTGAAAAGCCGCTTTTGCTGACATTTTGATTTTACGCACCTGGCAAGGGCCTCCTGCGGGCTCATTTTACGGACTTTCTGCACAATATTCAGCATGACGAATCAGTCACAGGAATAAATTTCGCTTGCGAAACTTTAGTTATTATAAATAAAAGCAGTAACTTTGCAAGCCAAATAAGACTAATAATAAACAAGGTACAAAAAAGCAATGAATATTGAAGGCAAAATAGTATGCTCGGCAATGGCTGCCGTAAAGGAGCTTTACGGACAGGAGGTGGCTGAGAAGATGGTGCAGCTGCAGAAGACAAAGCGCGAGTTTGAGGGCAGCCTCACACTGGTGGTGTTCCCATTCTTGAAGATTTCAAAGAAAAGTCCTGAGCAGACAGCGCAGGAGATAGGCGAATATCTGCTGCAGAACTGCGACGCTGTGGCTTCGTTCAACGTTGTCAAGGGTTTTCTCAATCTCGTAATCGCCGACTCTGCTTGGGTGGAACTGCTCAAGGCCATCGACGCAGACGAGAAGTTCGGCGAGAAGGCGGCGACAGAGGACAGTCCGCTGGTGATGATAGAGTATTCTTCTCCAAACACCAACAAACCGCTGCACCTGGGTCACGTGCGCAACAACCTGCTTGGCTGGTCGCTGGCACAGATAATGGCAGCCAACGGCAACAAGGTGGTGAAGACAAACATCGTGAACGACCGAGGCATACACATCTGCAAGTCTATGCTGGCATGGCTGAAGTATGGCAACGGCGAGACTCCTGAGTCATCGGGCAAGAAGGGCGACCACCTGATTGGCGACTACTACGTGGCTTTCGACAAGCACTACCGTGAGGAGGTGAAGGAACTTACGGCACAGTATGTTGCCGGGGGCATGGACGTAGAGGCTGCCGAGAAGAAGGCAAAGGAGGAGGCTCCGCTGATAAAGGAGGCTCACGACATGCTCGTGAAATGGGAGCAGAACGACCCTGAGGTGCGCTCACTGTGGAAGAAGATGAACGACTGGGTGTATGCAGGCTTTGACGAGACATACGCAAAAATGGGCGTGGGCTTTGACAAGATATACTACGAGAGCGACACTTACCTGCGCGGAAAAGCGAAGGTGGAGGAAGGACTGGAGAAGGGTCTCTTTGAGCGTCACGATGACAACAGCGTGTGGGCAGACCTCACCAACGAGGGACTCGACCAGAAACTGCTGCTCAGAAGCGACGGCACAAGCGTGTATATGACACAGGACATCGGTACTGCGGAGATGCGTTTCAAGGATTTCCCTATCGACAAGATGATATACGTGGTGGGCAACGAGCAGAACTACCACTTCCAGGTGCTCTCCATATTGCTCGACCGCCTTGGCTTCAAGTGGGGCAAGGAGCTTGTTCACTTCTCTTACGGAATGGTGGAGCTGCCAAACGGAAAGATGAAGAGCCGCGAGGGAACGGTGGTTGACGCCGACGACCTGATGGAGCTGATGGTGGCTGATGCCAAGCGTACAAGCGAGGAGGCTGGCAAATTTGACGACATGACAGAAGAGGAGCGCAACGAGATAGCACGCATCGTGGGCATGGGAGCACTGAAATACTTCATCCTGAAGGTTGACGCTCGCAAGAACATGCTCTTCAATCCGGAGGAGTCTATCGACTTCAACGGAAACACCGGTCCGTTCATCCAGTACACTCACGCACGCATCCGCTCTATCCTGCGCAAGGCAGAAGTGGAGTTAGGAATTAGGAATTATGAATTAGGAATTAGGAGTACTAACAACTTGTCAACTAAAGAGACCGAACTCATTCAGAAGATGAACGGCTATGCAGATGTTGTGGCACAGGCAGGAAAGGACTACAGTCCGAGCGGCATTGCCAACTACTGCTATGAGCTGACCAAAGAGTTCAACCAGTTCTATCACGACTACAGCATACTGAAAGAGGAGGACGAGCAGATACGTATGTTCCGCCTGGTGCTGGCAAAGAACGTGGCAAAGATACTGAGGAACGGTATGGCGCTACTCGGAATAGAGGTGCCGGAAAGAATGTAATACGCATGAGGATGTGCTGACAAACCGGCGCATCCTCATTTTTTATAACAGACATAAAGCGGAACGCCGGCCTTCATGACGGCACGTTACCGCCTTGAGGGTTATCACTGTCGGACACAACCATCTTAACACACTATGAAATTCTACGTCATCTGGAACGGAGAGAACGCCGGGATATACACATCATGGGCTGAATGCGAGCAACTGATAAAAGGTGCCAAGGGCATACTGTATAAGTCGTTCAAGACGGAGGAGGAGGCAAAGACCGCCTTCGGCAACGACCCGTATATGTACATCAAAAAGAACGAGGGAGGCAGAGCGGGAAGGAAAGCGGAAGTGACGGATGTGCCGTCATGGCGCAATGACACCGTACTCCCGCTGCATCCTGACGTGAAGGCAAACGCATGGGCTGTGGACGCGGCATGCAGCGGAAATCCCGGCCCTATGGAATACAGAGGTGTAGACCTTGCCACCGGAGCAGAGATATTCCACTTCGGACCTCAGCTGGGAACAAACAACATAGGCGAGTTTCTTGCAATTGTGCATGCGCTGGCGCTGATGGAAAAGAACAATATCACCGACAGGGTGATATACAGCGACAGCCGCAACGCACTGCTCTGGGTAAGGAATATGCAGTGCAAGACAAAGCTCGCACGCACCGAGAAGACAGACTCTCTGTTCAACATCATTGAACGGGCAGAAAACTGGCTGAAGACTCACTCATTCAGAGTACCAATATATAAATGGGAGACAAAGAAATGGGGAGAGGTGCCGGCTGATTTCGGAAGGAAATAAACAGAACGCCAAAAGGAAATAACAATTTACTAAGGTTATACTGGAGTAGCGACATGACAGAATTTGAGAAGATGCGCAGCGGAGAGATGTACAGATTTTCTGACGCGGAAGTGCTCGCCAGCGTACAGCATGCCACCGCTTTGTGCATAAAAATGCAGACAATGGGTGTTGAAGATAGCGAATACAGACAGACGATAGAGGAACTTATTCCGGGAATTCCAAAGAGCAGCACAGTATGTCCGCCGTTCCACTGCGACCACGGACACGGCATAAAGATTGGGGAGAACACATTCCTGAACTACAACTGCACCATGCTTGACGGAGGGCTGATTACCATTGGCAACAACGTGAAGATAGGACCAAACTGCCAGTTTTACACACCGCAGCATCCTTTTGACTACGAGGAACGACGCAAGCCTATAGAACGGGCATTGCCGATAAGTGTGGGCAACGACACATGGCTGGGAGGTGGTGTAGTGGTTTGCCCTGGCGTGAAGATAGGAAACAGATGCATAATAGGAGCAGGAAGCGTGGTGGTGCACGACATTCCTGATGACTGCATGGCGGCAGGGAACCCTGCTGTCGTAAAGAAAAGACTAAGATAACAGAGAACCGAGCATAATACCTTATGACAAGAAAAGCGTTACTATTCGTTTGCCTCGGCAATATATGCCGCTCTCCCGCAGCGGAAAGCGTCATGAAAAGCATGACCGAGGGCAACGACAACTATATTATAGACTCAGCAGCCATAGGACCTTGGCATGTGGGAGAGCTGCCAGACAGCAGAATGCGCAGGCTGGGGACACGGAGAGGATACAAATTTGAAAGCAGGGCGAGACAGGTGGAGAGGGCTGACTTCAACCACTATGATTATATCATTGCCATGGACAATGACAACATTAAAGCCCTTAACGCCCTGGCACGGAACGACAGTGACAGGGAGAAGATAATATGCCTGGCGTCTTTTCTTACCAAACACCCCGGCTTCTCTACTATCCCCGACCCGTATTATGGCGGCGAGAAGGATTTTGAACTGGCCCTTGACCTCATTGAGGATGCCTGTGAGGGTCTGAAAGTATGGCTGGAGGAGATGGGATAGCAGACAGCACACGCATCTGTCTTTTGTCTCCGGCATCACTGCATGCAGAAAGACCGCCAGCAAGAATGTTCTATAACACACAATAAGAATGTCTCACATACCGACATCTGTCCAGAGTCTCATGCAGCAAAGGATATTGCTTGAGATTGAGTATAACTGCGAGAAAGAGTTGTTCCGCAGGCAGACGGAGCTTGTCGGCATACAGAAGAAGGTGAAAAGAGGAGACGCGTGGTTTCCTATACGCACCGGGAAAAGCTACTACAACTCACTGAACCAACTGGCAGTGGAGATATTCCAGACTTCGGACAGCGACATTGAGCATAACTTTGAGTATAACCGCCCGGTATGCTTTTTCACCATTCACAACGGCAGCATCAAATATCTAAGCATCAACGGAACGGTAAGCTACGCAGAGAGCAACCGCATGGTAGTGACGGTTCCGGACAACAACTCCATAGGCGAACTGCAACGTTCTGAGCACATAGGGGTGCAGCTGTTCTTTGACGAGACAAGCTATCGCATGATGTTCGAGGCGTTGGACCGCACAATAAATGCGAAAAACAACAGACTGGCTTATCTGAGAGATCTCTTCTACTCGCAGCAGAAGGCACAGACTTTTACATTCGCGGCCATCCGCTTCCCATGGCTTAACAGTACCCAGGAGCAGGCAGTGAACAACGTCTTAAGGAGCAAAGACGTGGCTATAGTACACGGCCCGCCAGGAACAGGCAAGACAACGACTCTTGTGGAGGCTATATACGAGACGCTGCACCGGGAGAGCCAGGTGCTTGTATGCGCACAGAGCAATATGGCGGTAGACTGGATAAGCGAGAAACTTGTGGACAGAGGCATCAACGTTCTGAGAATAGGAAATCCGTCGCGAGTGAACGAGAAGATGCTCTCATTTACGTATGAGCGGAGATTTGAGAACCATCCCGACTATCCTCTTCTATGGACTATAAGAAAGACAATAAGGGAAATGCGGCAAAACCGCAGCAAGCGCAGCACAGAGAATTACCACCAGAAGATTGAGCGGCTGAAGAGCAGAGCCACCGAAATAGAGATTCGCATAAATGCTGAGCTGTTTGGTGAGGCACGTGTCATAGCATGCACACTGGTAGGAGCGGCAAGCAGAGTCCTTAGCGGTATGAAATTTGCCACACTCTTCATTGATGAGGCGGCACAGGCTCTTGAGGCAGCCTGCTGGATTCCAATACGCAAAGTGTCAAGAGTTGTATTGGCTGGAGACCATTGCCAGCTGCCACCGACGGTGAAAAGCATAGCTGCCGCAAAGGGCGGACTCGCAAAAACACTGATGGAACGTCTGACGGAGAACAAGCCTGAGGCTGTGAGCCTGCTGAAGGTGCAATACCGCATGAACGACAGCATAATGAGATTCTCAAGTGAGTGGTTCTACAACGGAGAGCTGGAGAGCGCGCCAATAACCAAACACAGGGGAATACTTGACTATGACTCGCCCATTGACTGGATTGACACCTCACAGATGGCCATCGAGAAAGAGAACTGTGAGGAGGAAGGACAAAACATACACTTCCGCGAGCAATTTGTCGGAGAGAACTTTGGACGCATAAACAAAGACGAGGCACAGCTCACACTGGATACCTTACTGGCATATTTCAATAAAATAGGAAAGGAACGGGTACTGAGCGAGAGGATTGACATAGGCATCATATCGCCATATCGCGCACAGGTGCAATACCTGCGGCAGAGGATACGCAAGAAGGATGTATTCAAGCCATACAGGCATTTGATAACCGTGAATACCATTGACGGCTTTCAGGGACAGGAGCGAGACATCATACTGATATCTATGGTACGCGCAAATGAGGACGGACAGATAGGTTTCCTGAAAGACCTCAGACGAATGAACGTGGCAATGACACGGGCAAGAATGAAACTTATAATATTGGGTGACGCGCCTACCCTTACCAAACATCCGTTTTATAAAAAGCTGCTTGGATATATAAAGGAGACAAAGGAAAGGGAATTTTATTAAGACATCCGTAGCACGGAAAACAATACTTATTCTTAATGAAATATCCATATTTCATATAGAAAACATACAAAAAAGTAATGCAAACAGCAAAAAAAACGCAAAAAGTTTGGTTGTTTGAAATAAATACCCTACCTTTGCAACCGCTTACGATAAGTAAGGGCGTTTAGCTCAGCTGGTTTAGAGCATCTGCCTTACAAGCAGAGGGTCGGCGGTTCGAATCCGTCAACGCCCACAAGATAGAGAAAGTCAGAAAGGCTTTCTCTTTTTTTATATCCTACATGCACACCTCACAAAATTCCATGATAATATATAAATATTAACCTAATTTATAAGGTAAAAGACACTTTTGTGACAAGCAGGTGCAATAAAATGGATTTAAATTTGTAATTTTGCACGCAAATAAGTATTAGTCATGGATTTAAATCTACTTACAGCCATTTCACCTATAGACGGTAGATATAGGGGTAAAACAGAATCATTAGCAAATTATTTCTCTGAGTATGCGCTCATACGCTACCGCATACGTGTGGAAATAGAGTATTTCATAGCACTTTGCGAATTGCCTTTGCCACAGCTGAAGGACTTCGACAATTCTCTTTTCGACTCACTAAGAGACATTTACAGGAACTTTGACGAGAACGGCGCGCAGCGCGTTAAGGATATAGAGAAAGTAACAAACCACGACGTTAAAGCCGTGGAATACTATATAAAAGAGCAGTTTGACAAAATAGGGAACCTTGACAGCTACAAGGAGTTCATACATTTCGGACTGACATCACAGGATATCAACAACACATCCGTGCCTCTTTCAATGAAGGATGCGCTGAATGAGGTGTTCATACCTCAGGTATGCGAGCTTATCGACCAGCTGAAAGAATACGCTGAGGAATGGAAGAATGTCTCCATGCTGGCAAAAACTCATGGACAGCCGGCGTCTCCTACACGCCTCGGCAAGGAGATAATGGTATTCGCATACCGTCTGGAGAAGCAGCTGGAGTCATTACAGGCATGCGAGATGACTGCAAAGTTCGGAGGTGCCACTGGCAACTATAACGCACATCACGTGGCTTATCCTGAATATGACTGGAAAGCATTCGGCAACAAATTCGTAGCAGAGAAACTCGGACTGACACGCGAGCAATATACAACACAGATAAGCAACTATGACTGTCTTGGAGGAGTGTTTGACGCAATACGCCGTATAAACACCATCATCATTGACCTGGACCGCGACTTCTGGATGTATATATCAATGGAATATTTCAAACAGAAGATAAAGGCAGGCGAGGTTGGTTCAAGCGCCATGCCACACAAGGTGAACCCTATCGACTTTGAGAACAGTGAAGGAAATCTCGGAATATCTAACGCCATACTGCAATTCCTTGCACAGAAACTGCCAGTAAGCCGTCTGCAGAGAGACCTTACTGACTCTACTGTACTACGTAACATAGGTGTTCCTGTTGGACACAGCATAATATCAATACAGAGCACTTTGAAAGGATTGCGCAAGCTTATTCTCAACGAGGAAAGCATCAAGGCTGATCTTGATGACACATGGGCTGTGGTGGCAGAAGCGATACAGACCATACTGCGCAGAGAGGCATACCCTAATCCTTATGAGGCACTGAAAGCTCTTACACGCACAAATACAAAGATGACCGAAGAAACAATACACGAGTTCGTAAAGACTTTGAATGTCAGTGACAAAGTAAAAGAGGAACTTATGACGATTACACCTTCAAACTATACTGGCGTGTAAACAGACACAACAAAAGAACAAATATTTACTACTATAGAAACGCAACATAACGCGTTGAATAAAAGAGAAAGAAAAAAACAAAATTATTAACCAGCCGTGAGGCTAAAACAATGAATTATTATGAATGAGGATTTTAAGAGCAAGAGCAATGAAATGTTTGCGGAGAATCATGAGACAAGCCGCGAAGGCTACAAAACTACAAACAGTTCTAACTATCATGAAGGCAACAGAACGATGCGCCCACGCATAAACGCACATCGCTCTTACGGAAACAACAGAGGTTATAACAACGATGAAGGCGGATTCCGTCCAGACGGATTCGGAGCTGGATTGCAGTCTGACACACAGCAACGTTCTTACCGCCCAAGATATAACGACAACGGCTATCAGCCACGTAACAGCTATGGCCAGCAACGTAACAACTACGGACAACAGCGACCAGGCGGATATCGTCCAAGATATAATAACGACGGTGACAATGGCTATCAGCCACGCCAGGGAGGTTACAACCAGCGTCCAAGCACTGGTTTCCGTCCAAGATACAACAACGATGGCGATGGCGGATATCAGCCTCGTCAGGGAGGTTTCCAGCCTCAGCAACGTGGCGGCTACAACCAGCGTCCAAGTTACGGACAGCAGCGCAATAATGGATATGGCCAGCCAAGACAGGGAGGTTTCCGTCCTCGCACTGCGGGCTATGATCCAAATGCTAAATACAGCATGAAAAAGCGCATTGAGTATAAGGAGCAGAATATGGACCCTAATGCACCAGTACGTCTTAATAAGTTCCTTGCTAACGCAGGAATATGCAGCCGCCGAGAGGCTGACGAATTCATACAGGCAGGTGTGGTAAGTGTCAACGGCACTGTCGTAACAGAACTTGGAACAAAGGTAACACGCATGGATGAGATAAAGTTCCATGACCAGCCTGTTACACTTGAGAAGAAAGTATATGTGCTTCTGAACAAGCCAAAAGACTACGTAACAACAAGCGATGATCCTCAGCAGCGCAAGACTGTCATGGACCTTGTAAAAGATGTATGCCCTGAGCGTATCTATCCAGTAGGACGCCTTGACAGAAACACAACAGGTGTACTGCTGCTGACAAACGACGGTGACATGGCAAGTAAGCTCACACACCCTAAGTTCCTTAAGAAAAAGGTTTACCATGTTTATCTTGACAAGAATGTTACCGCATACGACATGCAGCAAATAACTCAGGGTATTACTCTTGAGGATGGAGAAATACATGCAGATGCTGTTGAATACGCACACCCAACAGACAAGAGTCAGGTAGGTATCGAGATTCACAGCGGACGCAACCGCATTGTACGCCGTATATTTGAGAGTCTCGGATACAGAGTAACCAAGCTTGACCGTGTTCAGTTTGCCGGACTTACAAAGAAGAATCTGCGTCGTGGCGACTGGCGATTCCTCACAGAGAAGGAGGTTGACATGTTAAGAATGGGAGCATTTGAATAAAAGGTTGAGGACATCTCATGATGTCAAACAGCCCAAAGATTAAAGAAATACAAATAACTCAGAAAATTCTAAAGACAAAATGGAAACTATTAAACGTACCAAGATAGCTGATGTACTGAAGCGAACAGACTTCGGTGCAATAGTAAACGTTAAAGGATGGGTTAGAACAAGACGCGGCAGCAAGGCTGTGAACTTTATCGCACTGAATGACGGCTCTACAATAAAGAACATGCAGATTGTTGTTGACGTTGAGAAATTTGATGAGAATATAATAAAGGAGATTACAACAGGTGCATGTATAAGCGTGAACGGTGAGCTTGTTCAGAGCCAGGGAGCAGGACAGAGCGTTGAGTTGCAATGCCGCGAGATAGAGATTCTCGGTACCTGCGGAGCTGACTATCCATTGCAGAAGAAAGGACACACGATGGAGTTCTTGCGCGAGCATGCTAACTTACGTATGCGCACTAACACCTTCGGTGCAGTATTCCGCATCCGTCACAACATGGCAATGGCCATTCACCAGTATTTCCATGAGCATGGATTCGTTTATCTTAACACTCCAATCATCACCGCAAGCGACTGCGAGGGAGCAGGTAATATGTTCCAGGTCACAACAAAGAACCTGTACGACCTGAAAAAGAATGAGGAAGGCAAGATAATCTACGATGATGATTTCTTCGGCCAGCAGACATCACTTACAGTGAGCGGTCAGCTTGAGGGCGAACTGGGTGCTACCGCACTTGGCGCCATTTATACTTTCGGTCCTACCTTCCGCGCGGAGAACAGCAACACTCCACGCCACCTGGCTGAGTTCTGGATGGTAGAGCCTGAGGTTGCATTCCTTGACCAGGAGGAGCTGATGAATCTTGAAGAAGACTTCATCAAATATTGTGTTCGCTGGGCTCTTGACAATTGCAAAGACGACCTTGAGTTCCTCAACAAGATGATAGACAAGACTCTTATCCAGCGTTTGGAAAGCGTGCTGAAAGACGCCTTCGTGCGCTTGCCATATACAAAGGGTATTGAGATTCTCCAAGAGGCAATCAAGAAGGGTAAGAAGTTTGAGTTCCCATGCAACTGGGGCGACGACCTCGCTTCCGAGCATGAGCGATATCTTGTGGAAGAGCATTTCAAGAAGCCAGTCATCATGACCGACTATCCAACAGCCATCAAGGCGTTCTACATGAAGCAGAATGCCGCAGAGGGTGAAGGTTCTGTTGGCTATAAGGGTTGCGTTGCTCCTGGACCAACAATGCAGGGAACAGACGTTCTCTTCCCACAGATTGGTGAGATAATCGGAGGTTCTGTACGTGAGGAGAGTTATGACAAGCTGATGTCGGAGATTAACCGTCGTCAGATGGAGACAGACAAGCTCTGGTGGTATCTCGAGACACGCAAATGGGGCTCTTGCCCTCATGCCGGTTTCGGATTAGGCTTTGAGCGTCTGATACTCTTTGTAACAGGCATGCAGAACATACGCGATGTCATCCCATTCCCACGTACACCAAAGAACGCAGAGTTCTAAACAAGTAACATTTATATAATAGAAAAATACCGGCGGTGCTTTATAAACATAAGGCACCGCTATTTTTTATATAAAATATTATTATCTTTGTAACCAGTTAAACACATTATATATAAAAGTAATACCTATGAGAAGATTTTTCCTTACCTGCTTATTAATTACTCTCTTTCTTACCTGCATTGCTCAGGAAAGAAAGATACCCTTCAACGGAATACTTGTTGACTTCAACGGCAAAGCGATAAAGAAAGCCCGTATATTCACCAACTCACCCAAACGATACGTCACCTGCACTAAATCCGGAGCATTTGGATTGATAAACGTTCAGAGTTCTGACACATTGAAGATTTCGGCAGGAGACAAGCTGTACAATATTGCCATCGGCAACAAGAAGAGCATAATTGTACGTCTCAACCCACAAACAGGCGAGATAGTAGCCATGGAAGACGAGGAACTTTACAGGAAAGGATTTGATCATCGCTGCCGCTGCGACAAAAGCACAGGCACTATCATATCAGGAGAGACTATACGCCGTAGCGGCCGCAGCAACATCTTTGAGGCATTGCGAGGCCGCATACCAGGACTCAACATATCCAACGACGGCAATCCAGGCGGCGACAGCGAGGTGAATATCCGTGGAGCAAAAAGCATCTACTGCGACTCCACACCCCTTTATATCGTAGACGGCATAGAGACAGAGTCTATCAACGACATCTCTGTTTACGACATCGACTATGTAGAGATACTGAAAGATGCCCATATCTATGGGGCACGAGGTGCCAACGGCGCAATCCTGGTATTCACCAAACAGCCTTAGCATCCATCACTTCCCCTTTACACAAAATCGCTTGGATGTTCCGACAACACATCGTTAGCGTCAGGAAATACCAAAGACGTCACACAATGTGCTACAATACACAAAGAGAGTGTAAAATAAACTGCGGCATGCTACCCAACAATGAGCAATACCATGTTTGTTTTACACTCCCTTGCAAACTGCTGATTGCAGTTATACCATTCCGCCCTTATACCAGCGTCAGGCCCTCATCACCTATTGTTATAAAGCGTTTCTTGTACAAATCTCCTACCGCCTTCTTGAAAACCTTCTTGCTGACTCCGAACTCCTGATATATATCCTCAGCCGGACTCTTATCGCCTAAGGCACACCTTCCGCCATTATCCTTTATATAATTTAATAAGGTGTCGCTGAACTCCTCTGTCTGACGTCTGCCGGCAGGCTGCAACGACACGTCTATCTTTCCATCCGGTCTCACCTCCTGTATATATCCCCTCATACGGTCACCAGTACGTACCGCCTTGAATATCTGGTCCTTATATATCAATCCAGGGAACTTATTATCAACGATGACCTTGAATCCCAGCTCCGTCTTCTGCCATATCATCAGGTCCACCTCATCACCGCTGTTATACGTTGGTCTCTCCTGAGAGAAATACCTCTCCACGCGCGCTGATGCCATTATGCGATAGCTGTCGTCGTCCACGTGCACATGAACAACATAGCTCTTGCCAATCTCCATTGTCTTCTTCTGCTCACGGAACGGGCAGAACAGGTCCTTCATCAGTCCCCAGTTAAGGAAAGCGCCGTAACGGTTAATCCATGCCACCTCAAGACAAGCGAAGTCGCCGACCTTTGCCAATGGCCTCAATGTCGTTGCCACAAGCCTTTCCTCGTTGTCAAGATACAGAAAGACGTCCAGCTCATCACCCGGCTTACAGCCATCCGGCACATATCGCGCGGGAAGCAATATCTCGCCCATCTCTCCTCCGTCAAGATAAACACCAAAGTCCACCTCCTTCACTACAGTCATCAGATTGTAATCACCCAGCCTTATCTTCTCCATGTCAATCTACTATTTCCTCCGTATATATCACCTTATCATCACATTCAACAATCAGCCCGTCTCTCATCTGAATCCTCCGGTCGGTTATTGAAGCCAGTTCCTCGTCATGAGTAACGATGACAAAGGTCTGTCCGAACTCATCACGCAACTTAAAGAACAACTGATGCAGTTCCTCCTTGTTCTTGCTGTCAAGACTTCCTGACGGCTCATCAGCCAATATCACGGCAGGATTGTTCACCAGCGCCCTTGCCACAGCCACGCGCTGCTTCTCTCCTCCCGACAGCTCATTAGGCTTGTGCCCTGCCCTGTCGGCAAGTCCCATGAACTCAAGCAATTCTACGGCTCTTTTCTTCGCATCCGCCATAGACACACCGGCAATGAATGCCGGTATCATTATATTCTCAATAGCCGTAAACTCCGGCAGCAGCTGATGAAACTGAAAGACAAAGCCCACATGCTTGTTCCTGAAGGCTGCCAGCTTCTTACTGCTCAGCGCGCTCACGTCTGTCCCATCAATGACAATCTGCCCTGTGTCAGGCTTGTCAAGCGTTCCTATTATCTGCAAGAGAGTGGTCTTTCCGGCGCCGCTCGGCCCCACTATGCTCACCACTTCTCCTTTTCCCACATTCAAGTCGATGCCCTTCAACACCTGCAGGTCACCGAAACTTTTTGTTATACCTTTTATATCAATCATCGTCAACAATTAATATTTCACTTCCTGTATGCCACTACTTGTTTCGTGATAATTTCTCCTTAAACCACTTCGACAATATCGCATACGCACTGTCCACATTATGTTTCTGCGGTGCCGTGAACGTCATGCTCTCCATAGGCTGTCCGTTCTGGTCAGGGAACACAATGATAAGGTTTCTGTTTGCGAAGTACCTGCCTATCTCCTCCGGCAACCTCTCAAACGCCGTCTTATACGACACCGTTCCTGTTCGCGCGGTGATTACCACCAGCAGATGGTCTTCCTTTATCTCATCCGACAATGCGGTAATCTCCTTCCAATGCTGCATCAGTATGTAATCAGCACGCACACTCGGGTGCCTGTTTTGTATATACTCCCTTATCAGCGACATCGACTCCGTGCGGCCATGAAACTGTATCCTGCATCCCATGTTCTCCGACATCACCGACAAGCGCTCTATCCACCTGTAGAAACCAGGCTCAAACTCCACTCTCGACGGCACCGCCACCTGTATGCGTCGTATCGTGCTCAGTGGCTGCAGCAGCCTGCACACCATAATCTGCCTGTTCAGCTCCGTAAACAGATTTTCCGTAAAGACGCCCCAGAAGTTGTCATTCTCCGTCTTCTTCTCATGCATACCGATGATAATCTCCGATGCGTCATATTCCTTAAAGGCATGCATTATGCCGTTTGCTATGTTTGCTGCTATGCGGCTCTGCGTAAGCATCCTCACGTCGGCGGCACTTGCTGCCTTTGCCGCTGCCTCCAGAATGCGTTTCCCCTGTGCTTGGTTTCGCACCACGTCCTTGTCATCGAGCACCACGTTCAGACCAATTATTCCTCTGTTCAGCTTGCTGTTGCGCATCATTATAGCCAGAGGCACCAGATTGTCCACGCCCGTCTGCCGCTTTATTGGTATAAGAATCTTCTCGTCGTCGGCCGTATGCTCATCCTCGGCATACATGTTGTCGTCCAGCACTATCTGCTGCGAGGCATGCTCAGTGACGAAAGATGATATCACACACGTGAAGAGTATCATCATCACCACACCGTTCAGCATGTCCGAGTCCACAAGATACTGCCCGTTGCCTATATACAGCTTCATACCCACCATCACAATGGCGATACTTCCTGCGGCATGTGCCGATGTCAGTCCGAACATCATATTTCCATGCGCCATCGGCATCTTCATGCCAAACGACGCTATATATGCGGCTATCATCTTTGCTATTGTTCCGAAGAACACCATGCAGAAGACGATATAAACCGTATGCCATCCGCCGAACAGCACGCGTATGTCTATCAGCATGCCCACGCCTATAAGGAAATAGGGAATGAAGAGGGCGTTGCCCGTAAACTCTATACGGCTCATCAATGGAGACACATGCGGTATGTAGCGGTTAAGCACCAATCCGGCGAAGAATGCCCCGAACACTCCCTCCAGACCCATCATCTCGGTGAGGGCCGCGCTGAGGAAGAGCACCGACAGCACAAAGACAAACTGCATCACGGCATCCGAGTAGTGCTGCAGGAACCATCGCGCCACGCGCGGAATGATAATACTCATACCGCAGCAATATCCTATAAGCTTTGCCGCCATGAGCAGCCAGAACCACACATCCGCCTCACTGCTCACCGAGCCTACCACACCCGAGAAGGCTATCAGCGCAAAGAGCAGTGATATCATCGACGAACCCACGCACAGCGTCACCACCGGGTGCTTCTGAAGTCCGTACTTGCATACTATGGGATAGGCAATGAGCGTGTTGGATGCCAGGATACACGACAGCAGCAGCGATGCCTGCATGGAGTAGTCCATGAGATAAATGCCGGCATAATACACCATCACGAATGGTATGGCGAAGGTCATCAGTCCGAAGAGCAGCATGCGCCGCGAGTTCTTCTTGATACCCTCCATGTCCATCTCCAGTCCGGCAAGGAACATTATATAGTAGAGTCCCACCTTGCCGAACATCTCAAACGAGGCGTCGCGCTCAAGGATATTAAGCCCGTACTGACCCACTATCACACCCGCAAGCACCATTCCCACGATATGAGGAATGCGCAGCTTGCTCATTATCACCGGTGCGGACAGGATGATAAAAAGCACAACAAGAAATATCCAAGTGGTATCCGTTATCGGGAAATATTGTGATATGTCAGGCATATGGCGTTATGTCTTTTGCGTTATCATGGTATCATGATTTCATACAGATTGACAGCAACAAGTTGACTTATGCTATCAATTATCATGCAAAATTGCAAAAAAAATATCAATTTTGCGATAAATAACATGAAAAGTTGTAATTTTGCACCCCAAAATAATGTTTAATTATAAAAATAATAAGGATGAAAGTAGCAATTGTTGGTGCCAGTGGCGCCGTTGGACAAGAGTTTCTTAGGGTTTTGGAGGAAAGAAATTTCCCTATGGACGAGTTGGTATTATTTGGTTCTGAGCGCTCTGCCGGAAAGAAATATACCTTTAAGGGAAAGGAATATGAGGTAAAACTGTTGCAGCACAACGACGACTTTAAAGACATCGACATTGCGTTCACATCTGCCGGTGCAGGCATCTCAAAGGAATATTGCGAGGACATCACAAAATACGGAGCCGTGATGATTGACAACTCAAGTGCCTTCAGAATGGACGACGACGTGCCATTGGTGGTGCCTGAGTGCAACGCTGCCGACGCTCTCAACCGTCCACGCGGCATCATCGCCAATCCTAACTGCACCACCATCATGATGGTTGTGGCGCTACAGCCACTCGAGGAACTGAGCCACATCAAGAGAATACACGTGGCAAGCTACCAGAGTGCCAGCGGCGCGGGTGCTGCGGCAATGGCAGAACTGCAGCAGCAGTATTCTGAGATTATCAACAACGAGCCTGTGACAGTGAAGAAATTCCCTCATCAGCTGGCATACAACGTGATACCACAGATTGACGTCTTCCAGCCTAACGGATACACCAAGGAGGAGATGAAGATGTTCAACGAGACAAAGAAAATCATGCACAGCGACGTGAAGTGCTCTGCAATGTGCGTGCGTGTGTCTTCGCTCCGTGCCCACTCTGAGTCGGTATGGATTGAGACAGAGCGCCCTATCAGCGTGGAGGAGGCACAGAAGGCTCTGGCGGCTGCGCCTGGCGTAACACTGAAGGACGACCCGGCAAACCTCGTTTACCCTATGCCGCTGGAGACTGCAGGCAAGGACGATATCTACGTGGGACGTGTACGCAAGGACATTGCCGACGAGAACGGACTGACTTTCTGGCTCAGCGGCGACCAGATTCGCAAGGGTGCGGCGCTCAATGCCGTGCAGATAGCAGAATATCTGGTAAAGGTTGGCAACGTGAAATAACAGGCTTACGGCGCAGATGCGCCTGACAGCGACATAACAGGAGAGGAGGATGAACACCGCAAGCGGTTGTCATCCTCCTCTTGTTTTGGTCTGCCCTGTCAGACGTCTCACGCATGCAGAGCCACGGCTTACCGCCCATATCCTCATCATCCCACCTCCATGACGACACCATGGCATAGCCATCGCCGCATCATCGCATAAGGATGGCGGTAGGATGGCTATGTCATCATGCTATGATGGCTATGTAACCATGGTGCGATTACGTTGTAATCGTGGTGCGATAAAATAGCCATCGCACCGCCACCGCATATGCAATCGCACCATCAGCTCATATGCAACGGTGATGCGATGGCATAGGAATGACAGGGCGATGGCATAGGAATGACAGGGTGATGACATAGGAATGACGAGGTGATGACATAGGAGCGGATAAAGAGATTAGCGGGAATTGCCGTGACATGAAAGTTTCACGAGCAACTCCCGCTAATGACATTACTTGCCGGCAGATGTGTTCCGCCATGCTCACATCCTGCTATTTCAGCACTATCTCTATCACGCCGGCGGCAGCCTTCTCACCGTATTTCTCCACGGCGCTCTTGTCTTTAATTACATTAACCTGCTTTATTGTCTCCGGACTCAGCTTGTCAATCTCTTCCTTCGACACCTCTTTCCCGTTCAGTATGCACAGCGGGGCGTTTGTTCCGAGCATGGTCTTGCCTATCTGCATGGCGGCATCCTTCTCGTCAACATCATCTGCGTCTTTTATCTTCAGAGCGGTGGCGGGCTTCTGTGCGGAGAAGATGATGGGGACAGTGTATTTCACCCTTACCGCCTTGCCCTTGAGTTTTCCCGGATTCCACTTTGGCATCGACATTATTACTCTCTCTGCCTCTGCGTCAAGTGCCGGCGACACCTTACGAACAGCCTTGGCCTCACTTATCGTTCCGTCTTTCTCTACGACAAATGTCACAATGACCCTGCCGCCGAGTCCCTGCTCGCGGGCTTCCTCCGGATACTTGATGTTGTCACTCAGATAGGCGGACAGGGCTTTCATCCCACCTGGGAACTGGGGCATCTCCTCGGCAACAGACAATACCTCGTCATTGTCGGGCCTCGCCACCTCTGCCTTCGGGGCCTGCAATGCCGGCTCTGACGGCGCTACAGCCGGCACTGCCTCAGTGGCAACGGTCATGCTCTCCACCACCTCTGCCACGGCAGCGTTGCTCTCGCTCTTTATCCCGCTGCTGATTTCTTTTACTTCCTGATTGGCGAACGCCACAACGGCAACAGCCGCAAATGTAAGCACCAGCCCACTCTTGGCACGTGCCCACGGATTTGATTTTTTAGTTTTCATCATAGTGATACGTTTTTTTAAAGAATTATGATTTAAGTTATTTGCCATGGCAAACATACGTTCGCCAACGGCCTTGCGTATTAACAGCAGCTGATAACTGCTTGCGTCGGCGCCTGACGCAAGAACCGCCTCGTCTGCCTCATACTCATGTATATCCTGAAGCTCACGTTTCAGGAGCCACGCAGCAGGGTTGAACCACTGAAAGATGATGAGCAGGTTGCAGAGAAGCACATCAACAGAGTGCATCAGCCTGGCGTGTGCCTTCTCATGATTCAGTATGTCGCGCCTGTTGCTGTCATAGTCGGAACGGCTTATCACTATATGCCGAAACCAACTGAAAGGGGCTATGTCTTCATTCATCACGCATATCGTACAGCCTTCGTCACTGCCTGCCACGGGAGCACGACGGACAAGACGGTGAAGCGATATGAGGGAGAACGTCTCGCGCAGGAGGAAGAACACCACACCCAGCATATATATCAGAAACAGCAACTGCACCGGCGTGATGCTGCTGCTGACATCGTCGGCAACGGTGGCGGAGGCTACAAGGCTCTCTATCATCACCATGCCACCGCTAATGGGCGACGCTGTCTCTGTCTCTATGCTCACACAGGGCAGCAGCAGCGACAGGGCTACGACGGCAAGCAGCAGCATACGGTTGAACCTGTGGAAGGTGTCGCGGCTGAGCAATAGCTTCCACAGCAGGTAAAAGCCTATGAGGCATAACGACACTTTCAGCGAATATATAAAGAACTCTCCCATAGTTTCTGATTTCTGTTATTTAAGCCATGACATATATATTATCCTTTCTCCACCTTGTCTATCAACGCGCGCAGGTCATCCACGGTTATCTTATCGTCTTTCACCAACGAGGATACGGCGCTCAGATAGGACTTGCCGAAGAATTTGTTTATCACACCCTGCAGCGTACCGTTGCTATATTCTTCCTTGCTGATAAGCGGGAAATACTGAAAGCAGCGGGCAGACAATGCCTTGTGAGACAGGAAGCCTTTGCCTTCCAGAATCTTCACCAGCGTCGACAGGGTGTTGACATGTGGCTTGGGGTCGGCATATAGTGCCTGCAGCTCTTTTATCTGCATCTCACCATGACTCCAATAGAATGTCATTATCTCCTCTTCCTTGTTTGTAAGTGTCTTCATATCAATGTTCTTTTTTTGCCTGTTATTTTTAGTCTGTACCATTGTCGCAACACCTCTTCAGAGGGTTTCCCTGACAACTGTATTTGTTTCTTTCGGTGCAAAGAAACTAATTTATTTAGTTATTAAACGAATTATTTTAGTTAATAAGTATTAAACGGCATGATATTTAACTAAACATATTAGTTTATCACTGTTTTACAAGCTCAAAATCACGCTTTCCTCACGCAACAGGCGTCATTGTACGGTCATCAAAAAGTACGGCAGCCTAAGCTGAAGTGCACAATACAGCCCGGAATTCTCAATAGCTTTCTGACGGCAACTTGACGGCGGTTTAACAATGGTTCAGTGTCTGGGAAATAATATTTTAAGCAAAATGTTTGGTTATTTGGAATAAATACCCTACCTTTGCAAACGCTTACGATAAGTAAGGGCGTTTAGCTCAGCTGGTTTAGAGCATCTGCCTTACAAGCAGAGGGTCGGCGGTTCGAATCCGTCAACGCCCACAAAAAAAGAGAAAGTCATCAAGGCTTTCTCTTTTTCTTATTTAATGAGTGTTGGTTTCTAATGAGATTTCACTAACCGAATCTCTGTGCCGGCATGATGCGGATAACCGGCACTTAACAAATCCAATCGCGCATATAGGCAATCAACATCACCAGAATATTCCTTGTCCACTTTGTATTCCATAACAGAGTCGTTAAGTTGTCTTACTGTCAGCCAATGATATTTCACTGCTTCCGATGGAAAGTTTGTCTTTGACACATAGATAAACTCATTTGAAATGGCTTGACCTTTTTCGTTGCCCAACACCAATACTATCAGATTGCTGTCTTCTTTGTTAGTATCAACAACCTTACTGACATATTCCGGCAATATCGTAAGTGTTATGCTGTCACCACGCTTCAGATCCAATTCCCTGTCTTTTTCTGCAAACACATTCACAGGAGGGGTTCCTAACGGTGGTCTTTCTTGTTCTTGCTCATCATTATCATCATCGCTGCAAGCAACGAACGCGCAGGCGCCTATAAACAGGCAGAAATAAAATAATAGTCTTTTCATACTCATAATTTATAGTTTTGTTTACGCTGCCAAAATTATGAAAAGATTATTAAATAACAAAAAAAATTAGAACACAAGATACATGGTTTTTGACTAAAAATGCAGAATTAAGATACTGTGTTTCAATACGTTATATCAAATAGTACATAAAAGTACACGATTAGCGTTTTAAAGGCTTTTTATGTTGGAATTTAATGATTTTGTACCTTCCTGGTTGAATAACTTACGGTTTATGCTTGTACGGATATTTGAGACTATCTGCTTTGAACAGTCAAACAAAACTGATATCTCGGAGGGGAGGAACTGCAGTCTGACAAGAACGCATATAACAACTTCACGCTCTGACAATCCATAAGACGGAGAGGATATGTGTTGGTAGAAAGAGGGCAAATGCTGGGATACAAGTTCTGTGAGGCTGGCGAAGTCGACACTTGACGCGCACTTGCCTTTTGAGGCAAGGCTATGCAAATGCATGGAGATGTCACAGCTCTGGAGGAAACGGTCTGCGTTCCATGTCCTGCTAACAATATCTTTATTTCCATAGGATGACAGAACTTGGTGCAGCCTGTCGATTTCCTTACCTTTCTCCAACTTATACTTGCTTACATCACGATGAAGAAGGTCCAAGTCTTTTACAGACTGGTTATATTTGCCTAAGGTCTCAAAATATCTTGTGTTTAAGGCTGTGAACTCATCTTGGGCCCTTCGCTTATTCCTTATTACTACATATATTATAGCGGAAATAATAACAAAGGATAGAATGCCACCGATGATTAAAATATTCCTATATCTTTCTGCCTCACGCTCTTTAACCAGCGCCTTATGCTTATTGACATTATAATCATACAAGGCATTAACCCTGTTTATCTCCTCGGCAGAGTTTACAAGGTAAGCAGAGTCATTGAAAATATAACTATTTTGAGCAAATTTTGCAACCGAATCGTTATTATTGAGTTCAGTGTATAACTTACATAAGCCTTGGCTTGCGGATATTCTGTCATTGAAAGTATTTGCATTATTCAATAACTTTCTAAAAAAGAACTCAGCCGAGTCTAATATTGTATTTAGAAGCCCTAAACAACCAAAAACAACCAGAAATAACCAAACATAAACCTTTAATTATCAGTACATTCTAAAATTTAACACTTTCAGGCTGCTTTTTGACGGTTCCCAAATTTCCACATATTTTTGATACATA
>JAFQGS010000119.1 GCA_017415455.1 Prevotella sp.
ATAACAAAATGGGAAACGGGCAAATCTCTGCCCGACTCGTCTATTATGCTTGAACTTTGTGATTTTCTGGGTATCAGTGTTAATGATTTATACGTCCAGTCCTGGCCTCAGGTACAGATGATATGTATTGCCTAATATTATTTGTGCTTTGACTTGCTCTATAAGCTCGCTGAAGTGTACACCTTTCACGCTGCCGCATGTTCCTACAGGCATGAATATAGGTGTTTTTATAATCCCATGAGCAGTATGTAACAGTCCGGTACGTGCATCACTGGAGCTATCTGTATGTTGGAGTTCAAAATGCATAAATGTTATTTGCTTTCTTCGGTTAAATCAAATGTAATGGCATCCTTCACAAGTTCGTCTGTCAGTGCAATATTCCATACATCCCAAATGTTCTCAACATAATGGAATGATAATCCTTTCAGGTAGACATCTGGAATCTCCTCTATGTCCTTCTTGTTGCTATTGCACATTATGATGTCTGTTATACCAGCCCGTTTTGCTGCTAATATCTTTTCCTTAATGCCTCCTACAGGAAGTACCTTGCCTCTTAGTGTTATCTCTCCTGTCATTGCGGTGTTCTTACGGACTTTGCGTTGTGTCAAGGCAGAAGCGATGGACGTAGCTATAGTGATTCCAGCAGAAGGACCGTCTTTAGGTGTTGCTCCTTCCGGAACATGTATATGTATATTATATTGATCAAAAATCCTATAATCAACTTTAAGGTCGTCCGCATGTGCCTTTACGTATTCTAATGCAAGCATGGCAGATTCTTTCATGACATCACCCAAGTTACCTGTAAGGGTTAGTTTTGAGCCTTTGCCTTTGCTTAGACTCGTCTCAATGAACAATATCTCTCCTCCCACACTGGTCCATGCAAGACCTGTCACAACGCCTGCATAGTCATTACCTTGATAAATGTCACGATAGAACGGAGCCTTACCAAGTAGCTCTGTTATTTCAGTCTTGGAAATCTTTGTGTATGGCAGATAATAATCTCTCGCTTTTATGAATGCAAGTTTACGGAGGGCTTTGTTTATCTGTTTCTCCAGTTGCCTTACTCCACTTTCGCGTGTATATTGCTCTATTATGTTCTCAATAGCAGCCTTATTAAACGACAGAGTTCTCTCTTTGTTAAGTCCTGTGTTTTCTTTCTCTCTTGGTATGAGATGTCTTTTGGCTATCTCAATCTTTTCCTCTGTTATATAGCCGCTGACCTCTATAATCTCCATTCTGTCAAGAAGCGGGCGTGGAATAGTATTGAGGTCATTGGCGGTTGCTATGAATAGAACCTTGGAAAGGTCGTAGTCCACGTCAAGATAATTGTCATGGAAAGCGTTGTTCTGTTCCGGGTCCAGTACCTCAAGGAGTGCCGAAGCCGGGTCTCCGTTTGTTGTATGCTGTGTTATCTTGTCTATCTCATCAAGTATGAAAACAGGATTTGAGGAGCCTGCTTTCTGGATGTTCTTTATTATACGTCCAGGCATGGCTCCTATGTAGGTCCTTCTGTGTCCGCGTATCTCTGCCTCATCGTGCAAACCGCCTAAGGATATTCGTACGTATTTACGTTTCATCGCTTCCGCAATGCTTTTTCCCAAGCTGGTTTTACCAACGCCCGGAGGGCCGTAAAGACATATTATAGGTGACTTTAAGTCGCCTCTTAAGTTCAGCACAGCCATATACTCAAGTATACGCTCCTTGACTTTTTCCATTCCGTAATGGTCTTTGTCAAGAATCTTTTGAGCACGCTTAAGATTCAAGTCATCTTCGGTATACTCATTCCATGGTAAGTTGACCATGGTTTGCAGATAGTTTAACTGTACGCTGTACTCAGGGCTTTGGGGATTAAGAATCTCTAATTTGTCAAGCTCTTTATGAAACACGCTGGACACCTCATTGCTCCATTGCTTTTTCCCAGCCTTCTCAATCAGCTCCTTACGTTCTGGAGAACCTTCATTCCCACCAAGTTCCTCCTTGATGTTCTTGATTTGCTGCTGCAGGAAGTATTCACGCTGCTGCTCGTCCAAGTCTTCGCGTGTGCGTGTCCTGATGTCGTTTTTCAATTCCTGCAGTTGTATCTCTCTGGATAGTATTTTCAGTATCATGAAAATGCGGTCGCTCAGAGAATCCACGGCAAGCATCTGTATCTTTTCCTTTATGTCAAGCGGTAGGCTTGAGCAGATGAAGTTTAGCAATATGATGTCATTATTGATGTTTTGTATCGCGAATTGTGCTTCATCCGGTAGCTCGTCGTTCTGCTTAATGTATTCTATAGCGCACTCTTTCAGGCCTTCAATGGCCGTACTGAATATGCCGTCTTTATCTTCAGGCATTTCCTCAATGGCTGGTATTGCGTGACCTTTAAGGTGCGGCTTGGTTTTTGTTATGTCTGAAAGCATGCAACGTCCCAGACCTTGGACTATAACGGTAACGTTATTTGTGTTTCCTGGCATTTCCAGAACCCTGATGATACGGGCATAAACTCCATGCTCGTACAAGTCGTTCTTTGTGGGGAATTCCACAGAAGCGTCTTTTTGGCAGAAGACGGCAAATATCGAATTGCTCTTTTTGTGAAGTTTCTCTATTAACTTCAAACTGCTTTCTCTGCCTATCAGTATAGGAGAGACAACACCGGGGAACAATACGAGATTTCTTGTTGCAAGTATAGATATTTCCTCTTCAGAGTAATCTTCAAAAAGTTTTGTTATGTCGCCTTCGTAATCAGCAATCATTGAGAAGGCTGTATTTTGATTTTTCTTCATTCTCTCTTTGGTTATATTATTATAATAAGGTGCAAAGTTACATATTTTAATTGATATTGTTGAACGGCTGATGATAAATTTAACTTATTGTTAGAATTAATGTCATGCTATATAATTCTGCTGGAAGTATTGATTCTGGCTTGTTTTTTAGAGATGCCATAGTGGAATAATTCAGCTTTGTTTTGTAATGTGTTGATAAACAAGTTGTTATCCAAATGGTGTGCGGCGCTTCTTCCTCCCTGGGCTGTGATGCTTATTAATGGTGTCGGTTCTCTCCGGCCTATGCGTCAGATATATGTTGTCGGTGTGTATGATGTATGCTGGATGCAATTCAATGCCGTGTGAGACCCGAAAGTGATGTCGTCAAATTTGGTATACACGGCGTATACTTTTAGTATACACGGCATATTCCAAAAGTATACGCCGTGTATACCAAATCAAAGTGACTATGATCAGAAAGTAGAATAAGGCACGTCTTCAAGTATAAAAACATCCTCTGTGCGGTCATATACGACTTTCCCCTCATAGCCATGACTCTTGAAAACATTCTCGATATATCGTTGCTGTTCTGGCATCAGCGGCCATTCGCCACGCAGGTATTTATAATAACCACGCTTATTACTGAGATAAGCAGTCAGCAGCAGGCGGATTTGGGTGAAGTCGCGCTTCATAACTTCGTCATAACTACGGCTGAAACCATATGCCACCTTTACTGTCTCCACAGGCTGAAACAGTTCGCAACGCTCGCCTTGAAGAGCTTGTGGCACAACGCATAGGTGGTATCGTAGCGTTTCTGGAGAAATCTTTCCGGCAGAAAAGCGCAGGCATTTGTCACAAGACGGACATTCTTTATTAAAACAAATAGGATTGTTGTGATGTATATTCTTGAAATTCACGCTGTTCAATACATCATTCTTAAGTGTGTTCTCGGTTTTTGTCATATTGATTTTAATATATTATTGTTTATGTTTTATGTGGTATTTGTTGTCAACGCAAAGTTACAAAAAAATAATTGTATCACAAACAAATTCATACAAATGTTATTGTTGTATTTCAGCTGATAAAGACATGTTTTATATTTGCATGTTTTGAGTAGTGTTTTAAAGTTTTGGGTATGCGGATAGTTTTTGTCTTTTCAAATTCTGTTAATTGGCAAAATGTATTAATTTTGCATCCGATTATGGCTAATGATTATTTTAAGTTCAAGCAGTTTACTGTCAGGCAAGACAGATGTGCTATGAAGGTCGGTACGGATGGTACGCTTCTTGGCTCGTGGGCAAATGGTGGTGAGAGCGTGCTTGACGTTGGTACAGGAACGGGACTGATAGCCTTGATGATGGCCCAGCGTTTCCCTTGTGCCAAGATTACTGCTATTGATATAAGTAATGACGCATTTCTGCAGGCTGAAGAAAACGTGCAGGCGTCTCCCTATTCTGACAGAATAAGTGTTCTGAATGTTGCTTTTCAGCAATTACCGCATTCAATCTACGACTCGATTGTTTGTAATCCTCCGTTCTTTGAGAACTCTTTATTATGTCCGGACCCGGAAAGAAGCATGGCGCGTCATGCCCAGGCGTTGCCATTCTCGGATTTGTTGGGCGGTGTGCGTAATATGTTGTCTGACAACGGGGAGTTTTCTGTGATAATTCCGTCAGATTATAAGAAATGTCTCGATGAGGAGGTGTATCTTGCCGGATTGTTTCCCGCGAGGATATGTGCGGTAAAGACAACTCCGCGCAAGCATCCAAGGCGATATCTGCTTTCATATACAAAGCAAAAGCAGATGGTAGAACAAAGTGTTGTGTGTTTGCAAGATGAATATGGGAAAAGAACGCAATGGTATGAAGCGCTGACAAAGGATTTCTATATCAAGTGAGTGTGTTTGATATAGGAATGTATTGACATTTCCAGAGTTAAAGGTTGTTCAGCCTTTTCTGTAAGTACTTGTTCAAAGCCTGAATCTGTTTGCCTTGTTTTGTTAAATCCATACGTATGCGATGGATGTCATTAAACAATTCATTAAATGCGTTTTGCATCATGTTGGGCAGTCGCTTGGTTTTGTCGGCATCGGGATTCACTATAATGTTTATACCCCTTTTTACAAGAGTAATGTCAACGTCTGCAGTTGTCATCACAGGGTCTCCGTCATAATGGATAAAGCCGGGAGCTTCTCTGTGAATATGAAGCTTCTCGGTTCTGAAAGTCTTGATTTTTGAGTTTTTGTTTAGTGTCTTGTTGAACATGTCGATGCTGATCTGTGATGCCTCAAGCATGTCGAATGGCTCCATGATTATTACATCTAACATGCCGTCGCTCATAGATGCTTGCGGGGCTATGTAAGCGTTATTGCCATATTGTGAGGCGTTAGCGCAAGAGACCAAAAAAGCGTTATATATAGTCGTTCCGTTCTTGTCTATTATCTGATATGTCTCCGGTTTGTATTTCAGACCCTCTTTCAGGATGTTCTCAGCGTATGTTATTGGACCGCGTTTGCCTGCTTCTGCAAATTTCATGCTGATAAAAGCATCAAATCCCATTCCGCATGTGCAGAAGAATTTCTTGTCATTTATAATGCCATAGTCCAATGTGTGTATCTCGCACTTGTTAATTATCTCGATAGACTTTTTTGTGTCCAGTGGGAGCATTAAATGCCGTGCAAGTCCGTTGCCAGACCCGCAGGGTATTATTCCTAAGGCTGTTTCAGATTGTGTAATAGCGCTTGCTATTTCATTAATTGTGCCATCACCTCCAACGGCAACCACAATGTCAGTATTGTTTTCCTTAGCCTCATTTGCTATTTCGCTTGCATGACCGGCATACGAGGTGTATATTACTGAATAGTCGAACTTCTCTTTATCCAGCGTCTCTTCAATAAGTCTGGGCACATTGTTCTTTTTCTCGGTACCCGATATTGGATTAATGATAAATATTATCTTTTTCTTCTCTGACATCGTTCTGCAAATTTACGAAATATAACTTATATTGCAGTAAGGGGAGTGCTTTATTTTATCCTTATTTCACTTTTCTTTTTAAAAAGATTATTGTTTATACATTTTTTTGTAACTTTGCACACTGTATAAAAAAGTAATATATAATACACCTCTTTTATATTTATAATGGGACTATTACAAGAAAGATATAAAAAGTATCGTGAGCCTCAGAAATTCATTGAGGCTGGAGTGTATTGTTATTTCCGCGAGATAACAGGTAAGCAAGGAACGGAAGTTCAGATGGATGGGCACAATGTCCTGATGTTTGGATCCAATGCATATACAGGCCTGACGGGTCATCCCCGCGTTGAGGCTGCAGCCAAGAGCGCGTTAGAACAATATGGTACAGGATGTGCTGGAAGCCGGTTCTTGAATGGAACTCTTGACCTTCATGTGAAGTTAGAGAAGGAGCTTGCGCAGTTCACAGGTAAGGACGAGGCAATATGTTTCTCTACAGGTTTTACTGTTAACTCGGGTGTGATTCCTGTTTTGTGCGGACGTGAAGATTACATTATATGTGATGATCGTGATCATGCAAGTATTGTGGATGGCCGCCGCTTGTCTTATGCCAAATGTTTCAAGTATAAGCATAACGACATGGAGGATTTGGAGAAAATTCTTCAAAAATGTCGTCCAGACTCAATAAAGCTTATTGTTGTGGATGGTGTGTTCTCTATGGAAGGTGACTTGGCGAATTTACCGGAAATCGTAAGGCTGAAGCATAAATACAATGCCTCTATACTTGTTGATGAGGCTCATGGTATTGGTGTCTTTGGAAAAGAAGGACGTGGTGTCTGCGACCATTTCGGACTTACCGATGAGGTGGACCTTATAATGGGTACATTCTCCAAGAGTCTTGCAAGCATCGGAGGTTTTATTGCGGGAGACAAAGACACTATAAACTATCTTCGCCATACATGCAGAACATATATATTTAGTGCTTCAAATACTCCGGCTGCAACAGCTGCGGCGATGGAGGCTCTTCATATTATTCAAGAGGAACCGGAGCGTATTGAAAAGTTATGGAATGTGACACGATATGCATTGAGACGTTTCCGTGAAGAAGGATTTGAGATAGGAGATACTGAGAGCCCGATAATTCCGCTGTATGTACGTGATGTAGAAAAGACATTCTATGTAACAAAACTTGCTTTCGACGCAGGAGTGTTTATTAATCCGGTTATACCGCCAGCATGTGCTCCTCAGGATACCTTAGTTAGGTTCGCTCTTATGGCAACACATACAGAAGAACAGGTTGAAAGAGGTGTGAAAGCGCTGAAAAAGATATTTGTTGAGCAAAATATTATAAAATAATTGCAGGAAAATTTGCAAGGTAAAATAAAAATACCTACCTTTGCACACGCAAATCAGAAATACCTTGCAGCGGGGTGTAGCGCAGTCCGGTAGCGCGCCTGGTTTGGGACCAGGTGGTCGCAGGTTCGAATCCTGTCGCCCCGACAAAAGAGAGAGAAATCTCTCTTTTTTTGTTTTATTATTATTGGTCAGAAATAGGCTCAGTAGAAATTATGTTATAATATCTTTCTTCTGAATTCAGCACATGTTATGGCTGTGGCAATTGCGACATTTAAACTTTCTGCATTTTGTGCTCCTTGTGGATAATTGGGGATAAAAAGTCTTTTGTTGATGAGAGTGCTGATCTTATCGGAGATTCCATTACCTTCGTTTCCCATTACGATGATTCCAGTAGGGGATAATTCCTGCTCGTAGATATTCTTACCGTCAAGAAATGTCCCGAATATATCTACCGATTCATTTTGCTGGTCTAAGAAATCGTATAAATCAGTATAAATGATATTAACTCTGGCTATGCTTCCCATTGTTGCCTGTATTACTTTCGGGTTGTATGCGTCAACAGTATTCTTGCTGCAAAAGATATTTTTAATACCAAACCAGTCGGCAATACGAATTATTGTTCCTAAATTCCCTGGGTCCTGTACGTCGTCTAATGCCAGGCAGAGTTCATGCTGGCAAATGTCCTTACTGATTGTTCTTGTGGGAATCTTAAAAACTCCAAGGACTTGCTGTGGGTGCTGTAGAAAACTTATCTTTCTAAGTTCGTCGTCTGTTACCGTTACGTCGTTGGGGCGTTTGTTGAAATGAGTAGTATTATACCAATTCTCGGTGGCGATAATTTGGACAGAATTAAATGTGCATAACAGCTCATTCACAATTTTCGTTCCTTCTGCAACGAACATTTTCTCTGCTATTCTTGTCTTTTTCTGTGCAAGAGAATGTATTTGTTTGATAAGATTTTTACTAATCATGTTGTTTTCAAGTGATTTCTTTACAAAAGTACGAAAAAAATATTAATTTTGCATTCATATATGCCATTAAGTAAGAATAACATAAAACTATTTCTCTTGTCTTTAATAACTCTGGCAAGCTGTTCTCCTTATAACCTTGTGCCAGAGGAGAAATATATGTTAGATAAAGTTGAGGTCGTATCTGAGGATAAAACGTTTGATGTATCTGCGTTGGAACCTTATGTGCGTCAGCAACCAAATTCTAAATGGTTCTCACTTTTTAAAGTCCCTTTAGGCACTTATTCACTTGCGGGGCGTGATACGACGAAATGGTTGAATCGCACGTTGCGTAATATGGGCGAGGCTCCTGTTATATATGATTCGCTGCAAATGTTGCAAACATGCGAGGATTTGCGTGTCGCTGTAAGAAACAAAGGCTTTTTTAGTGCACAAGTCAACCCCGAGACTATTGTGACCGGGTCTAAGCGTCTGAAAGTTAAGTATGTGGTAGCTCCTGGTAATCCTTATTTTGTACGCGCTGTAAAATATGATATAAAAGATGATTCAATAAGGTGTTTGCTGGAAAGCGGGGATTTTCTAAAAGATGGATTGCGTGAGGGTATGCTTATGGATGTTAATAAGCTTGATGATGAGCGTAAGCGCATAACATCAATACTTCTTAATAATGGTTATTATCGTTTTAATAAAGATTACATAACATATTCCGCAGATTCTGTTAAGGGAAGTACTATGATAGATCTTACGTTGCATCTTCATAAGTATGGGCAGAATAATGGCGATGCGGAGACTTCCCATCCACGCTATTTAGTTCGTTCTGTTTCATATAGTAATATAGACGAAGGAGATATACCTGTACGAAGAAATGTGTTGCACGATAATACCTGGATAGAAGAGGGCGATTTCTATAGTGCGGGAAATCTGCAACGTACATATAATAGCTTTTCAAAACTTCCGATAGTGAAGTCCACAAATATCAGGTTTTCAGAAGTGGCGGACACGAATCTTTTGGACTGTAATGTGATTCTTGGAATGAATAAGCTTAACAGTATAGCATTTCTTCCGGAGGGGACAAATACGGCAGGAGACTTAGGCGCGGCAGCTTCTCTTACCTATGAGAATCGTAACTTGTTTAAAGGAGCTGAGGTCTTCAGCGTAAAACTTCGTGCTGCTTTTGAGGCAATTACCGGTTTGGAAGGTTATCAGAATCAGGATTATGAGGAGTATAGTGTGGAGACTAAACTCTCTTTCCCGCGCTTTGTTGCACCGTTCCTGTCCTCTGATTTCAAGAAAAACTCATCAGCTCAGTCTGAACTTGCGATAAGTTATAATATGCAAAACCGTCCGGAATTTCACCGGCGTGTCTTTTCTGCGGCGTGGAGATATCGTTGGACAAATGCCCGTCGCACGAAGAATTATAAAATAGACCTTTTGGATCTGAATTATATTTACATGCCTTGGATGTCTTCCAAATTTAAGCATGACTATCTTGATAGTGTAAGTAATCGAAATGCTATCTTGCGTTTTAACTATGAGGATCTTTTTATAACGAAGATCGGATTCGGTATGTCCTATACCGGAAGGAATTCTGCTTATAAGTTTAATGTGGAAACGTCTGGTAATCTTTTAAATGCTATTTCCGGTCTTACAAATGCAACTAAGAATGCCGAAGGACAATACACCTTATTTAATATTGCGTTTGCTCAATATGTGAAGGCTGATTTTGACTATACCCACAAGATGCGTCTTGATGCAAATAATGATTTGGTTTTTCATGTGGCTTTAGGTGTTGCCTATCCGTATGGGAACAGTACTATTCTTCCATTTGAGAAGCGGTATTTCTCTGGTGGAGCCAACTCTGTCAGGGGATGGAGCGTAAGAGGACTGGGCCCGGGAAAGTATAGGGGAGTTGACGGTGCTATAGATTTTATTAATCAAGCAGGTGACGTGAAATTAGACCTAAACCTTGAGTATAGAACGTTTTTGTTTTGGAAGCTTCATGGGGCATTGTTTGTTGATGCGGGAAATATATGGACGCTTCGCAGTTATGAGGAGCAACCGGATGGCCAGTTTGATTTCAGAACTTTCTATGAACAGCTTGCTGTGTCGTATGGACTTGGTGTGAGGTTGAACTTTGATTACTTTATACTTCGTTTTGATATGGGTATGAAGGCGATAAACCCGGCTTATGAGTCAAGCCGTGAGCACTATGCTTTTGCCCATCCTAAGTTTAGTCGTGATTTTGCTTTTCATTTTGCGGTAGGCCTTCCATTCTGACCTTCCACTTGTTATTCTTTTTCACTAATTTGAGCTTAGCCTGCAGTTTCTCCCGTTTTGTGTTGCCTGTTATGAAATCCTTATTATAAAAATTATCAATCTCGCAGGTTACAAATGCCGTTGTGTCATTATATATCTCCGGAGTATTTATAATACATTGGGTTATGATTAAGTCATCCTTTAATGTCCGTACGTCGTTCTCGTCCATATTACTTGCGACAAATGATATCCATTTCTCGGATTCTTTAGTGCAGTAGTCCTTGCATTCTTCCAATTGGTAGTTAAAATAATTGTATGCGAACTTTTCCGCAACCTCCTTGATTTTGTCGTTTTCACTTTTGTTGTCTTGACAAGCCGTTAAAGAAGTTACGATAATCACCAAAAGGATAAAGGTTTTGTATATTTCTGATTTCATATTTATTATAAATATTTCTTACAAAGTTACATAAAAACTTTGGTATTGTATTCAATAATTCTTAATTTTGCATTTAAAACAAAATAAAATGCTTAGATTTGTATCATTTGGAAGCGGAAGTAGCGGAAATTGCTACTATCTGTATACAGATACAGAAGGTATATTGATTGATTCAGGAATAGGAATTAGAACGATAAAAAGATATTTTAGCGACTACGGTTTGTCTTTTTCTAATCTCAAGAATATACTAATAACACATGATCATGCAGATCATGTGAAATCTGTAGGATGTATCAGCAGTGAGTTTTTCATACCCGTATATGCTACCTCAGAGGTGCATAAGGGTATTGAACACAATTATTGTGTGAGGAGGAAAATCCCGGCTGCTAATAAAAGATTCGTTGAAAAGGGAGAAACGATCCAACTGGGTGATTTCTCCGTAACACCTTTTTCTGTTCCTCATGACAGCAGTGATAATGTTGGTTACGAGATTGTGTATGGTGATGTTGTTTTCTGTCTCATAACCGATGTCGGGCATATAACACCAGAATTGGAGAAACGTATATCTACTGCCAATTATCTGGTTCTTGAGGCAAACCACGATGAGGAGATGCTCTTGAACGGCCCTTATCCGCAGCATCTGAAAGAGCGTGTGAGTAGTGAGAACGGGCACCTAAGCAATAAATCGTGCGCTGAGGCAATAGTGCATCATGCTACTCCGAGTCTGAGACATCTTTGGTTATGCCATTTAAGCGAGGAGAACAACCATCCTGAGCTGGCAAGGAAAACGCTGGAGATGACCTTCCATTCATATGGGCTTGTCGCGGGGCGTGATTTCGCGCTTGATGTGTTGAAACGAAAAAGTCCAAGTGAAGTCTTTGAGTTGAGATAATATAAATGAATCAGGAATGAGAACAAACAGTCTAAATAGATTTATAGCAACGGCAATACTTGCTGTTGTTTGTTCCTATGCATCTGCCCAAATAAGTCTTAATGGTATATTAAACAAGGTACAGCAGCATATTGGAGCAGATACAACAACCGTGCAGAATACAAAAAGCAATGGCCAGCTTGGAGAAGTAATAGGTGGCTTACTTGAAGGTTTTGCTTCTGGTGGACAGGTTGATGTTGTAGGAAATTGGATATATGATAAGCCGGTAGTCATATTGTCATCAGGTAATTTATTGAAGAAAGCAGGTGGCAGTCTGGCTTCTTCTGTTATGGAGAAGAAGCTTCAGGAGGTCTTGGACAAGTATGGGATGAAGAAAGAGCAGTTCAAAGTTACTTTCAATAGTGACAGTACGTTTGTCCAGACTCTCTCGGGTAAACAACTTAAAGGCACATTCTCGGTAAATGACAATAATGTTGCGTTGAAATATGGTGGCAGTTTATCCCAATTTATAGGAAAGACGCAGATAGACAACGGCTATCTTATAATAGTAATGGATGTCAGCAAGCTGCTTGAATATGCGGATGAGGTGGGAGAGATGTCTAAAAATGCGACAATAAAATCTGCCGCTGCATTTCTTGGAAGCATGGACTCAATGGAGTGTGGACTAAGATTCCGAAGAGAGTAAATCTGTTAAATATTGCAAAATATCCACTTCGGTGTATCAAAAAGCCAGTAACTTAAAGATATATACTCAATATTTATGCTTACCTTTGCAGCCGCTATTACGAGATAATAGTAAATAAACTTAATTAATTTATAAAAATATGGCAACAAAAATCAGATTACAGCGCGGTGGTCATAAGGGATATGCGGTTTATCGCATCGTGATTGCTGACGTTCGTGCACCACGTGATGGTAAATTTACTGAGAAAATTGGTACTTACAACCCAAACACAAATCCAGCAACTGTGGATTTGAATTTTGAGCGTGCTCTTTACTGGGTAGAGACAGGTGCTCAGCCAACAGACACTGTTCGCAACATTCTTAAAGGTGAGGGCGTTTATCTCATGAAGCACCTTCGTGGTGGTGTAAAGAAGGGCGCTTTCGACGAGGCTGCTGCACAGGCAAAGTTCGAGGCATGGAAAGCAGATAAGCAGAATGGATTGGATAAGGTCCGTGAGGCTGAGGCTAAGGCTAAGAAAGAAGCAGCTGCAAATGCTTTGGAGGCAGAAAAGAAAGTAAACGAAGCAATAGCAAAGAAGGTAGCAGAGAAGAAGGCTGCAGCTCTTGCAACTGAGGAAGTTGCGGCGACAGCAGAGGAAACAACAGAGGCTTAATTCTTTGGATTACTAAAAAAAGGAGAGAAATTTTTCTCTCCTTTTTTTGTAATAATATGTTTGTAAAAATCAGGCATCCTAAAAGGCGGATTACATTTCCTTATTATAAAATTTAGCATAAAGTTCTGCCACCTTGATATAGTCGTGGTGTCTCCTCACATATTCAATACTTTGCATCTTTAAATCCTCTATTTTCTCCGGGTGCAAAATAAGTTGTTCCAGTTCGTGATAAACACTATCGTAGTTTGGCAGCACGTTGATTATTGGCCTTAGGTCAGTTTCCTTCAGTATCTCGTAGTTTTCCGGTTCTCCGCCTCCAACGCATATTATGCCTTTAGACATAGCTAACAAGGCGTTCATTGCTGGGGTGTAACTATACAGCTGGTCCAGAATCACGTCGCAGCTATCCATCATTCTCTCATAGATGTCAAACGGTAGATGTTCCGCTTTTATAATGTCACATCTGTCAGGGTATGCCTTTTTGATGTCACATAAAGCCTTGTACATTATATCCGTTCCTTTATATTCGGACCGTCTTGTGTCTATACCGATGAAGAATCTTATTCTTCCATGCTCTGTTTCATGTACAGGTGAAGAGTGGGTTGGTATTATAGGTAATGGTATGAATTCCGTTTTCTCAGGGAAATAATGTCCATAGCATACTTTGTATTCATAAAGACAAGCCGGTATGCCGTGGCAAGTCTCGTTTACATATCGTGAGTATTCGCCTTTTGGTGTGTTGTACCATTCGTCTATAAGTTTTTTTCCTTCCTGATAGTCCGTGCGCATTTTATCTCCAATATAGAAATCCCCATATCTGAAGAGCTTCATGTTTAGTCCGGAGTGTACCCAGTACCAGTCGCATCCGAATGCGCCTGAGAAAACCTTGCCGTTGTGTTTTTGCAGATATCTGTATATGTGGTATTGATGTTTGGCTTTCAGACTGAAACAATCCGGATTTATGAGTTGCACAACATCATATCCTCTCATTCTCGGGAGTAACTTTATCAGCGAGCAGACATATTTAATCGCGTCAGTCTTGGACCTTGATTTTCGCTGTAAGTTGATATCCCTTTTGTAGTTTCTCCATCTTGTGCCATCTGATATCACGGTCACTTCGTGCCCCAGCTCTCTTAATCCTTCAGCGAGGGTTGCATGTAGGTTGCTATATTCTCCTATGAGTAGTATCTTCATGTCTGTTTGTTTAGGATTTAAAAATGTGACACATAATCACTCTGCACAATTTATATCGTGTCAGATAACTGAATATCAGGTATTTCCAAGTGTATTTGGTGGTTGCTATAGGGAAAAGTCCATGCTCTTTAAGCCTTGATATACGCTTTTCTAATTCCTTATATGAACCAGTCAAAGTCATGATGTTGTATATGTAATCCATGCATAATTGGGATACCCGTCGTTTTATTCCGTGGTTGATTCCTTTTGCCTCCGCATAACTATTAAGGCGGGTTATTATCCCCTCTATGTCGTTAAGGCGTTTGTGGACGTGCTGTTTGTCGCTCTTGTGTGTTATTGACTCGTTTCTTTTTCTGTAAAAGTAACATTCGCAGTCGTACTCAATGATGTTTGTCGCCATGGAAAACAAAAGAGGGGTAAACTCCTCGTCTTCATGCAGGATGCCGGCTGTAAAGGTGAGATTGCCCGGTTCAATCCTTCTGAAGATATACCCACATGCCGATGCCCTTAGGTTGTGTTTAGCCAAGTACTCAGAACCGTTCTTTGTCTTTTGGATATAACCTCGTGGCTGTTTGGCATTTTCTGTTGTCAGTTTGAATAATAATATTCCGGTTCCTGGATTCCTCTTTAGTATTCTTATGCACTCAGAATAATTACTACTGATTATCTTGTCGTCAGCATCAACAAATTGCACGTATTCCCCTTTGCATACAGACAACCCTTTGTTGCGGGCAGAGCTTAGTCCGCCGTTATCCTGTTTGATGTAGATGATGTTATTGTTATATCTTTTCAGTGACTCTTCCGGGCTATAGTCAGAGCCGTCGTCTATTACTATAATCTCTCGCTCGTTCTCAGGCAAGTCGATGGCGATGATGCTTTCAACGCATTCGCAAAGCATACTGACAGGAAGATTGTAGAAAGTAATTATAAAACTTATCAGTATTTCGTCTTTCTTGAAGCCAGATGTAGTATTTTGCTTATTTTGCATAAATAGTTAATTCCTAATAAGTTAATAATTGTTGCCTTGACCTTTTGTTTATTGTTGAGGCCGTTTAACTTGACATGTCGTCTGGGTAATTTAATCTGTCCGCCATTCTGTTCATAAACGTCTATCTGGATATTCGCAAGATGCATGTAGAATCTGTCATCTATTGGCATGTTGCTTGTCAGATGAGCCTCAAGAAGTTGTGCCAGTTTATGTCCGTCAGCGGTGGCGGTTATGCCGTTTGGGTTGAAATGGTACAAATAAGAGCCTTTGCCTGTCGTCTTTACTTTACGTGAACGATTTAATAAATGGGGTAGGATGTATGCGTCCTCAAACACTTTCCCCTCCGGGAACCGCACTCCGTCAAATAGTGTGCGGCGGAAAATCTTATTCCAGACATAGGTGTGGGTATATACCTTCTCGCGAAGCCAATATTCTTTCATATCGCTATATTCCCTGCTTTCCAGCGATAGTCTGCCAGCGATGGGATATTCTATGATGTCAGAGTCCCCAATCTCGCTTAAAACGTCCTTATAAGTGCCAGAGGCAAGCTCGTCGTCGCTATCTACAAACGTTATATATTCGCCTTGTGAAAGAGCGATACCTTTATTGCGTGCGCTACTTAATCCGCCATTTTCTTTGTGGATTACACGTATGCGATTGTCTTTTTCCGCATATTGTTCACAAATCAACCCTGACCCATCGTCTGAGCCGTCATTAACAATTATGAGCTCAAAGTCAGGCAAGTTTTGATTCAAAATGCTGTCAAGACATCGTTTTAATGTGGCCTCTGTGCGAAAAACAGGAACTATGACGGACAGTTTCATGCCACAAAAGTAATAAAAAACTTTTATTTGCGTTAAAATATATAGTGGAAAAGAAAGAAAAGGCAATCAGTTATTCGCATATCCTTAAGTACATGAGTGTATTTGGAGGTGTGCAGTGCTTAAGCATCCTCATTAGTGTGGTGCGTAATAAGCTCGTTGCCGTACTTCTTGGCCCTAACGGAGTAGGACTGATTTCTCTCTTTAACTCGACAATCAAACTTATTTCAGACTCCACAAACCTGGGATTGTCGATGAGTGCGGTTAAGACTATTTCTGAACATTTCGATTCAGGTAATTCGGAAAAAGTGACATACCTGGTCCGGCTTATCAGAGTCTGGTGTCTTTTCACGGGACTTCTGGGAATGTTCGTATGCCTTGTCTTAAGTCCTCTTTTGGACTCCTGGACTTTTGAGTGGGGAGACCATACACTTCATTTTGTCCTTTTGTCACCGGTGATTGCCATGATGGCTGTAACAGGCGGAGAGCTTGCCATTCTTAAAGCCACAAGAAAACTGAAGCAGGTTGCGTGGATATCTTTCTTGGGGGTGATAGGAACATTGGTTCTTACCGTTCCTATTTATTATTTCTGTGGAGAGGCGGGAATTGTTCCGTCGTTAGTTGTTGTGGCGTTGCTCCAGATGATGTTGCCCGTTATTTACTCATACCGATATTTCCCTCTTAATCTGTCTATGAGTAAAGGCTTGTATGACGATGGCTTGGGAATGGTTAAGCTTGGAGTGGCATTTGTTTTTGCAGGAATAATGGGAAGTGGTGTTGATTTTGCGATACGCTCTTACCTGAATACAAATGGCTCATTAGGCATCGTGGGGCTTTATAATGCCGGATATATGATGACGATGGTTTATGCGGGAATGGTGTTCTCGGCTATGGAGACCGACTATTTCCCACGTCTGTCAGCGATAAACAGTATAGGAGAGGAACTTAATGAGACAGTTAACAGGCAAATTGAAGTGTCTCTGATACTTGTCTCCCCATTGCTTGCGTTTTTCATGATAGGGTTGCCTGTTATAATACCGCTCCTTTATACATCTGAGTTTCTGCCACTTACGGGAATGGTACAAATAGCAATATTGTCTATGTTTATAAGAGCTGTTGCTCTGCCAATTGCGTATATCCCGCTCTCAAAAGGCGACTCTGCCTCATATCTGTTGATGGAGGCCGGGTATGACGTTGTCCTGCTGGGGGCTGTTATTTGGCTTTATGATGCCTTTGGGCTGACAGGAGCAGGAGCCGCTATTACGTTTGCTGCGCTGTTTGACATGGGGATGCTGATGATATACATGCATTATAAGTACAATTATGTTATGTCCAGACAAGTGGTGAAGTATATCGTTCTGTTCTTCTCTATGGGAATAACCGCTTTCCTGATAACATTCTTGGAGAATCGGAATGTTTATTGGATAATAGGATTTGTATTTGTGCTGATTTCCTCTGGGATATCGTTGAATATATTGAGACGTAAAACCGGATTGTGGAATAAATTGAAGTCAAAACTCATTGCAAGATGATAAAAATTTCAGTCCTGATAGCTGTATATAATACAGAGAGTTTCCTGCCTAAATGCCTTGACTCGTTGAGGGAGCAGAGGTTGAGAGACTTTCAGGTTATTTGCGTAGATGATTGCTCTACGGACAACTCACTCGCGATTTTAAAAGAATATGAGGCTAAGGATGACAGGTTCACCGTGATTTCACTTGACAAAAACATGGGTCAGGCTCATGCGAGAAATATTGCGTTGCAGAAAGCGGAAGGTGAGTATGTTATGTTTCTGGACAGCGACGACTGGATTGCCCCCGATGCTATGAGTGAGGCTTATCGCGTCTTTCGTGAGAACGAAAAGACAGATTGCGTCCTGTTCAGTTTAAGATATGTCTATCAAGATGGGCGTGAGGCCGATTACCCTATGGAGAAGTTTGACGTGAAGGAGGGGAAAACCGCCTTCAAGGATAGTCTTGTCTGGAAGATTCACGGTGTCTATATCTTGAGAACCGACATACATAAAAGATTCCCTTATGATGAGAGCTGCAGGGCTTATAGTGATGACAATACAACAAGGTTGCATTATCTGAACTCAAGAGAGGTGCGGCTGTGCGAGGGTGTGTATTTCTACCGCCAGAATCCTAACTCTGTTACTCATGCTGTGTCAATAAAACGCTTTGATTATATTTATGCGAATGTCAGCATGAAGAGGCAGCTGGTTGAGTTGGGAGTGGAAAAAGAACTGATAGACTTATATGAGAATGTGAGATGGATGATACTCATCGATATGTATATGTTCTATTTTAAGTACAGAAGCCGGCTGGGCAAACGTGAGCGTACAATAGGCCTGGGAAGAATAAAGAGGGTCTGGAAAGGAATAGAGACAGAAAGCCTGAAAGACAAAAGGAAATTTGGATATATTCCTTTCAGGGGTATGTGGCCTTTATTTGTTGCTCAAGAGGAGATATATTTCTTTCTGCGGAAATTAGCAGGAAGATTGTAAAAGCATGGCTGTTTGAAATAATTACAAATTGATTTCGTGATTTTTTTGCCATATTGATATTTTTTGTAACTTTGCGCATAAAATAGTTTCAGTATGGCATATGTTATTGTTGCAATTTTATTGCTTGGGTTCTTTGTTATCGCCACAGGAAATATAACAAAGGTTAATAAAGCTGCTGTGGCGGTGTTCGCAGGAACAGTAGGATGGGTGTTGTATATTTGCTATGGTGCTGATTTCGTTATGAGTGAGCATCCCCGGGAATATGCCGATTTCTTGCATTCTGCGGAATCCACAAGCGTAGCTGTCAAGGAATTTGTCGCACAGAATATCTTCTTCAAATACGTAGGAGAGGGGGCGGAAATAGTGCTGTTCCTCCTTGCGACGATGACAATTGTTGAAATCCTGAACAATAATGGATGTTTTGATTTCCTGACCGAATGGCTGAGGACAAGAAACAGCAAGAAGATGTTGTGGATGTTGACAGCCGTTACATTCCTGATATCCGCCAATCTGGATAATCTGACAACAACAACTATGATGTTGACCGTGATGTATGCTTTGTTGTCAAATAAGAAGCAGCGGATAATATATGGATATGCTATTGTCGTGGCTGCTAATTGTGGAGGCGCGTTGACCGTTATCGGAGATCCGGTAGGTCTGATGCTTTGGAATAACGGAGCTGTTACGGCATCAAATTTCTCCGCGTCTCTTGCAATACCATGCCTGATAGCATGGGTGCTGCCTACGTATTACCTCTCCAGGTCCTTGCCGGAAAGGGTTGATACAGAGTATGGTGTGTTGCCGTATAGGGGTGATGACACCAACCTGAACCGTTGGCAGAGGATTATGATGCTGTTACTGGCTATTGGCGGCTTGTGGTTTATACCGACATTCCACAATATCACAAAACTGACTCCTTTCCTTGGGGCTTTATGTGTGCTGTCCGTATTGTGGGTGGTTAATGAGATTGTCAACAGGAGGCTGATGAATGCGGGACAGGTTATCAGAAGAAGCACCCCAAGGGCTTTGCAGTATGGCATGCTGCAGATGATACTTTTCGTGATGGGCATCGTTCTGGCAGTAGGTGTGGTAAAAGAAACTGGTGTGATGTATGTCGTTGCGAATTGGTTTGACCATAATATACATAATGTCTGGGTGTGGGGAGTTGTCTCTTGTCTTGTGAGTCTTACTCTCGATACATTTGCAACCTTCACAAGTTTTGTCTCAATGTACGAGGTGGCGGATGCGGCAAAACTTATGTCATACGCAGACTCTGATTATGTCTCGGCATTCGTTCAGAATGGAATATACTGGAAAATTATGGCCTTTAGCTCCGCAATGGGTGGAAATGTATTACTACTTGGCTCTGTGGGAGGATTGGCCCTGATGAAAATGGAGAAGATACCATTGTGGTGGTATTTCAAGAAAGTGGGACTGATGGCTTTTGTAGGATGGGCTGTCGGGCTGCTTGTTCTTTTCTTAGTTGGTTAATTGTTAAGCGGTTTATATAATTATGGGAAAAATAAGAACAATTGGTATACTTACATCCGGAGGAGATGCTCCTGGAATGAATGCGGCCATCAGGGCGGTGACAAGGTCCGGTATATGCAATGGGTTTAAGATAAAGGGTATATACAGGGGATTTGACGGACTTATTAATAATGAGATAAGAGATTTTACTACAGAGAATGTAAGTGGAATCATAATGTCGGGCGGTACAATACTCAAGTCTGCCAGGAGCAAGGAGTTCATGACTGTGGAGGGTAGGCAGAAGGCTTACGACAATATGGTTAAGAATGAAATCGACGCCCTTGTTGTTATCGGCGGAAATGGCTCTCTGACAGGTGCGAAAAATTTCGCAGAGGAGCATGATGTCTGTTGTATCGGTCTGCCCGGAACCATAGATAATGATTTGTATGGCACAGACTCAACCATCGGATACGACACAACGATGAATACCATTATGGATTGTGTTGACCGCATCCGTGATACGGCACAGAGCCATGAGAGGATTTTCTTTGTCGAGGTAATGGGACGTGATGCAGGTTTCCTGGCTCAGAATAGTGCGATAGCATGTGGTGCTGAGGCCGCTATAATCCCCGAGGATTCCACAGATGTCGACCAGCTGGCCCGATTCATGGAACGTGGAATAAGAAAAAGCAAGAAAAGCTGTATAGTGATTGTCTCCGAAAGCCCTAAGTGCGGAGCTTTGTACTATGCGGACCGAGTAAGGACTGAATTTCCCCACTTTGATGTAAGGGTGTCTATTCTTGGACATCTGCAGCGCGGCGGCAGACCTACGGCACACGATAGAATCCTGGCAAGCAGAACAGGCGTAGGCGCTATAGAGGCCATTCTGCAAGGACAGCGTAATGTCATGATTGGAGTAAGGAATAACGAGATTGTCTATGTCCCGTTCAGTAGTGCAATCAGGACAGATAAGCCATTTGATATGAATCTGATAAAAGTCCTTGATGAATTAAGTATATAATACCCTCATATATGTGTTGGAAGTCGTTCTTCTTTTAGCAAGAATGATGCTTCTATCGGAAAACACCTGAAATATATTCAATAAGAATAAATATTCTAAGAATAAATTGTGAGGATAATTAATAATTCTTATCTTTGCATTCAAGAATGAAAAACAAAA
>JAFQGS010000120.1 GCA_017415455.1 Prevotella sp.
ATATGGTGCAAAGGAACACATTTTTATTCATGTGTGCAAATATTTTCTAATAAAAAACACTTTTGTTTGCACAAAGCATATAAAAGTGTGCAATTATGTTGAAATATAATCCTTCACGATTTATGTTTCTCTCCTTACGGGATAATTACCTCTCAGTTCCTCGAAGCTCTCCGGCGAGGCTTTAAGCATGCCGCTGTCCGCAAGCGGATTATACAAGGCCAGCATCCTCTCCTCCCCGCTCTCGGGGATTATTGTCCCTTCAGGTAATGGCGGAGGCAATATTACTGACGGCCGTTCAAGTCCGAAATGCCTGCACAATCCGTCAACAACCATATTGTCCGCATTCACCTTTCCCTCTGCACTATACCCCGCTATGTGCGGCGTTCCTATATATACCTTATTTAATAAGGTGAGGTTTATGTCCGGTTCATTCTCCCAGGTGTCAATGACAGCATCTGTTACCTGTCCGCAATCAATTGCCCTGAGCAGCGCCGAAGTGTCAACAACCTCGCCCCTGCTTGTGTTTATTATCCACGGCTTACGCCTCAGACTGTCAAAGAAAGCCGAGTCGGCAAGGTGCAGCGTTGGATATCTGCCCTCTGTGGAGTATGGAACATGGAATGTAATTATGTCACATCCAGCTGCAATATCGCTGATGTCCACAAATGTTCCAGCCTCACCAGACTCCGCTTTTGGCGGGTCACACACCATCACAGAGAATCCCATGTCCTCGGCAAGAGCCTTCACTTTGCTTCCCACATGTCCGCAACCCACAATGCCTATAGTTGTATCTGACGGCACTATGCCCTTCTCGCGGATAAGAAGAAGCAGCGAGGAGCGCACATATTGCGCCACAGCAGACGAGTTGCAGCCCGGACAACTCATCCATTCTATACCGCTCTGCTCAAGATATTGAGTGTCTATATGGTCAAAACCGATTGTTGCAGTTGCCACAAAGCTGACCTTACTGCCAGAAAGCAGGTTCTCGTCACATCGCGTTCTGGTACGCACAATAAGAGCGTCGGCGTCACGCACGGCTGCCGCAGATATCCTACTGCCCGGCAATGCCACAACTTCATCGACAAGCAAAGCCAGCGTTTCTGATATGTAAGGAATCTTATCGTCTATTACTATCTTCATAACAGAGTGGTTTTTTAATGATAAAACACCGTAAAAGTCAAATTATTGTGTTTTCATTGGTTGATTGGAAATAATTTGATTATCTTTGCATTTAAAGAACAAAACATTACAAATATGACATTCACCGAAATTGCAAACAAGATCTTCAATCATGCGATTGACGACTACCATGTAAAAGACAACATCGACACGCCTATCAACAACCCATACAACCGCGAGTCGATTGAAAACCGTTTGTATCTGAAGTGCTGGATAGACACAGTGCAATGGCACTTTGAGGACATCATCCGCGACCCGCACATTGACCCCATAGAGGCATTGCTTTTGAAGCGTAGGATTGACCACAGCAACCAAGACCGCACCGACCTTGTGGAGCAGATAGACAGCTATTTCAGACTGAAATACAACGATGTTGAGGTGCTGCCAGACGCCCGCATCAACACAGAGAGCCCGGCTTGGGCCATCGACCGCCTCTCAATCCTTGCCCTGAAGATATACCACATGAGGGAACAGGCGGAGCGCGAGGATGCCACTCCGGAGCACAAGGAGAAGTGTCTTGCAAAGCTCAACGTACTGCTGGAGCAGCAGGTTGACCTCAGCACAGCCATCGACCAGTTGCTTGAGGACATCGAGGCTGGCCGTAAATACATGAAGGTGTACAGACAGATGAAGATGTACAACGACCCTTCTACCAATCCAATCCTTTACAACAAAGGGAAGTAAATTACCACAAACATAGTGAATATGGGCAAAGAACATATTCTTATTATACGATTCTCTGCAATGGGCGACGTCGCTATGACGGTGCCCGTTGTTTATTCATTGGCAAAGCAATATCCGGACGTGCGCATCACCATGCTTAGCAAGGGATTCGCACGTCCTTTCTTTGATGGACTCGCGCCAAACATCGAGTTCGTCGCTGCCGACCTCAAAGGCTGTCACAAAGGCATAAAAGGTCTTAACAGACTCTTTAAGGAGCTCACCAGCAAGGACATAACAGCTGTTGCCGACATGCACGACGTGTTGCGCTCAAAGTATCTCAGAGCACGGTTCAAGTTATGCCGGTACAAGACCGCGCATATAGACAAACACAGAAAGGGGAAGCGCCAGCTGACAGCAGCCGAGAACAAACGACTCGTGCAACAGCCGTCTTCTTTCAACAACTATGCGGAAGTGCTCGACAAACTTGGATATCCCGTGCACACAGAGTTCACATCAGTATTCCCGTCAGGAAAAGGAGACATCACGCTATTGCCCGATTACTTGCAGAGCAAACAGCCCAAAGAGCAGTGGATAGGCATCGCCCCTTTCGCTGCGCATGAGGGCAAGATATACCCCACAAGACTCATGGAGAGGGTTGTGAAGCTGCTGTTGGAGCGTCATGAGAACTGCAGGATATTCCTCTTTGGAGGAGGAGCCAGCGAGAAAGCGGTGTTCAACGACTGGTGCCAGAGATATGAGCGCTGCGTCAGTGTGCCCGACAGTGTGAAGGGAATGAAGCAGGAAATGATACTGATGAGCCATCTTGACGTGATGACATCAATGGACAGTGGCAACATGCATATTGCCTCACTGACAGGCACTCCGGTGGTGAGTATATGGGGCGCTACGCATCCTTTCGCCGGCTTCATGGGCTGGGGACAGAGCATAGCAAACGCCGTGCAGATAGACCTTCCATGCCGTCCTTGCAGCATTTACGGCAACAAGCCTTGTATACGAAAGGATTATCCGTGCATGAAGAACATTCCTCCTGAGCTTATTGTAGAACGCATAGAAGCGGTATTAAACAGCATTTAATACCGCTTTTCTCTTTTATACAGAATCTCTTATACATGCTTTCGTTATCTTGATGATAACACTTTGACATTCAAGACGATACAAACAGTGTCCCACTGTCTGCCGAATCCACATGCGTTATCGTTAAACAACGCATCCCGCAAGCAATATCCCTCCTGACGCCGAATGCCTTTGTGAGGCATGGCAAATGGCATATTTTGCGGTCGTAAGTGACTTATTCAGACATCATGAATGATGTCTTTAGGACTGTTTGTTGTCTCACTTCTTTTCATCCTATATTATCACAGTTTTCAAAAGGGCATCATCTGGCGTCTGTTTGGACATCAAACGGGGCGCATCAGGGCATTAAATACAATGCGTCAAGGCATCAAACGGAACATGCTTTGCCGCCTGTCGGAAAACGGGTTGTAAAAGAGCACATTCCTGAAGCGGTATCATCTGTTTCAGTATTAATTATTTATTGACGCTCAAAGAGTTACAACATTCTCCATGAATGACGCCATGTAACACTTACGTATGGCAATATTCCCGCCGGAAAGCACACTCTCACATCATTCACACAGGCTGTTTTCCGCCTGCTTGACATCCTCCGCCAACTACTGAAAAAGAGCTCCGCCATAGCAACAAAACATGGTCCGGATATGTGATAATATTCCGAACGTGGCGGACTGAGCGGACACATGAATTTCATTCGATTCTGATACGATTCCCGGTTGCTTTTCATAGCATTTCATAGTGATATTTTGACGTAAATCAAGTAAAACCGTTATTTAAGAAAAATCATTGTTTTTTGTTACTATGTACGCACACAATTGCATTACCTTTGCACCGTGTTCGTGAGAATACTTGTTTTTTCATAGGTTAGTAGTTTGATAGATTTAAGGTAAAGATTATGTTATTAGATTTTGAGACTACGGCATTATTGGGGTTAGTATTGATTAGTACGATTTTAAGCATAATAATCCTTGTTAACACCAATATCCGTTAAGTTAAAAGCAGCCGGTATGAGTGATCATGCCGGCTGTTATTTTTATTGCCGCCAACAATCCACGGGCGACGGGTCATGCAGGCTGCGGACTTGCACGCACAAAGCTCCGGAGTAAGGTGCCGAGACATCCGTCGGAACACCAGCTTCAGGTGTCTGCGCAACGGAAGAAATATCTTATGAAAACGCTGCAAATGCTATCTGTAAGTACTAAAAGCATTAAAAATTAATTAAACAGACCTTAAAAAACGGGTGTTTATTCATTAAATAATGTAATAAAGCACACAAAAGAGGGTTTATTTAGATAATTCTGATTAAATTTGCAGCTAAATTTTAATTAAACAATTGATGAAAAGAATATTCAAACCATTAGCAATCACGATATCCATTCTCGTATCACTCACATCTTGTCTTGACGAGGATGACAGTTATTACTACACCACAACATACGAGGATGCGGCCATAACATCGTTCACACTGGGAACACTCAACAGGGTTATGCACACAAAAACATCCAGCGGAGAGGACAGCACTTATGTGACAACTTATGACGCAAGCGGATACCGTTTCAATATCGACCAGAAGAACAATGTCATCTACAACGGAGACTCTCTGCCTGTGGGAACAGACATAACAAAGATTGTCTGCAACATAACAAGCAAGAACTCAGGAGTCATTGTGATAAAAGACATGGAGAGCGACACGCTGAGATACTACTCAAGCACCGACTCCATAGACTTCTCCGAGGCACGACAGATAAGCGTTTACTCTACCGACGGCGAGATAAGCCGCGCCTACACAGTGAGAATAGGAGTACACAACGAGGTGGCAGACTCATTCAAATGGTCACTCAACGCAGTAAACGAGCAGCTCGCCTCACTGCAAGGCATGAAGGCAGTGTCCAAAGGTGACAGTCTGTATGTATTCGGAACAGACGGCGCCAGCACCCTGGTATATGCCATAAACGCCGACAACGGAACAGAATGGAGCCAGCTTGCAACATCAGTAACACTCGCAGCCGAGGCATACAAAGGCATGACCCTCGCCAACGGAGCATTCTACACCATAAGCAACGGAATGCTGATGAAATCGGCTGACGCCATGACATGGGAACAGACAGCAAGCACAACAGCAACAAGAATACTTGGTGCAAGCGGCAGCAAGATATACGCCATAGACAACGGAAACATACTGGCCACAAGCGACGAGGGCGCAACATGGACCGCAGAAACTCTCGACGGCAACGCTGACATGATGCCAACACAGGACATCAACATGATCTGCACACCGCTGCGCACTAACAAAGACGCCAACTATCTGATGCTGGCAGGAAACCGAAGCGCGGACACCTATGCCGCAGACACCGCCGCAGTGGTATGGGGAAAGGTGGATGAGACATACCCCAACGCCATCAGCCACAGCTGGATGGAATACGGATACAACTCCAAGCATGTGCTCCCGAGAATGGAGAATCTATGCATAACAACATACGACAACACACTGATAGCCATCGGAGGTGACGGCATAGGAGAATGCAAAGAGGAAGGACTCACCAGCATCTACGCCAGCAAGGACAACGGACTCGTATGGAGAAAATATGAGCTGGTATCACTGCCTGACGAGATGATCAGCAGCAAGAAGGTATTCGCTATGACAAGCGACAGATTCAATTATCTGTGGATAATATGCGGAGAAAGCGGCCAGGTGTGGAAAGGAAGACTGAACAGACTGGGATGGGCAGACAACGACAACGTTTTCACAGAATAACGATATAAACACAAGATATTAAAGCGGAATATGAGAAAAGTCCTCACACTGATATTACTTCTGGCAGCAATGTCCACCACTAAGGCACAAGACGACCTGGAATACAGGATGGAGATAGGTGCAGGAGTGGGCATGGTGTCATATCAGGGAGACTTCAACGGAAGCCTCCTCAAGAACATGCAGCCAATGGGAAGCATCGTACTGAGAAGAATCTTCAACCCATACATGGGACTGAGGGCTAACGTATCGTTCGGAAAACTGAAAGGAAGCTCTGACAACGCGGAGACTTACTACCCCGACTTCGCCACTGAGAAATACGAGTTCAACAACACACTGGTTGACTTCGGAGTAACATACGAGTACAACTTCTGGCCATACGGCACAGGAAGAGAATACAGAGGAGCCAAAAAGCTCACACCTTTCATCTTCCTTGGCATAGGCGGAACATACGTGAAAGGAGATGAGGAAAGCGCATTTGCGGCAAACTTCCCCATCGGTGTAGGCGTGAAATACAAGATAGGACCTCGCCTTAACTTAGGCTTGCAATGGGGAATGCACTTCGCACTGAGCGACAAACTCGACGGAGTGGAGGACCCTTACATGATAAAAAGCACTGGAATGTTCAAGAACACAGACTGCTATTCATCACTGCAACTGACTCTTACATACAGCTTTATGCCAAAATGTGTAACTTGCAACAAGGACGGAAATGACTGATAACAACATAATAGACATGGAAAGAATTCCGCAACACATAGCCATAATCATGGACGGCAACGGACGATGGGCAATGGAACGCGGAAAGGAAAGAAGCTACGGACACCAGGCCGGAGTGGACACCGTAAGACGAATAACGGCGGAATGCACCCGCCTGGGAGTGAAATATCTGACCCTCTACACCTTCTCTACAGAGAACTGGAACAGACCTGAGGAAGAGGTATCCGCACTGATGGGACTTGTTCTCTCATCACTCGAGGATGAGATATTCATGAAGAACAACGTGAGATTCCGCGTTATAGGCGACACTGACAGGTTGCCCGAGAGCGTAAGGATAAAACTGCAGGAGACAATGGAGCACACCGCGGCAAACGACGCAATGACAATGGTGGTGGCACTCAGCTACTCTGCAAGAGACGAGATAACAAGAGCCGTCAGAAAGATAGCCAAAGATGTAAAGGACGGCAATACTGACATAGAGAGCATTGAAGAGCAAACCATAACGGATAATCTTGACACTTGCTTTATGACAGACCCCGACCTGCTAATACGCACGGGCGGAGAATTGCGCATATCTAACTATATGTTATGGCAGATAGCATATTCAGAACTATACTTCTGTGACACATACTGGCCTGACTTTGGTGAGAAAGAACTACACGACGCCATTATAAGTTATCAGGGAAGACAGCGCCGATTCGGCAAGACAGAAGCACAAGTGGAAGAGAACAACAAGTAAGAACAGACACAACATAATCAAACAATGAATAGAATAATAGGAAAGGTTTTCCTTATTGTCACACTCATGGCAGCCGGCCATGCACATGCACAGGAGAAGATTGTAAACCCAGATATATCATACGCGGGAACACCTCGCACTTGTACTATAGCAGGAATAAACGTGTCGGGAGTACCGGGCTATGAGGATTATATGATTACCGGTATCTCAGGTCTTAGCGTAGGACAGGAGATATCAGTACCAGGTCAGGAGATAACAGATGCCGCAAAGAGATACTGGAAGCACGGATTATTCTCAAAAGTACAGATTGCAGCCGACTCTATTGTGGGCAACAAGATATATCTTCACTTCTATCTCGCTGTGAGACCAAGAGTTTCTGACATCAATTACGTAGGAGTGAAGAAGTCGGAAAGGGAAGACCTGGAGTCTAAGTTGGGACTGCTCAAAGGCATACAGATAACACCTAACATGCTGGACAAGGCACGAATCCTCGCCAAGGGATATTTTGACGACAAGGGATTCAAGAATGCAGAGATAAACATTCAGCAACGAGATGATGTGGCAAACAAGAACCATGTGATTCTGGATGTTATCATCGACAAGAAAGAGAAGATGAAAATCAGGGAGATTATCATCGACGGCAATGAGCAGCTTGATGACAAGAAGATTAAGGGCGGACTGTTCAGGAAAGGAGCGTTCAGCAAACTTCACGAGGCAGGAAAGCTCTCCTCATTCTTTAAGGCGAAGAAATATACACCTGAAAGATATAAGACCGACAAGCAGAATCTTATCAGCAAGTACAATGAGCTGGGCTACCGCGACGCCGTAATCCTTGAGGACAGCGTGTGGAATGTTGACGACAAGCACGTTAACATATACCTGAAAGTGGATGAAGGAAAGAAATATTACATCAGAAACATTACCTGGGCAGGAAACACTGTGTACTCTACCGACTACCTGAGCCGCATGCTTGGAATGAAGAAAGGTGACGTATATAACCAGAAACTGATGAACGCCCGCCTTAGAGAAGATGATGATGCGGTGGGTAATGTTTACTGGAACAACGGATATCTCTTCTATAACCTGGAGCCGACAGAGGTGAACATCACCGGCGACTCTATAGACCTTGAGATGCGAATAGTGGAAGGTCAGCAGGCACATATAAGTAAGGTACGTATAAGTGGTAACAACAGACTCTATGAGAATGTCATAAGAAGAGAGCTGATGACCAAGCCTGGCGACCTGTTCTCTAAAGAAGCGCTTATGCGAACAGCGCGCGACCTCGCATCAATGGGACACTTTGACGAGACATCTGTGGAGCCAGACGTCAAGCCAAACTACGAAGACGGAACAGTGGATGTTAACTGGCCGCTGACCCAGAAGTCTAACGACCAGGTGGAGTTCTCACTTGGATGGGGCCAGACAGGTGTCATTGGACGTATCGGCTTGAAACTGAACAACTTCTCTATGGCTAACCTCTTTAATAAGAATAAGGAACACAGAGGAATCCTTCCTGTTGGAGACGGAGAGCAACTTGCCATCGGCGCACAGACAAACGGTACTTACTATCAGTCGTATAACGCATCATACACCACCAACTGGTTTGGCGGGAAGCGCCCTGTTATGTTCAGTGTCGGAGCGTATTTCTCTAAACAGACAGACGTTTCCAACAACTACTACAACAGCGCTTACATGAATAATTACTACAATTATCTGTATGGTTATGGCAGCAGTAACGGCAACTACTACGAGAACTATTATGACCCCGACAAGTATGTGAAGCTCATCGGAGTGTCTGTTGGATGGGGAAAGCGCCTCCGTTGGCCTGATGACTACTTCCAATTGTCTATGCAACTGGCTTACCAGAGATATATGCTGAAGAACTGGCAGTACTTCCTTGTAAGCAACGGAAACTGTAACAACCTGAACTTCAGCCTTACATTGTCACGCACATCAACAGACAACCAGCTGTTCCCACGCAGCGGTTCGGAGTTCACTGCATCCGTAACAGTAACTCCTCCATGGTCTTCTTTCCAGAAGAAAGACTATGCCAACCTTGCCACCGACCGCAACTCACCTACATTCAGCGAGGAACAGCAGGAGAAATACAGATGGATTGAATATCACAAGTGGAAGTTCAAGGCACGCACCTTCACCGCCCTGACAAGCGGTCAGAAGTGCTTCGTGCTCATGACACGCGTTGAGTTCGGTCTGCTCGGCTCATACAACAAGGACAAAAAGTCACCATTTGAGACCTATTACATGGGAGGTGACGGTATGAGTGGCTATTCATCAGGCTATGCGGAGGAGACAATCGGCTTGCGCGGATACGAGAACGGCTCTCTCACTCCATACGGATACGAGGGTTATGCATATGACCGTTTCACCCTGGAGCTGCGCTATCCGTTCCTGCTTGGCAACACCACGATATACGGTTTGACATTCGTTGAGGCAGGAAACGCATGGAACGAGACAAAGAAGTTCAATCCTTTCGACATGAAACGCTCTGCAGGTGTCGGCGTCCGCATATTCCTTCCAATGGTCGGTATGATGGGAATAGACTGGGCTTATGGCTTCGACAAGGTGTTCGGAACAAAGGGCGGCAGCCAGTTCCACTTCGTACTCGGTCAGGAGTTCTAATCAGTCACCAGGCGAAAGGGCATCAGTCAGGCTGTGACAAGGCATCAGTCACCAGGCGAAAAGGCATCAAACGGAGCGCGATTGATAATAAGTCACAAAGTGGTGAGACATCTGCCTGCTGACAGACAATCATTAAAAAGCCTGAAAGAAACGCCCCACTTTAGATAAAGAAACTTAAAAACGTTTCTCCATGCGTAACCATCCGCATCCAGACACGTCATTAATAATATAACGAAAAACAAAAAAGACATGAGAAGAATAATAACAATATGCCTCTTTGCAATAGTTGCTCTGACGGCAAACGCACAGAAGTTCGCCCTCATCGACATGGAGTACATCCTGAAGAACATCCCTGCCTACGAGCGCGCAAATGAACAGCTGTCACAGGTTGCGGCCAAATGGCAGGCTGAGGTAGAGGCACTCAACACCGTGGCAAAGACTCTCTACAAGAACTATCAGAACGAAGTTGTCTTCCTTTCTCAGGAACAGAAGAAGGCAAAACAGGAGGAGATAATGCAGAAAGAGAAAGACGCCAGCGACCTAAAGAAAAAGTATTTCGGTCCGGAAGGCGAGCTCTTCAAGAAGCGCGCCAGCCTTATGACACCAATACAAGAGGAGATTTACAACGCCGTGAAGGACATCTCAGAGATGCGCGGCTACTCACTTGTGCTCGATCGTGCGTCAGACACGGGCATCATCTTCGGCTCCCCAAAGGTTGACATCAGTAATGAAGTATTGCAGAAGTTAGGTTATTCAAACTAAATAAACTATCTTTGCACACACGAAAGGCCATCACACACAGACCACTCAGAGCCCCAGCGGCTCGCGTTCTGCCACGCGATGGCACACAGTAAGGAAAATAATTAATCACAATAAAAAACGAAAAAGAAATGAAAAAGCTAATTTTAATGTTGATGTTGTTCGCTCCTATGACAATGTTTGCTCAGAAGTTCGGACACGTAGATGCACAGGCAGTAATGCAGAGCCTGCCAGAATTCGCAAAAGTAAGAGGTGAACTTGAGGCACAGGCAAAGCAATATGAGAACGACCTTATGGCTATGCAGACTGAGATTCAGAACAAGATGAAGGACTACGAGACTCAGAAGCCTACAATGAACACCACAAAGCAGCAGGAGACAGAGGCTCAGATTCAGGCTATGATGGAGAAGTTCGAGCAGGCAAGAAACGACAACGCACAGGCATTCCAGAAGGCACAGCAGGAGAAGATGCAGCCTATCACAACAAAGGTGATAAACGCTATCAAGGCAGTCGGCAAGAACGGCGGCTACGTTTACATCATGGACGTCAGCGCTGGCATACCTTATATCAGCGACACTCTCAGCAAAGACGTGACAAATGAGATTAAGGCTGAGATCAATAAGATGAAGTAATAACCACGAGGTAACAAAACAACAAAACCTTACTTGCCGGCAACCCGGCAGCGCCAGAGTGCTTCCATACATACAAGACACCACAGGCAACGGCGGAATACCGGCAAGTAAGGCATTTAAAACATCAAGCAATCACACACAGATTGCTTTCTTTTAGTGAGCGCCACAACGGCAATTAACACACACTTAATAAATTATCACTATTCAGAATGAGGAAAACCACACTTTTAATTCTGCTTTTCATCCTTCCGCTCATTGCCTGCGCACAGGTGAAATTCGGCTATCTCAGCTATAGCGACGCCATCTCATCCATGCCGGACAACAGCATAGTGAAGGAGAGACTCGGCAAACTGAAGTCACAATACGACAAAGAGATGAAACGTGTTGAGGATGAGTTCAATGCCAAATACGAGGTGTTCCTTGACGAGATGAGCACCCTTGCCACCCCAATCCGCAACAAACGACAGTCTGAATTGCAGGAGATGATGGAGAAGAACATAGCCTTCAAGAATGAGGCACGACGTCTTCTCAAACAAGCAGAGGAAGACCTTTACATGCCTTTGAGGGAGAAACTGAACGCCACTCTTGCCAAGATAGGCTCAGAACGTGGCTATGCCTTCATCCTGAATACAGACAACAACGCCTGTCCTTATACCGACCCTACGATGGGCGAGGACATAAACGACACCGTGAAGCAAGCTCTCAGGGGCGAGTAAGCGCCTTATATTAAATATAATAAGGTGTAAAGCAGTGCCCGCAGAGCACCTGTATGCAGCCTAAACAACAGCAAACCAGATGACATTAACAGACAAACCAGGACCAATAGGTGTGTTCGACTCCGGCTATGGAGGGCTGACAATACTTCACCGTATGCGCCAGCTGATGCCGCAATACGACTACCTCTACCTTGGCGACAATGCTCGTACGCCCTACGGCACACGCTCGTTTGATGTCGTCTATCAGTTCACACGCGAGGCTGTCATAAAGCTTTTTGAGATGGGATGCCACCTCATCATACTTGGATGCAACACCGCCTCGGCCAAGGCTCTGCGCTCTTTACAGCAGATAGACCTGCCAACCATCGACCCAAACCGCCGCGTTCTCGGCATCATACGCCCCACAGCGGAGGTCATTGGCAGCCTTACCCGCAACCGTCATGTGGGCATTCTCGCCACGGAAGGAACCATAAAGAGCGAGAGTTACAACCTTGAGATATCCAAGCTGCACCCCGACATCAAGGTGAGTGGGGTTGCATGCCCCTTCTGGGTGCCGCTGGTTGAGTACAACGAGGCCGACAGTCCGGGTGCCGATTATTTTGTAAAGAAACGCATTGATGAGTTGATGGCGCTCGATCCAGATATCGACACCATCGTGCTTGGCTGCACCCACTACCCTCTTCTTATGCCTAAGATAAGGAAATATGTGCCTGAAGGCGTAAGGATAGTGTCCCAAGGCGAATACGTTGCAATCAGTCTGAGCCAGTATTTCATGCGCAATCCAGCCATAGAGAGCAAGTGTTCAAAGGGCGGCAGCTGCCATTATCTCACCACAGAGAACACCGAGAAATTCAAGGAATCAGCCCAGATGTTTCTCCACGAGCCAGTTGAGGTGGAGAAGGTAACGCTTGGCTATTAAGCATATATTGCCACCGCATACTGCGTATATTGCCATCGCATACCGCATATATTACCGATGTATATTGCTTATATAGCCGCAACATACTGTTTTTATCACTTCTTCATACTGTTTTTATTGCTGCCTTATACTGCCCGCCTGGCATTTTATAGTGGCAGAATCACTGTCATTCTGATTGCTATAAGTGCACGATTACAGTCCGCAAAATGGCATTTTGCGGATAAAGGTGTTAAAAGAAGAATCTTATCCGATAAGTTTTCTGCTTAGCATCCTCACCGGATACCAAGCCGCCAGCCATCCTATGGCAATCACGGTTATAAACACTATGAGCACGTCCTCATAGTGAACACTAACGGGATAGGCGTCAACAATAAACATTCCGCTGCTGTTTCCGAGAGCCACCAGTCCGTAAGTCTGCTGCAACCAGCACAGCAACAGTCCCACAATGATGCCTGCCGCCGCTCCGATGGCAGATATAAGCCTTCCCTCAAAGAGGAACACCTGAGTGATTTGTTTATCATCAGCACCCAGGTTTCTGAGTGTCACCACATCCTCCTTCTTGTCTATTATCAGCATTGACAATGAGCCTATAATGTTGAAAGACGCCACAATGAGGATGAATGTAAGGAAGATATAGGCTATGAACTTCTCTATCTTCATTATCTTGAAGGTGTCTTCCTGCTGCTCAAACCTGTCGAGCACCTTGTACTTTGTTCCCACAATGGCTTTCATCTGTTCTTTCACCGCATCGAGGTCGCTGCCTTGTTTCAGCCTTATCTCAAGCGATGAGAGCATGCCTTGCTGCCCGAAGAGATTGCGTGCGAAGGGCAGTGATGTTATGATATGGCTCTTGTCGTAACGTCCCTGCTTAACCATGAACACCACTCCGGGCGATATCAGCGAGTCGGTTACGAATCCATCCATCGGGTTTGCCATATCAAGCTGGCCCTCACGGCGCGGCGCATAGAGCCTCATGAATCCCGGCCAGTTGGCTCCAAGACCTAAAGTCTGTGCCACTCCGATGCCCACCGTTCCGTAATGCAGGTTGGCAGCTTGCAGCGCAAACTCACCTTCTCCATACACGATGTCGGTGATGTGTGTCAGTTCCCGGAAGCTCTCTCCCACTCCTTTCAGTGTCACCATGGCCTGTCTGTCGCCATATACCGCCATGGCCTGGTCTTCCACGCACTCCGTTGCCACATCAACCTGCGGCAACTGGCATATCTTCTGCAGCAGCGGATCGTCGGCGGGTGCTGTCTTTCCCATTGCCGGCACCACCTTTATCTGTGGGTCGAATGACGTCAGAAGGGATGCCACCAGGTCGTGAAAGCCGTTGAATACGCTCAGCGTCACAACCAAAGCCATTGTGGCCACGGCAACACCCACAACGCTGATGGCGCTGATGATGTTGATGGCATTGGTGCTTTTCTTTGAGAAAAGATACCGCCTTGCTATGTAAAAGGGGAAGTTCATCGGGTTTATATACGTTTATGTGGGCTGCGAGCGGGCAGCATGTAAGCCGTGCCTTATGCCTCTGGGCAGGTCCGTTCTGTGCCTGCCGCGGCGTACATGGCTGCGAGGTTACTTCTTAAGCAGCTCGTCAATGCGCTCAATATAGTCGAGCGAGTCGTCTATGAAGAATCTCAACTCGGGGATGATACGCATCTGATGGCGTATGCGCTTGCCCAGTTCAAAGCGTATGGTCTTCTCGTTGGCGTTTATGTTTTTTATCAGTTCGTCTCCTCTTTCTGATGGAAACACGCTGAGATAGGCAGTACATATGCCAAGGTCGGGGCTCACACGGCATCGTGTAACGCTCACCATGACTCCCGGCATCATTCTTGTCTGCGACTGAAATATCATGCTCAACTCCTTCTGTAGCAGTCGCGCAATCTTGTTTTGTCTTGTTTCCTGCATTCTGTTTTACGTTTTTTGCAGTGCAAAGATACGATAAGTTATCATAAAAATCAAACTAACACAAAAATAAATGGGATAATGGCATTATCCTGAATAAATCCTGTAAGCAAACGCTGTGATATTTATTGCAATCTGTCCGGGCATTAAACGGACTGTGATTAATGCCTGAACAGGAGCCGTTCGGGCATCATCCGCAAAGCGAAAGAGCATCTTCCGGAATGCGGATGAGGAATACCCATACACCGGTCTGCCCGCACTTGTCACACAGGCGACAGACATGGATAACCCCGCTGATACTATTAAAAATAGTAAAATGTAATAAGATTACAAAAGTTTAGGTTAATTTTGCACGTAAAAATATCTATATACAATGAGCTTAACAAGCATAGCAGGGAAATTCTTCCTGCCAAGACAGAAGGAACTGGAGCGTCACCAGAAGGACGGAGAGGCATTGCAGAACGAGGTTTTGCAGTATTTGCTGGCGCGTGCAAAGAATACAGAATACGGCAGAAAACATATATTTGACATCATAAAGAGCTATGAGGGCTTTGTTGCCAACGTCCCCGTGAACACTTATGAGGAGCTGAAGGGCGACATTGACCGCATGCGCCACGGCGAGAGAGATGTGCTGTGGCCGGGCAGTGTGAAATGGTATGCCAAGTCGTCGGGTACCACCAACGACAAGAGCAAGTTCATTCCCGTTAGCCACGAGGGCCTGCAGAACCTGCATTATGCAGGCGGAAAGGACGCCGTGGCACTCTATCTGCGCAACAATCCGCGCAGCCGCATGTTCGACGGAAGGGGACTTATACTCGGCGGAAGCCATTCACCGAACTACAATGTGAGCAACAGTCTGGTGGGAGACCTCAGCGCCATACTCATAGAGAATATCAATCCGCTGGTTAACTTTGTAAGAGTGCCGAAGAAATCAACGGCCCTGCTCTCCGACTTTGAGGTGAAACGCGAGCGCATAGCGCATGAGGTGATAGGCAAGAACATCACCAACCTGAGCGGTGTTCCGTCGTGGATGCTCTCGGTTCTGACACGTGTCATGGAGCTGTCGGGCAAGACTCACCTTGAGGAAGTGTGGCCAAACATAGAGGTGTTCTTCCATGGCGGAGTGGCTTTCACACCCTACCGCAAGCAGTATGAGCAGCTTATAACATCCAGCAACATGCACTACATGGAGACTTACAACGCCAGCGAGGGCTTCTTCGGCCTTCAGAGCGAGCCCGACGACCCCGCAATGATGCTCATGCTGGACTATGGCGTGTTCTATGAGTTCATACCTATGGACGAGTTTGAGAACGAGAACCCCACCGTGGTGCCACTATGGGGCGTGGAGACGGGCAAGAACTACGCCATGGTGATATCAACATCGTGCGGACTCTGGCGCTACGTGATTGGCGACACCATACAGTTTACATCCAAGAACCCCTACAAGTTCATCATCACCGGACGCACAAAATACTTCATCAACGCATTCGGCGAGGAGCTGATAATGGACAATGCGGAGAAAGGACTTGCCTATGCGTGCCGCGAGACAGGCGCAGAGGTGCTGGAATACACCGCCGCACCGGTGTTCATGGACGAGCAGGCAAAGTGCAGACACCAATGGCTCATAGAGTTTGCGAAGGCTCCCGACGACATGGAGAAGTTCGCTACTCTGCTCGACAGGAAGCTGCAGGAGATAAACAGCGACTACGAGGCAAAACGATATAAGGACATAACACTGCAGCATCTGGAGATAAGTGTGGCAAGAAAGGACCTCTTCAACGACTGGCTGAAGCAGAAAGGAAAGCTGGGCGGACAGCACAAGGTGCCACGACTGAGCAACAGCCGCAAGAACATTGACGAGCTGCTGGCGCTTAACGCAAAGGATATCAACATATAACTCACCCGCATATAATGAACAGAATCTCTGAATACATAAGAAAAGCCGGCACAGGACGCACTGCCATGAAGGCACATGCGGCAACTGCAACGTGGATTCTACTGGCGATTGTCACACTCGCAGGATGCGCAAAGATGGGACAACCTGACGGCGGATGGTATGACGAGACACCGCCAAGCGTCGTCGGAGCCACTCCGAATGACAAGGGGGTGAACGTGAAAGCCCGTAAGATAAACATCTACTTTGATGAGTTCATAAAGGTGGACAACCCTACCGAGAAGGTGGTTATATCTCCACCGCAGATAGAAGTGCCAGAGATAAAGACCACAGGAAAGGGCATAAGGATTGAGCTGAAGGACTCGCTGAAGCCTAATACCACATATACCATCGACTTCTCCGACGCCATCTCCGACAACAACGAGGGCAATCCGATGGGCAACTACACATACAGCTTCTCCACAGGCGACCACATCGACACCATGGAAGTGGCCGGAAAGGTGCTCGACGCAAGCAACCTGGAGCCTGTGAAGGGTATTCTCGTGGGACTATATGCCATGAACGGCGACTCGGCAAATGTGAACCCTACCGACACAGCGGATGCTTTCAGAACACTGCCGCTGCTCAGAGTGTCGCGCACCGACAGCCGGGGACAGTTCGTAATAAAAGGAATAGCACACGGAACATACCGCATCTGCGCATTGCAGGACCTGGACAACAACTACTATTACAGTCAGAAGGCAGAGATGGCGGCATACAGCACTGACCTGATAGTGCCTACATCAAAGCCGGACACACGCATGGACACCATATGGAGGGACTCACTGCTCATCGACTCGCTGATAAGAGTGCCTTACACTCACTTCCTTCCTGACGACATTGTGCTGAGAGCTTTCACGGCAGTGCAGACCGACCGCTACTTCCTTAAGAGCGAAAGACAGACGGCTGACCACTTTACGCTCTTCTTCAGCTATGGAGACAAGACGCTGCCGGAGATAAAGGGACTGAACTTCAACCATCAGGACGCCTTCCTGATAGAGGCTAACGAGAAGAAAGACACCATAACATACTGGCTAAAAGACACTACACTCGTCAACCAGGACACACTTAGACTGGAGATGACGTATAACGCAACAGACACCACAGGGGCAAGAGTTGTGCAGACTGACACGCTTGAGGTGCTGGCGAAGGAGTCGTACGAGAAACGCATGAAGAAACTGAACAAGGAGTATGAGGAGTGGATGGAGAAGCAGGAGAAGCGCAAGAAGAAAGGATTATCATACGACAGCATAATGCCACCGGTGGCGTTAGAACCGGAATATAGCATACAATCGGAGCCGGCTCCGAACGAGAACATAGCCATAACAATGCCTGCTCCGCTGCAAAACGTGGACACAGCGAAGATTCATCTATACTCAAAGATAGACACATTATGGTATCGCTCAAAGTTCATCTTCAGACAAAAGGAGAAGACAATGCGCACATACGAGATACTGGGTGAATGGAGACCGGGCATTGAATACAGCCTTGAGATAGACTCTGCGGCATTCACCGACATCTACGGCAAGAGCTCGGAGGAACTGAAGAGGGGATTCCGCATACGCCCGTATGAGGACTTCGGCAATCTGCAGATGAGCATAACGGGCATGAACGGGAAAAACATCGTGGTGCAGATGCTCAACAAGAGCGACGAGGTGGTGAAAGAGGTGATGACAAACAATGGCATCGCCAACTTCTTCTACGTATTGCCCGGCATATATTACGTGAGAATGTACGTAGACTCCAACAACAACATGGAATGGGATACGGGCGATTATACAACTGGTGAGCAGCCGGAGGAGACGTATTACTACAACAAGGAGATTGAATGCAAGGCAAAATGGGACATCAACCTGTCGTGGGACCCTAAGCAGCTGAACCTCGCAAAGCAGAAACCTCTGGAGATAACAAAACAGAAACCGGAGAAGGAAAAGACCATAAAAAGGCGTAACGAGAAACGCGCAAGAGACATGGGCATACCTTATAACGGACAGAAATAAAACACAAAACTTATGAGACACATCAGAAGAGCACTCCTTGCACTGATAATGACAGGAGCCTTTATGGCAACAGCTGACGCACAGTGCACTTTCAGAAACACGGCATTCAGGTCGGGAGAGTTCCTTTCTTACAACCTCTACTACAACTGGAAGTTTGTGTGGGTGAAGGCAGGAACAGCGTCGATGTACACCGTATCAAGCAAATACAAGGGACAAAACGCCTACCGGGCAAGCCTGACCACACGCGGAAACGGAAAGCTGGACGAGATGTTTGTGCTAAGAGACACATTGCTTTGCTACTCCAGCGATGAGCTGGCACCTCTCTATTTCCGCAAAGGTGCACGAGAAGGCAAACGCTATACAGTG
>JAFQGS010000121.1 GCA_017415455.1 Prevotella sp.
GACAGATAGCGGAGATGCTTGGTGACAAGAGACTCGCGAGAGCCGTAGGTAACGCTCTGCATAAGAATCCTGATAGGGAGAATATTCCGTGTCATAGGGTTGTCAACTTCAAGGGGGAGTTGTCGAAGTCGTTCGCGTTTGGAGGTATAGAAGCGCAGAGGCGACTCCTCGAGAGTGAAGGCGTTGAAGTGGTAGGGGATAAGGTGGTGACAGTTAACAATTAACAGTTAACAATTGACAATTGACAGTTTATTAAAATACTTTGAACCTTAAATTTTGAACTTTAAGCCTACTCATGGTTCAAAGGATATGACTTGTTATGTTAATAAGAATTAACTCTTTTCTTCTTTTATATTTGATTTAATTGTCTTATCTTTGCTGGCAAACCATGATTTATGAAAGTTCCAGATACGAAGCAAGAACGCAGACGTTTTATCAAAGAGTATTTGTCGCAATATCAAGACAAATCGTTTTATTGCAGATCTTTGGATTGTGATGTGAAAGTCACGGATAAATCCATTGAAGAGACGGCTTTTCAGGCTGCTATTTCAAAACAGGCTACGAAATTAGCACTTCAATTGCCACAGATTATTCGTAGCGCAACTATTTTGGAAATACATTTGCCGCCAAAAGCGGGTAGGCAGACAAAAAGAATGAAGTTTACCGAGATAGCGAATCTTCTTGCAAATGTTCCAAGGGTCGGAATGGCAAAGTTGACTGTAGGTTATGTTAAAAACGGAGATTGTATTGAATATGCTATAACAGAATATGCTGTCATAAAATGAAAAACGATAACCGACTACTTCGCTCAATCAGTCTTTCGTCGGTTACCGATTTGCGTTGCAAAGATAATGCTTTTTTTAGAATAAATTTCATTCAATTAACAATTTGTTAAAACACTTTGAACCTTAAACTTTAAACTGTTTATGAATGAGACTCGAATGAAGCCATAATATTAAGCATATAATTAGCGGACTTGGTACGGACTTGGTACGGACTTGGTACGAGGAAGGTGCGCGGGAAAAAGAGGTTTTCTCTTGCACAATAAATTCTCTTTATTCTTGGTTTCTTTCTCTTTTTTACCGCAAAAAAGAGAAACAGAAAAAGCTCGCCGCTGCGGATAAATACGCTAAAATTATGATTCTTTCGCTAAACAAAAAGAACTCGCTGCGCTCAGACAGCTTTTTGTTCTTAACGCTTCAGACTCATAATTTCTTAACGCTATTTATCCGAGGCGGCAGGGATTACTTCTAAGAACAAAGATTCGATTAAAACCTAAAGTATTCTTACTTGTGGTCTTGTAGTCTTGTTGACTTAAAAAGTTATCCTAATTGAAAAAGCAATGGCTTATTATTTCTGAGGATTGTCGGTGGTTGTTTGACTGCCGACAATTATTTTTAGAACAATTTATTAACAAATAATGTTGAAAAAAAGTATATAATATTATCTGTAATTGATTGATTACGTTTCTTATTTTGCGTATCTTTGTATTGTTGGCTATGGGCTGTGAGCCATGAGCATTGGGATGTTTGTGGTGGCTTATGGTTAATAGTGTTTTTTAATTAATTAAATTTTTACGACATGAATTCACTTTTAGATTTTAATGCCGCCGTTAAGGTTAGGAATTGTACGACGCAGTACTTTGATGAAGTGCAACTTTCTCATAGAATAATGTACAGTGACGTGTTTGATTGGATATTGGAACGAGCTAATGGCATTAAGGATGTGTATGGAAAGGTTTGTTTCTTGTATAATGCGCTGAAGAGGTGTTTGGGCATTGATTTACAGAAGATTTATGGAGAGGGGTCTCGTGATGGGAATTTCTGGAGTTTGCTGTGTTATTGTTATTTTCTAATTCAACGGAAGGGTCGTGTTATGCAAGAGAACGAAAAATTGGCAAAGGATGCCGGGTGTGTTGATTGTGTGGTGGATATAAGTGAGATTGCGCGAACGCCGTTGGAGGATTGGATTGATAATTATGATGTTATGGAGATGCTTCATATAAGTAAGAGGACGTTGCAGACGTTGCGGTCTAATGGCAAGGTGAGGTTCTCGAAGATTGGGCGCAAGATTTACTACCGACGACAGGATATACAGAATATGCTTGCGGAGAATTACACGATGTTTGAGATTCATAATGAATACGGCAAGAAGAGGGAGAAGAAAACGGCGTAGTTGGAATCTGAGAATTATTGAATCTGAAAATCTGAGAGGTTGGCGAATGGCTCAAGGCGAAAGTTGTTTTTGCTGTGGGCGATGGGCTTTTGGTCTCCACGTATCGCAGGTGTCTCACGGAGTTTGTTGTGGAAGATGTCTGTTGACCGCTCCTCATTCCTAATTGAATTAGTGGACTTGGTACGAGGAGGGTACGGAGAAGGTATGAAGAGAAAAGGAATACGAAATATATAATTTAGGATTATTGATATTTTATTTCTTGTTTTGTATATAAATATCCTTAATTTTAAAATAAAATTTAATCTTATAAGCATTTAATTTGAAAAAATGTTATATTTGCATTTCAAATATTGAATTTTATGATAGAAGAGATAACTTTAAAAAACATTTATTCTTTCAAGGATGAGGTAACGTTTAGTTTTGAAGCTACGGCAGATACAGCTTTTGACTCTACGCATGTGGTTGTTATGCCTAATGGAACTCGTCTGCTCAGATTAGGTGTTATATATGGTTCAAATGCAAGTGGCAAGAGTAATCTTTTGTACGCAATAGATGATTTGCGTCTTTTTTTAATTTCTGACCCTCAAAATATGGATGTGCATACTGGTTTTGAACCTTTTATGCTCGATAAAGAAACACCGAACCTGCCGTCTGAATATAGTGTTAGGTTTTGGATTGATGGCGTCAGATATTGGTATCAATTACATGTAACAGGCAAGAAAGTTATTTATGAAAAGTTATCGTTTTATAAAACTACTCAACCTATTAAAATTTTTGAAAGGACTCTTGATGGCGGACAATCTGTATTGACTTTTAACAATAAGGTGCAGAAAATAGGACAGGAAGAACAGAAAATATTGAACTTGAATTGCTTGCCTAATATGTCGTTTTTTGCGACACGTGGACGTGTTAATATGAAGATGGAACATGTTGATAAAGTTCGTGATTGGATTCATAATAAGTTTATGCCGTTGGTTGATATTGGCGCAAATATGAATAAATATGGATATAACAAAATAAAGAAAGATAATAAATTCGTGGATTATCTTGTTGACTTCATGCACCTGGCTGATTTTAATATTAGCGGACTTGAAAATAATTATTCTAAAGAGCAAGAAACTGCAAATAATCCTGCAATTGTAGTAGAACATACTGTAGAGAATGATAGAGGCTCTGAAAGATATAATATGAGTTTTGGGCAACAAAGTGAAGGTACAAAACGAATGATTGGTATTGAAGCTGCTATATATGAAGCGGTAGAATTTGAATCTTTTTTGACTATTGATGAAATTGAGTCATCGTTGCATCCGGATTTGTTGGAATATGTTTTGCAAAAATTTTTGATGAATCATGGTAATAGTCAACTGCTTGTGACAACGCATTATCCGGGATTGTTGGATACAATTAATGACCTTTTGCGTAAGGATAATATTTGGTTTGTTGAAAAGGGAAAGAATGGTTCTACAGATTTGTATTCTCTTGTGGAGTTTAATGGATTGAATAAGATAACTCGTTTTGAACGGGCTTATCGTAATGGACAATTTGGAGCATTACCTAATATAAAAGATTGATATATGGCGAGAAAGATAAATACGAGGGAGACGAGGCGACCGAAGAAACGTGTGGTTGGAGCAGGGATTACGGAATTTTGGTATTTAAAACATCTTAAGCCACTGCTTGAATTGGATTTTGAATTGAAACCAAGATTTTTTGGTGATGAATCTGTTGCGAATATTAATAGTCTCATAGAGGAATCTCTTGGCGATGGTGCGCCGGTAATATGTTTTTACGATGAAGATGTGAAGCAGTGGAATCATGTTGAAGCGCAGCGTATAAAATGTTTGCATAATAAATATGATAATAATGAAAATGTGACGTTGGCATGTAGTATGCCTTCTATAGAATATTGGTTCTTATTACATTATGAAAATACTAATAAGTATCTAAGAACATCTGATGATGCCATTAAAGTTTTAAAAAAGTACATTCCTCAATTTGATAAGAAAATACATTTTTTAGAGCAAGCGAAATGGGTTGAAGATCTTATAAAAGAAAACAAGATGAATAAGGCAATGCAGCGAGCAGAGAAATTTGGCAGAAATGGCAGTTCATATACGGATGTTTGGAAAGCGATGAAAAAAATAAATGAAAATAAATAAAAATGGAAGATATTGTAAAATCATTTGATGTAACCTATAAAAGTGAAGAAGCATATGATATGGTTGCTCAAATTGGTGATATTGCACTTGATGCAATAATTGATGATGGTGTGTTAGACGGAGTTCCTGTATTAGGGACGTTAAAAGGTATTTATAAGACTACGCAAAACATTCAAACACGACGCCTAATTAAAAAAGTTTATAAATTTATATTTGCTACAAAAGATACCACATTATATGAACGTATGAAGTTTATGGCTGAATACACTGAGAAGAATAAAGAAAATGGGTGTGAGGTATTATTGGCAGTTATAGATAAATTGGACAATATAAATAAAGTTGACATATTGGCAAATTTGATGAAAGCTAAAATAAATGACCTTATAAATATTGAGTGTTTTATAAGATTATGTGTAGTTATTGATCGTATTCCGTTTTCTGATTTGAATGAGTTGTCTAAGTATACAAAAGATTATTACGAATATGGTTCGACAGATGTGTTATTGAGTGCTGGAGTTTTGTCTAATACTGTTATAGATGCAGAGGAAGGTAATAAATATAGACTTAATATGCTGGGTGTATTGTTATTAAAA
>JAFQGS010000122.1 GCA_017415455.1 Prevotella sp.
GCTCACCGCGACCGTAGTGTCGCATGGAGAGTGATGCCGCTAAATGAAAAAGCCAGTCACTATGACTGGCTTTGTCGTTGCGGAGGCAGGACCTCGTTCTTCACCGCGCGTCCTCGCATCGTCGGCTGTGCCGGTGGCGAGATATAGACGCAAGGTAACTGCGACCGTAGTGTCGCATGGAGAGTGATGCCGCTAAATGAAAAAAGCCAGTCGTTGTGACTGGCTTTGTAGTTGCGGAGGCAGGACTCGAACATGCGACCTCCAGGTTATGAGCCTGGCGAGCTACCAACTGCTCCACTCCGCGATGTTAAAAACATTCTTCTCAAATGCGAGTGCAAAGGTATTGCTATTTTTTCAAATAACCAAATATTTGCACCTGTTTTATTCTCCCGCCTATGTTATTTAACAATATTTGTAATAAAACAGAATTTTCCTGTTCTCTTTCTAACATGTTCACGTATCAGTTATAAGTTTAATAAATGTAAAATATTTTGCATCTTTCAGATAAAAGATATACTTTTGCACACGATAACATTAGTGTGCAAATAAATAAAGGGAGGATTATATATGTCAATTTCCAAAACGAGACAACATTTGGTAGATGTGGCAAGGCAGATGTTTGCCAAGAACGGATTGGAAAATACAACGATGAACGATATAGCCCAGGCATCAGGCAAGGGCAGGCGTACGTTGTACACCTATTTCAAGAGTAAGGATGACATATACTATGCCGTCATAGAGTCGGAGCTTGAGCGATTGTCGGACAAGATGGACGAGGTGGCAGCCAAGAAGATTCGCCCTCAGGATAAGATTATCGAGCTTATCTACACCCATCTCAGCATGATAAAAGAGACCGTTATGCGCAATGGCAACCTGCGTGCCGCTTTCTTCCGCAACATCTGGATGGTGGAGAAAGTACGCAAGCACTTCGACGAATACGAGATAGAACTCTTCAGAACTGTTTACAGCGAGGGCAAGAACAAGGGAGAGTTTGAGATTGAGAGCGTGGAGCTGGTAGCCGACATAACACACTATTGCATCAAAGGTCTTGAAGTTCCATACATCTGCGGCCGTCTGGGCAACGGACTGACAACAGAGACCAGCAAGCCTATGGTGGAGAAGTTCGTGTATGGAGCATTGGGAAAAACGATTATAAAATAGTTTATCAGAACAAATATATTAATTAAAAAACATCAGACAATGGGATTATTACAAGGTAAGACAGCCCTTATTACAGGTGCTGCCCGTGGTATTGGTAAAGCTGTAGCAGTGAAGTTTGCCCAGGAGGGTGCCAACATCGCATTTACAGACTTAGTTCTTAATGATGAGATGGCAGCAGGCCTTGAGGAGACCCGCAAGGAGATTGAGGCACTTGGCGTAACATGCCGTGCATACGCAGGCAACGCAGCCGACTTCGCAGAGACAGAGACAATCGTAAAACAGATACATGCCGACTTCGGTTCTATCGACGTGCTTGTAAACAATGCAGGTATAACAAAAGACGGTCTTATGCTTCGTATGACAGAGGCACAGTGGGATGCGGTCATCAACGTAAACCTCAAGTCAGCCTTCAACTTCATCCACGCCTGTGCGCCAATCATGCTCCGTCAGCGTGGCGGTTCTATCATCAATATGTCTTCAGTGGTAGGTGTTCACGGCAACGCTGGTCAGTGCAACTACTCTGCGTCTAAGGCAGGTATGATAGGTCTTGCAAAGTCTATCGCCCAGGAACTTGGTCCTAAGGGAGTACGTGCCAATGCCATCGCCCCAGGTTTCATCGAGACAGCCATGACAGCTCAGCTGCCAGAGGAAGTGCGCAAAGACTGGATGCAGAAGATTCCACTGCGCCGCGGTGGTCAGGTGGAGGACATCGCCAACGTATGCGTATTCCTGGCATCAGACATGTCAAGCTACGTAACCGGTCAGGTTATTCAGATCGACGGTGGTATGAATATGTAATTGAAATATCGCGTAACAACGTCTTTAATCTATAAAGACCCTATATTGTCAGAATGTCAGTAAAACTATTGTTTTGCTGACATTCTGATTTTCTTTTTATCCCTTCCGAAACCTGCGAAATAGCTCTCGCTCTTATGCAAAAGATGCCCTTTCGCATCACTTCTGGCGCATCCGCTACACAGGGCGGCCGTGTTAACAAATCACAAAGATGCCCAAACGCAGGAAAACCACGTTCCAGAACCAACTTTTCTCTCACCGTCCCAATCTCTATACGCTCCCCTCCATTCGCACATCCTGCTGCTTCTGCCACCCGGTTGGGCATAAAGCGCAAGTAGGAGAGCGCCATACATCCGCCATCCCTATACCATTTCACACCATTCCATATCCCATGCCTCTTTGATTACTATCCCATTGCGCCATCATCGCTATGCCGTCATGTCGTCATCGCTATGTTATCCTGCTATCATCGCTATGCTATCATGCCGCCGTCGCTATTCCATTGCACTGCCATCGCTATGCCATCCCACCGCCGTCTAATATGGCATCATACCGTCATCGCTATGCCATCCCACCGCCGTCTTATATGAAATCCCGCCGCCGTCCCTATGCTATCATGCCGCCGTTGCTATCCCATTGCACAGCCATCCCTATGCCTTCATGCCGTCATAACAATGCGATGACCATATTTCCGAAGCCATACCCTCCGCCCATCCTCTAACGTTCCAGACAAGAACCCCTCCGCCCGCTTTTCCTTGCCAGCAATCCCCCTTTCCTCATCCACCGCCGCTTTCCTCCGCACAACCCCGATTCTTGCTTGTGTTTGAAATATCAAAATGTCAGCAAAATGCGTGTTCTGCTGACAAAAAGAAATAGCCGAGCGTGTGGCGTTGAGGTGGTATAATGCTATATAAAAGTCTGCAAGTATTGTTTGGAGAAACCAGATAATAATATTTAAATGGATAAATAGGTATTCTTTAGTGCGACAAATTACACATATTGTCGTTAGAATGACGATAAAATAGTTCAACAATCAAATATTTAAAATTATGGTAAGTATCAAGGTAAAATGTCGCTTTATGGCTAAGACTTCAAAAGAGGGAATAATCTATTATCAAATAACCTATAATCGTTCCGTCCGTCTGTTTAAAACAGACTATCGCCTTTTAAGGTATGAATGGGATAATAAAAAAGGTATTATAGCGGAAAGAGGCAAATGCCGATATGATTATCTTCGCTTTATTAAAAAATGTATAGACAAAGACATATTGCGGTTAAATCAAATCATTACCCAGTTTAAGGATAATAAAATGCCTTTTACGTCAGATGATATTATTTCTGTTTTTCAGGCGCAAACAATAGAACCATCGTTATTCTGTTTTATGCAAGATGTTATCACTCAGCTTAGACAAATGGGCAAGCAGCGTACACGTGAAACATATAGTGCGGCGCTTAAAAGTTTCATGCGTTTCAGAGCGAATGAAGATATTCCGCTGGAAGATATTGACTCTGATTTAATGCTGATGTATGAGGCTTATTTGCGTAACAAAGGATTGACCAAGAACAGCACCTCGTTCTATATGCGAATACTTCGGGCAGTCTATAATCGTGCAGTTGAAAAGGATTTGACCACCAATCGAAACCCTTTCAAGCACGTTTATACAGGAATAGACAAGACCATTAAACGAGCCATTCCATTAAAGGCAATCAAGCAGATAAAGAATCTTGATTTGTCATTGCAACCATCATTGGATTTCGCAAGGGATATGTTTCTCTTCTCATTCTATACTCGTGGAATGTCATTTATTGATATGGCATACCTCAAAAAGAAAGACCTTTCCAATGGCATACTATCATACCGCAGACGCAAGACCATGCAACAACTTTTTATCCGTTGGGAAAAGTGTATGCAGGAGATTGTAGATAAATACGATACAGATTACTACAGCCCATATTTGCTACCCATTCTCAAATATCCATACGATAGAAGCCAATATAAGAATATGCTTTATCGTACCAATAAATCATTGAA
>JAFQGS010000123.1 GCA_017415455.1 Prevotella sp.
CATGTGTATTGCTTAATAATGCAGGTGAGCTTCGTGGAAGCCGTATATTCGGTCCTGTTGCACGTGAGCTTCGCGCAGTTAACATGAAAGTCGTTTCTTTGGCACCAGAGGTTCTTTAAACTATAAACTATAAAGAATAATGATAAAGTTACATATAAAGAAAAACGATACTGTTGTTGTTCTTGCAGGTGAGGATAAGGGCAAAACAGGTAAGGTGCTTAAAGTTCTTGTAGAGAAGCAGCGTGCTATCGTAGAGGGCGTGAATATGGTCTCTAAGAGCATGAAGCCTTCAGCAAAGAATCCACAGGGAGGCATCGTTAAGCAAGAGGCTCCTATACATATTTCTAATCTGAGCCTCATAGACCCAAAGAGTGGCAAGCCTACTCGTATCTCAATAAAGAGAGAGGGCAAGAATGTCGTTCGTATTGCTAAAAAGTCTGGGGAGGAAATCAAATAATGAATACAGCACAGTTAAAAAAGCAGTATGCTGAGAGCATAGCACCTGCATTGCAGAAGCAATTTAATTATACTTCAAAGATGCAGATTCCTGTCCTGAAGAAAATTGTTGTAAACCAAGGTTTGGGTGACGCTACTCAGGATAAGAAGATTATTGATGTCGCTATCAATGAAATAACAGCAATCACAGGTCAGAAGGCTGTAGCAACATATTCAAAGAAAGACGTTGCTAACTTCAAACTTCGTAAGAAGATGCCTATTGGTGTTATGGTAACACTTCGTAGAGAGCGCATGTATGAATTCCTTGAGAAACTTGTGAGAATCGCGTTGCCACGTATTCGTGACTTCAAGGGTATTGAAAGCAAGTTTGATGGTCGTGGTAATTATACATTAGGTATTCAGGAGCAGATCATCTTCCCTGAAATAAATATCGACTCAATAGATCGTATACAGGGTATGAATATCACTTTTGTGACATCAGCACAAACCGACGAGGAAGGATACGCTCTGTTGAAGGAGTTTGGTCTTCCATTCAAGAACGCTAAAAACGATTAAGATATGGCAAAAGAATCAATGAAAGCTCGCGAGGTAAAGCGTGCAAAGCTTGTTGCACGTTATGCAGAAAAACGCGCGGCATTGAAGAAAATCGTAGCTACATCAGAGGATCCAATTGAGGCATATGAGGCTGCTCGTAAGCTTCAGGCTATCCCAAAGAATGCAAACCCAATCCGCTTGCACAACCGTTGTAAGATTACAGGTCGTCCAAAAGGATATATCCGTCAGTTCGGTATTTCACGTATTCAGTTCCGTGAAATGGCTTCTGCAGGTTTGATTCCTGGTGTAAAGAAAGCGAGTTGGTAAAGAAAGCGATGAGATATCGTCTCATCGCATACTCTTAAAGAGTTTTATTTTTTTAATATTGTCGGGGGAGTCCCGATTAATTAAACATTTTATATTATGACAGATCCAATAGCAGATTATCTGACGAGGTTGAGAAATGCAATCATGGCTCATCACCGTGTTGTTGAAGTACCAGCTTCAAACTTGAAGAAAGAGATCACAAAGATCCTCTTCGAGAAGGGTTACATCTTAAACTACAAGTTCATAGAAGATGGACCTCAGGGAACAATCAAGGTAGCGTTGAAGTATGATCCAGCTACTAAGACAAACGCTATCAAGTGTTTGAAGAGAGTGTCTACACCAGGTTTGCGTAAGTATACTGGTTACAAGGACATGCCGAGAGTAATTAACGGATTAGGTATTGCAATTTTATCTACATCCCAAGGTGTAATGACAGACAAAGAGGCTGCTAGCTTGAAGATTGGTGGCGAAGTTCTTTGTTATGTATATTAATTTGGAGGACTTAAAATGTCAAGAATAGGAAAATTGCCAATAAGTATTCCGGCAGGAGTTACAGTAACTCAGGAAAATGGTGTAGTAACAGTAAAAGGTCCTAAAGGTGAACTCTCTCAGAAAGTAGATTCTTCTATAAAAATGAACGTAGAGGATGGTCAGATAGTTTTTGAGATTGACGAGAACAGCCCAGTTAACCAAAAGCAGAAGCAAGCATTCCATGGTCTTTACCGTGCACTTGTAAACAACATGGTTGTGGGTGTTAGTCAGGGTTATCAGAAGATTCTTGAACTTGTGGGTGTTGGTTATCGTGTATCAAATCAGGGAAATCTTATAGAGTTCTCACTTGGTTATACACATCCAATCTTTATACAGTTGCCTTCTGAGGTAAAAGTTGAGACAAAGTCAGAAAGAAACCAGAATCCAGTCATTATATTGGAGTCTTGCGACAAGCAGTTGCTTGGTCTCATATGTGCAAAGATTCGTTCTTTCCGCAAACCGGAACCTTATAAAGGAAAGGGTATCTTGTTTAAGGGTGAGGTTATTCGCAGAAAGTCTGGTAAGTCAGCTTCAGCTAAGTAATTTTAATTATTTACGATTATGACAACAAAGAAAGTAGAAAGACGAATAAAGATAAAGTTCAGAATTCGTAAGAGAGCAAACGGAACAGCTGAACGTCCACGTATGAGTGTTTTCCGTAGCAACAAGCAAATTTATGTTCAAGTTATTAATGACTTGACTGGTACAACGCTTACTTCTGCCTCTTCTGTAGGTATGGAAGCTATGCCAAAGAATGAACAAGCAGCTAAAGTAGGTGAACTTATAGCAAAGAAAGCTCTTGAGGCTGGTATCTCTCAGGTGGTTTTTGATAGAAATGGTTATCTTTACCATGGTAGAGTTAAGGAACTTGCTGATGCTGCCCGTAAAGGTGGACTTAATTTTTAATCGATTATGGCAATGAATAAAGTAAGAATAAATAGTGACGTTGAGTTGAAAGACCGTTTGGTTGCCATCAACCGTGTAACTAAGGTAACAAAAGGTGGTCGTACATTTACATTCGCTGCCATCGTCGTTGTTGGTGATGGAAATGGCGTAATAGGATGGGGCCTTGGAAAAGCCGGCGAAGTTACTGCAGCTATCGCAAAAGGTGTAGAGGCTGCAAAGAAAAATCTCGTAAAGGTTCCTGTTCTTAAGGGTACAGTACCTCACGAAATTGAAGCTTCTTTCGGTGGAGCAAAGGTGTTCCTTAAGCCAGCTGCTGCCGGTACTGGTCTTGTTGCTGGTGGTGCGATGCGCGCTGTGTTAGAGAGTGTGGGCGTAAAAGATATCCTCGCTAAGTCAAAGGGATCTTCAAACCCTCATAATCTTGTTAAGGCAACTATTGAGGCTTTGAGCCAGATGCGTGATGCTTATACAATTGCTCAGACACGTGGTATAAGCCTGGATAAAGTATTTAGAGGATAAGGAGGATAATATGGCAACAATTAAGATTAAGCAGATTAAGAGTAAAATTGGTGCTCCGATAGATCAGAAACGTACTCTTGAGGCAATGGGTCTCCGTAAAATCTCTCAGGTAGTAGAGCGTGAGGATACTCCAAGTCTTCGCGGAATGATAAGAAAGGTTCACCATTTGGTTACTATTGTTGAATAATAAATCATCAGTAAAATTATGAAACTAAATAATTTAAAGCCAGCAGAAGGCTCTACACATTCTTGCCGTCGTATAGGTCGCGGACCAGGTTCTGGTCTTGGTGGAACTTCTACACGTGGACATAAAGGTGCAAAGTCACGTTCTGGTTATTCTAAGAAGATCGGTTTTGAGGGTGGTCAGATGCCTTTACAGCGTCGAGTTCCTAAGGCTGGTTTCAAGAATATAAACCATAAAGAGTATTTTGCAGTGAACATTTCAACTATTCAGAAGATTGCTGAGTCTAAGAATATCACTAAAGTGGGTATTGAAGAGTTGGTAGCAGCAGGTCTTACAAATGGTAAGGAACTTGTAAAGGTTCTCGGAAATGGAACACTGACAGTGAAAGTTGATGTAGAAGCAAATGCTTTCTCAAAAGCTGCTGAAGAAGCAATCAAAGCAGTTGGTGGTAACGCAACAATAATCTAAGTAAATGAAAAAGTTTTTTGAGACACTGAAGAACTGTTGGAGGATAGAGGATTTGCGCCAGCGAATCCTCATTACCATCCTTTTCGTGGCAATTTATAGATTCGGCTCGTTTGTCGTATTGCCTGGTATTAATCCCGCAATGTTGGAGCAGCTCCAATCACAGACAAGTGGTGGCTTGATGTCGTTGCTGGACATGTTCTCAGGAGGTGCGTTTTCTAATGCCTCTATATTTGCATTGGGAATCATGCCTTATATCTCAGCTTCCATCGTTATGCAGCTCCTTGCTGTTGCTGTGCCTTATTTCCAGAAGATGCAGCGTGAGGGTGAGAGCGGACGTAAGAAGATTAGTTGGTATACACGTGTCCTTACAGTAGGTATCCTGCTGTTTCAGGCACCGTCATATCTTATAAACCTAAAGATGCAGGCTTATGGAGCTTTGTCTTCTGGTATTGACTGGTCTGTGTTTATGTTTACAGCCACAATCATCTTGGCAGCAGGAAGTATGTTTGTTCTTTGGTTAGGAGAGCGCATTACAGACAAAGGTATTGGAAATGGTATTTCGCTAATCATTATGATTGGTATCATAGCTCGTTTACCACAAGCGTTTATCCAAGAAGTGACATCTCGATTTACTGCTATTACAGGCGGTGGTCTGGTGATGTTCATTGTGGAATTGCTAATCCTTTATGCTGTTGTATGTGCTGCAATTCTTCTAGTTCAAGGCACACGTAGAATCCCAGTGCAATATGCAAAACGTATTGTTGGCAATAAGCAATATGGAGGAGCACGTCAGTATATTCCATTGAAGTTATTTGCCGCAAATGTTATGCCTATTATCTTCGCACAGGCTTTGATGTTTATACCATTGACTATTGTTCAATATTCTACAGAGGCAAGCAATGATTTTCTCCGTTCATTGATGGATCATACAAGTTTCTTGTATAATGCTGTTTTTGCTGCATTGATTATAGCATTTACATATTTCTATACAGCGATAACACTGAATCCAACTCAAATGGCTGAGGATATGAAACGTAATAACGGCTTTATTCCAGGTATTAAACCTGGCAAGGATACAGCTGATTTTATTGAAACTATAATGTCAAGGCTGACATTCCCAGGTTCAATATTTATTGCGTTTATAGCAATTATGCCAGCTCTTGCTGGTCTCCTCAATGTACAGGATGCATTTGCTCAATTCTTTGGTGGAACATCACTCTTGATTCTTGTAGGAGTTGTTATAGATACGCTCCAGCAAATAGAGAGTCATCTTATGATGCGTCATTACGATGGGCTGTTAAACTCTGGACATGTACGTAATAGCAGAGCTTAAGCATCTGCTTACTAATTTGTCAAATGAAGATATTTCTAAAGACAGAAGACGAAGTAGCAAAGATGCGTAAGGCAAACCAATTAGTTGGTAAGACCTTAGGCGAATTGGCTAAGCATATTAAACCTGGTGTAACGACCCTCCAGTTGGATAAGATAGCGGAAGAGTTTATTAGGGATCACGGAGCTATTCCAACCTTTAAGAATTTCCCGAATCCTTTTGGAGGGCCTTTCCCAGCAAGCATCTGCACATCTGTTAATGATGTAGTAGTACATGGTATTCCAGATAATACTATTTTAGAAGATGGTGATATAATATCTGTAGACTGTGGAGCGTTACTAGATGGTTTTAATGGTGACTCGTGTTATACATTTTGTGTCGGGGAAGTTTCTCCAGAAGTGCATGATTTGTTAAAGGTAACGAAAGAGTCTCTATATAAAGCAATTGAGGTGGCGGTTGCTGGAAAGCACATAGGTGATATAGGGTACGAGATTCAGTCTTATTGCGAATCTTATGGATATGGGGTTGTCCGTGAATTTACCGGACATGGTATCGGTAAGGAGATGCATGAACCGCCTCAGATTCCAAATTATGGAAGACGCGGTAACGGCACTCTACTTAAAAGTGGAATGTGTCTCGCCATTGAGCCAATGATAACTTTAGGTGACAAGTCCATTTACATGATGCCTGACCGTTGGACGATTAAGACATCTGATGGTAAACCAGCTGCTCATTTTGAACATACAATAGCAGTGTATAAAGGTAAGTCTGAGATTTTGTCTTCTTTTGAAGAAATAGAACATTTAGAAAGTAATTAACATTATTTTATGGCAAAACAGTCCGCTATAGAGCAAGACGGAACAATCGTGGAGTCACTCTCTAATGCAATGTTCCGAGTAGAACTTGAAAATGGAGTACAAATTATAGCTCATATCTCTGGAAAGATGAGAATGCATTACATAAAAATTCTTCCAGGGGATAAGGTAAAAGTAGAGATGAGCCCATATGATTTGACAAAGGGTAGAATTGTATTTAGATACAAATAATTTTTTACAGATATGAAAACAAGAGCGTCATTAAAGAAACGTACACCTGATTGTAAAATTGTACGCCGTAAGGGTCGTTTGTTCTTGATTAACAAGAAGAACCCAAAGTACAAGACTCGTCAGGGGTAAGTTAAAAAAAGGTAAAAATGTTCGGAATTTATTTTTTATTTTTACCTTTGCATGCTTTTTAGCGTAATTTAAAATTAATTTTATTTATTAACATGGCAATTAGAATTGTTGGAGTAGATTTGCCCCAGAATAAGCGTGGCGAAATCGCATTGACTTATATTTATGGTATAGGTCGAAGTAGTTCAGCAAAGATATTGGACAAAGCCGGCGTGAGCCGTGACCTGAAAGTTAATGAGTGGTCAGACGATCAGGCAGCTAAGATCCGTGAAATTATCGGCGCTGAATTCAAGGTAGAAGGTGATCTCCGCTCAGAGATCCAGATGAATATCAAGCGACTGATGGATATTGGTTGCTATCGTGGTGTTAGACATCGTAATGGTCTTCCTGTACGTGGCCAGAGCACAAAAAACAATGCTCGTACACGTAAGGGTAAGAAGAAGACTGTTGCTAATAAGAAAAAGGCTACTAAATAATAATTAGAGTTATGGCAAAGAAAACAGTCGCTAAGAAAAGAAATGTGAAGATTGACGCAATTGGTCAGCTTCATGTTCATAGTTCATTTAATAATATTATTGTAACTTTGACTAATGGTGAAGGTCAGGCAATATCTTGGTCTTCAGCAGGTAAGATGGGATTCCGTGGTTCAAAGAAGAATACTCCATATGCAGCTCAGATGGCTGCTGAGGATTGTGCAAAGGTTGCTTTTGACCTCGGTCTTCGTAAAGTTAAGGCTTATGTGAAGGGTCCAGGAAACGGACGTGAGTCTGCTATCCGTGCCGTACATGGTGCAGGTATTGAAGTAATTGAAATTGTTGACGTTACTCCACTGCCACATAACGGTTGTCGTCCTCCCAAGCGTCGTCGCGTATAGTTGAAATTTGAATATTGTATATCAAATTGTTATTTACCGACATATTTATTAATTCATAAGATTATTATAGTATTATGGCAAGATATATTGGACCGAAATCAAAAATTGCACGTCGTTTTGGTGAAGCCATCTACGGCGCTGACAAAGTTTTGTCTAGGAGAAACTTCCCTCCTGGACAGCATGGCAATAATCGTCGCAGAAAGATGTCTGAGTACGGTGTCATGTTGGCAGAGAAGCAAAAGGCAAAGTACACATATGGTGTATTAGAACGCCAATTCCGTAATATGTTTGAAAAGGCTGCTAAGGCTGATGGTATTACTGGTGAGGTTCTGTTGCAGAACCTTGAGTGCCGTCTTGACAACGTAGTATTCCGTCTTGGAATAGCTCCTACACGTGCAGCCGCACGTCAGCTTGTTGGTCACAAACATATTGTTGTAGATGGACAAGTTGTAAACATTCCTTCTTTTGCTGTTAAGCCAGGAATGGTTATTGGTGTTCGTGAGAAATCAAAGTCTCTTGAGGTAATTGAAGCTGCTCTTGCTGGTTTTAATCACAGCAAGTATCCATGGCTTGAGTGGGATGCTCAGACAAAGAGTGGTAAGTTCCTTCATAAGCCAGAGCGTGCAGATATTCCAGAGAATATTAAGGAGCAGTTAATCGTTGAGTTGTACTCTAAATAAATCATTAAATTAATGGCGATATTAGCATTTCAAAAACCTGATAAAGTTGTAATGTTAGAGGCTAACGACAAAGTCGGTAAATTCGAATTTCGTCCGTTAGAGCCTGGTTTTGGTGTTACTATTGGTAACTCATTGCGTCGCATTCTTCTTTCATCACTTGAGGGCTATGCTATCAATACCATAAAGATTTCTGGTGTTGAGCATGAGTTCTCATCTGTACCTGGTGTAAAAGAGGATGTAACTAACATTATCTTGAATTTGAAACAAGTAAGATTCAAGCAAGTAGTAGAAGAATTCGAGAATGAGAAAGTTAGTGTCACAGTAGAGAACTCTACTGAGTTCAAAGCAGGCGACATAGGTAAGTATCTGACTGGATTTGAAGTGTTAAATCCCGATTTGGTGATTTGTCATTTAGATTCTAAAGCATCAATTCAGATTGATCTTACAATTAACAAAGGCCGTGGTTATGTCACAGCTGATGAGAATCGTGAGTTCTGTACTGATGTTAATGTAATTCCTGTCGATTCAATTTATACTCCTATCCGTAATGTCAAATATTCAGTTGAGCCATATCGTGTTGAGCAGAAGACCGATTATGATAAGCTGATACTTGAGGTTACAACAGATGGTTCCATTCACCCGAAGGATGCTTTGAAAGAAGCAGCGAAGATTCTCATTTATCATTTCATGTTGTTCTCAGATGAGAAGATTACTCTTGAGGCAAATGATGCAGATGGAAATCAGGAGTTTGATGAAGAGGTTCTTCACATGCGCCAGTTGCTTAAGACACGTCTTGTAGACATGAACCTTAGTGTTCGTGCGCTTAATTGTCTTAAGGCAGCCGATGTAGAGACTCTTGGAGATCTTGTTCAGTATAACAAGACAGATCTTCTCAAATTCCGTAACTTCGGTAAGAAATCGCTCTCAGAGCTTGATGATTTGCTTGAGGGTCTGAATCTGTCGTTTGGAACCGATATTTCAAAATATAAACTTAACCAGGATTAATTAAACTTGGTTTAACAATTAAAAGAAATGAGACACAATAAGAAATTCAACCATTTGAGTCGTACTGCATCTCATCGTCAGGCTATGCTTGCAAACATGGCTATTTCGCTGATTATGCACAAAAGAATCACTACGACTCTTGCAAAGGCTAAGGCCTTGAAGAAATATGTAGAACCTCTGATAACACGTTCTAAAAACGATACAACAACTTCACGTCGTGTAGTATTCCGTTATTTGCAGAATAAATATGCTGTGACTGAGCTTTTCAAGGAGATTTCAGTTAAAGTTGCAGATCGTCCAGGTGGATATACACGTATCATAAAGCTTGGTACACGTTTGGGTGACGCAGCTGAGATGGCATTCATCGAGCTTGTTGACTTTGATGAGAACATGGCAAAGACTCCAAAGGCAGCTGCTAAGAAGACACGTCGTAGCCGCAAGTCAACTAAAGCAGAGGAAACTCCAGCTGTAGAGGAGACACAGGCAGAGGCTGTTGTAGAAGAGGCTCCAAAGGCTGAATAATTTGTTTTGAAATATCAAACAGATAATATTAAGAGGGTTTGTCAATATGACATTCCCTCTTTTTTTTGTATCTTAACATGAGCATTTGCTGCCAGATTCAAGCCCCGATAAAACCTAATAGTGGGAATTGCAGCTACTTCCCCTGTTGGAATGCATGTCACTTGTGTTATGATATAGATTTGCTTTTATCGGGCAACAATAATCATCGTTTGTGGTACATATAGTCAGTAAGTTATATATAATACGGTAGAAATGTCTTGTTACCAAAGTTTGGATTATACAAAATTGTACTTATTCAACATTTTAACCGATTTTAGAGCTGTATTGCGATCTGTAGTTTACAGATAGCGTTAAATCACCCCAACAAATACAATGTATGTATAGAGGTGTGTAATGTGTGGAAGTATAGTCAGATGGTGAAGACCGAGATGAGTTTGTTGAAGATAATAATCAACTTGCTCTAATGCATAAAAGTCTTTTGCTTGATTAAAATTACATATGTGGCTAAAAAAACATTAAAAACTATTTTATAATAAAAAACTTCCCGTAAATTATACTCTTATTATAAAATAATTCCCATATTTGCACATAAATTCATGCTTAACATAAAATAAAGCTAACAAGAACTGTTATGAAGAAACTTCCAATACTCATTTTCCTATTTATAATGGCATCAGCTTTCTGCTCCAGCATGTGCAGCTATCGAAGCGCATCTGACAGAATAGAAGCGGATGTAAATAATGCCTTGAAGCTTACACTGGCTGAGATGCAGTGTGATGTGGTCAGTGCAGATACCATCTGTTGTTATCGCAACTATCTGACCATTGCCGAACTAAAAGATACCGCATGTATTGCCATAAGAACTGTTCGCCGAGGTGAAAGGCAAGAGACAGAAATAGTGGCAGAGGCAAACTGCGATTTCATGACCGTCTTCATGCTATCTGACCAAAGGGCTTCAGGAGTGCTCTTGCTTGCAGGAATAATATGGATGATGGGAAGCCTTTGGTGTATGAGAAGATTCAAGCCGGAAGTACTCGTTGAAGGTCTGAGTTATGGCGGTCTTATATATACAAACGAAAAGTTCACGACGTCAAAGGGTGAGCAGATTCGTCTCACGCCCATGCAGCACACTCTGCTTGAAATGTTTATGAACTCCGAGAATCATTGTCTTTCAAAACAAGAGATTTGTGACCGTCTATGGCCTAAGAAACCAGATGCCAGCGATACACTTTATACGCTTGTAAAACGCATGAAGCCTATCATTGAAGAGCATAGCAACTTAAAAATAGAGTCAGGCAGAGGCAAAAGCTATACATTGAAACTCAAATAGTTAGTTTGTTGTCAGATAAATGTCAGGGAAATGTCAGTCAGGAAAAACGGCGTTTCCCTGTCTCGTTTGTAATTTTGTGCCACAAATTATAGAACGTTCACTCAAGCCAGAGTGTATGATTTATAAATAAGCAACAAAATTACAAATATGAAACGAATCATTCTCATTCTTATTCTATCCATTTCCTCTTTCCCTGCCTTTACTCAGAACGAGGAGCAGACTGTTACTCTTGATGAAGTAATAGTAAAAGGTGCAAAGGTTGTAAGCAAGGTTGACGGCCAGATTATTTATCCTACCGACGCTCAGAAGAGTGCATCAAATAATGGATACAGTCTTCTTCAGAAACTCTCTTTGCCAAATCTTCGCATTGACAATGTCACCCACTCAATATCAGTCATCGACAATCGCGGTGGCGTACAGGTTCGCATCAACGGAATCAATGTAGGCAAGGAAGAGATGCTGGCACTTGATCCTAAGCTTATCGGGAAGGTTGACTTTATAGACAATCCAGGTGTACGATACGGCGAAGATATTGCATACGTTGTAAACATCATCACCAAACGCAATAACACAGGTTATACACTTGGTACTGATGTCACGTCACTGCTGACATCATGGCGAGGAAATGGCATGGTGTATGGCAAATGGAACTCTGGCAAGAGTGAATTTTCAGCCTCATATGATCTCAGCGGCAATAAAACGAAAGAATTAGAGGTTAAAGAAACTACTGATTATACTTTGAACGATGGCAGCATTCAAACCATCGGGCGCAATGATGTGGAAACGCTTCGCAAAAGACTTGCACATGATGTCAAACTCACATATAACTATGCTGACAGTACTGCATACGTTATTCAGGTTTCTTTGAGTGACAATATAGGAAATGAGCCTGGCAATTACAGTGTAAAGGATGTTGTTGATGGCGATGTACATCAAACAGCTACATACAGAAACAGTCACCGTTCCAATTCACCTGTGCTTGACCTATACTTGTTTCGTCAGCTTAAACCCCGCCAGTCAATAACAGCAAATGTCGTGGGTACTTACATCAATACGAACACAAACAACTATTTCGATGAAGGGGCTCCTTATCAGTACGATGTGAAGGGAAGGACCGCCTCAGCTCTTACCGAGGTGATCTATGAGAATCGCTTGAAGCCATTCATACTATCGGCAGGTTTGAATCATCGCTATAAATATACGAAGAATGATTATATTGGCGATGCCTCTGCTTTGACCGAGATGAACCAGCACAACCTCTATGCTTTTAGTGAAATCAAAGGTACACTTAAGTATTTTCGATATGTGTTAGGATTAGGAGCAAGCTACATTCATTACAGTCAAAATAAGCACAACTACAACCTATGGACCTTCCGCCCGATAGCAATGCTTTCCTACAGCTTCCTGCGTGGAATGAATCTTCGCTACAGTTTTGAGTTGAAAGACAGAGCATCGCGCATCGCAATGATAAATGATGCAACGATTAAGACAAATAGCATGGAAATGACAAAGGGGAACCCCAATCTAAAGCCAACTCGCGATATTGATCAATCACTGCGATTGTCGTACAACAACCAGCGATGGAGCACCTGCATTGAAGGCTTCTATCGTTATTGCAACAAACCCAATATGGCGTATTATGTGCGAACATCAGATGACAAATTCATTTACACTCAGATAAACCAGAAAGAAATAGACCTCTTGCGTTTCTCTGTATATGTCAGCTGCTGGATTCTTCCCGAGAAACTTCAGGCATCCGCATATGGAGGCATGCAACGATGTTTCAACTACGGCAATGACTATTCGCATTTCCACACCTCATGGTTCTATGTTGGAAGTGTGACTGCATATCTTGGAAACTTCATCTTGCAGGGATATATCGACAATGGCCATCGCTTTTTAGAGGGTGAGAAAAAAGGATATAATGGTGCTTACTCCACTATTCAGGCTTCATATCAACACAAGGATTGGCAGATCTCCCTTTCGTGGTCTAATCCATTCGTAAATAAATACAAATCAAGCGAAGCGGAAATCCTTAACAGCAATCTTCATAAACTCACTACGGTTTATGACAGAGCCAGCGGTAATCAAGTATCCATTGGAGTGTCATGGCGTATGAGCCGCGGTAAGAAATATCAGTCTGCAGACAGGAAAATAAGCCTTAAAGATACGGACGATGGTATTATGAAATAACTGCTTCATACACTGGCAACATACCAGAGTCGGGAGACTTTAAAATAAACGTGTTATACTATTTCTATATTGTAGCTTGACACAGTTTACCTTACAGTCTTTTCCGTATGGAATGCATGTCACTTGAATTTGGTATATGCGCTGTATACTAAAAGTATATCCCGTGTATACCAAAAGTATATAGCTTGTATACCAAATTCAAGTGGCAGCTGTTTATGTCAATGGAACGCTGATATGGGGCGTTGTTTTGCTATGACTTGCAAAGCTGTCAGCTACGACTTGCAAAGTCATTTACTATCTCTTATGAAGTCATGAGGAGTGTCCTCCCCATGCGTATAGCCTTATTCTGTTTGTAATAAAAAGTTTCCTGTTGGTCTGATGTTATGTCTGTTTTAGGGTTTCTCCCTTAATTTTGAGGGATTTCCCTTTTCTATTTTTGCCATATAATATTATTTTTGCACTGTGAAATAAGGTCATCTTGCGGCGGCTTGTTATATGCTGCGAGTTTTTTCCGCATGATGACGGAGCCTGTTTCATGTCAGACAGGCTTGCGGGAATTTATAAATGGTGTGATAAGAAATGAATATATAAGGAGGATATTATATGAGAAAGATTTTTGCGATATCTGTTTGCTCATTGCTGTTGTTTAGCAGTTGCGGGTCATATACAGGCAGTGGCGCTTATGTTGGAGCCTCTTTCGGCTCAATACTTGGCTCTGCCATCGGTGGAATCAGTGACGGACCTCGTGGCAGTGATGTCGGTACAATCATCGGTATGGCCGGCGGTGCTGTCATAGGCGGTGCTATTGGCCAGGCTGCCGACAGGCGAGAGCAGGCAAAGTATGAGGAATATAAGCGCGAGCGTGAGCAGAAACGTTATGAGCAGAGCCGTCAGACAGTTGGCTCTGAGGACAGTGGTTTTGACCCTTCAGGCAAGGGCGACGATGTGCTTTATGACTTTGGCAACTCTGAGTATGCCGGTTCTTACAATGCCTCTGAGCCTGATTATTATGCTGCGGGTTATAATGCAGACGCGGTAAAGAGCCAACCTGAGTCGCTTGAGATTCGCAATGCGCGTTTTGTTGATGCCAACCACAATAAGGTTCTTGATGCAGGTGAGACGTGTAAGCTTGTTTTTGAGGTTTACAACAGTTCCGATGCGCCTTTGTATGATGTGCAGCCCATGGCTGTAGAGACAACGGGCAATAAGCGTATATACATCTCTCCGGGCGTGCATGTTGAGCGGATAGCTCCAGGTAAGGGCATCAGATATACGGCCATGGTGAAAGCCGACCAGCGTCTGAAGAACGGAATGGCAACGTTTAAGGTCTATGCCGTGCAGGGAAACTATCAGATGACGTCGCGGTTCAAGGAGTTTAATATTCCCACGGCTAAGAAATAGCACTGCGCGATGGCTGCTGAAGCCCGCCGCATGGATATGAGATGTGCGTGATTCAGGATATGAGTAGGATGCGGATGCTGCTCATGTCCTGTTTTTTTCATGCCTTAGTGCTTGGCGGTTTGCGCTCTGCATGTGTCTCTTCAGGAGTGGCTGTCTTCCTGTTGCTGACGACTATCAACGTGCTGTTTCCCAGTATGTTCTGAGATTTGTCCCGGGGCAGGGTGGTGTGGTGTGTTGGTTGCAAAACAAAAGATGCCCTTTTGACCTGCAAAAAGACATCTTTCGGATGCCGTCCGGGCATTATCCGCAGTCCGGAAAGGCATCATTTGTTAAACCGCTGTTTATTATCTCAATGTTGTATGTATGTTTGTCATTTGTCCTGTGCCTGTTTATGGCCTTTCTCCTCAGGCTTTTGCTTGTTGGCAATCTTGTCCTGTTCCTCAATCTGCCATATCGGTTTGTAGTCCATTCCCGGGTTTGTCGTAACCTCAAGGTCAAGCTCTGGCAGGTCGAAAGTCTCCTCAATCTTGAAAGGTATGCCCACAGGGCGTGTGTATTTCTCCACCCTCACCGTGGCCACTCCTGCGCTTATTATGCCCAGTTCTCTTGCAGCCCTGCGCGAAAGGTCTATTATTCTGCCCTTTACAAACGGTCCTCTGTCGTTCACTCTTACAATGACGCTCTTCTTGTTTGCGGGGTTTGTCACCTTCAGTAGTGTCCCGAAGGGGTATGTGCGGTGTGCGCATGTCATGCTGTCGCTGTGCAGCCGCTCTCCGCTTGCCGTTCTTCTTCCGGTGAATTTCTTTGCATAAAAAGACGCTTTGCCCTTTTGTTGCGATGATGCGGGTGATAAGGCAACGGTCAGTACAACCAGAAGTAGCATGCTTCTTAAATGCTTCATAATCTTGACGTTATCTGTATAATAAACGCATCTTTATTATATTTATTGTATTTAGTGCCCAAACAGTCGTTTCCTTTCATCTGAAAGCCCCTTGCGCCGGCTGTCAGCGGCAGGCTGTCGCAGCCTATCCCGCTCCTGGGATATAATGAAATGTGGTCCTACCTATCATCAGGCAAGACCACATAGATTATGTTGTATGAAAAGTATTATGTAAATTTCCGCTTGTTAGTGTCACGCTCTACACCACACCTTGTGCAAGCATGGCCTTCGCCACCTTCATGAATCCGGCAATGTTTGCCCCCTTCACGTAGTCAATATAGCCATCAGGCTGCTTGCCGTATTTCACACACTGCTCGTGTATTGAGTGCATTATGTAGTGCAGCTTGTCGTCCACCTCCTGCTCGCTCCATGTCAGTCGCATTGAGTTCTGTGTCATCTCAAGTCCCGATGTAGCCACACCACCGGCGTTAACAGCCTTGCCCGGTGCGAAGATTGTCTTCGAGCCGACGAACTTCTCAACAGCCTCTACCGTGCATCCCATGTTAGACACCTCTGCCACACATAGCGGGTTGTTTGCCAGTATCATATCTGCGTCGTCGCCGTTCAGCTCATTCTGAGTGGCGCAAGGCAGGTATATGTCCGCCTTCTGCTGCCAGGGCTTTTTGCCCTCGAAGAACGTAGAGCCCTCAAACTCATCCTCGTATGGCTGGCAGATGTCGTTTCCGCTTGCGCGAAGTTCCAGCATGTAGTCTATCTTCTCACCGCTGATGCCCTGCGGGTCATATATATATCCGTCAGGACCGCTTATCGTTATCACCTTGGCTCCAAGCTCAGTGGCTTTCTTTGCGGCACCCCATGCCACGTTGCCGAATCCGCTTATGGCAACCGTCTTGCCTTTTATGTCAATGCCGTGAGTCTGCAACATGGTGTTGACAAAGTACAAAGCGCCGAATCCCGTAGCCTCAGGACGTATGCGGGAGCCGCCAAACTCCAGTCCCTTGCCAGTAAGAACACCGCCGAACTGATGTGTCAGTTTCTTGTACATGCCAAACAAATAGCCCACCTCGCGGCTTCCAACGCCGATATCTCCAGCCGGAACGTCCTCGTCCGGACCAATATGTCTGTACAGCTCAGTCATGAATGCCTGGCAGAAGCGCATCACCTCAGCGTCTGAGCGCCCTCTTATGGAGAAGTCGCTGCCGCCTTTTCCGCCGCCCATAGGCAGCGTGGTGAGAGCATTCTTGAACGTCTGCTCAAATCCAAGAAACTTCAGTATGGACAGGTTTACTGACGGATGGAACCGCAAACCGCCCTTATACGGACCTATGGCGCTGTTGAACTGCACACGATAACCGAGGTTAACATGCACCTCGCCATTGTCGTCTACCCACGGAACACGGAATGTAATGATGCGCTCCGGCTCAACAATACGCTCTATAATCTTTGCCTTCTCAAACTCAGGATGCTTGTTATAAACATCCTCTACAGATACAAGCACTTCTCTGACAGCCTGCAAATACTCTGCCTCACCTGGATGCTTCTTCGCCAAGTCCTGCATGATCTTGTCAACATTCATAGTATTCTGATTTTAGGTTAAACTTACGTTGTGTTACTTTTTGTATCGCAAATATACGTTTTTGTGCTCAAACAGCCAAGTGTTTAGGCGTTAAATTGATGATTTTTGTGACATTTTGAACTTTTTAAAAGGCTGTAAACGTTAACAGGGAGATATGCTGCAGCATATCTCCCTGTTAAATATTCCAGTAGTATAACATACGTTCCTCTGCCTGAAGAATCACAGATGCGCCTGTACGTGAGGCTGTCACCAGCAGTCTCTTATAGCTTCTCCAGTGCCTGCTTGATGTCATCAATGATGTCATCAGCATCCTCAATACCTACAGACAGGCGTATGAGGTCGGGCGCTATGCCTGCCTCGCGC
>JAFQGS010000124.1 GCA_017415455.1 Prevotella sp.
CTAAGGGTGTCATTGCGCTCTGGATAGTAACTTGCGCAGTTGTACATGTCGTATTTGATATCATTGTCATTTGGTTTTGAGAACTTCCCGTGATAATGATTGAATGACTTGTCCTTCATTACCGACTGAATGAAATATCCGCATATAGGAAGAGCGGTACGGCTTCCTTGTCCTAATGCTCCTGTGCGGAAATGTATACTTCTGTATTCTCCGCCAACCCATGCTCCACATACTATCTTGGGACTCACACAAATAAACCAAGCATCGGAATGGTTGTTACTTGTACCGGTCTTACCTCCAAAATCGGTGTCGGGGGCATCGTTTACATATCCCCATAAGCTTTGGTATGTACCACCTGGTTCTCTCATTCCGCTCATAAGTAATTGTTGGGAGAAGAATGCGCTCTTGTATGATATTGCTTGTTTCCCCTCCTGAGGAGCTTTGTATATCTCCTTTCCATCGCGGTCCACAATGCTTGTTACGAGTACAGGCTCCATGTGTTTTCCATCGTTTGCAACAGTGCCATAGGCATTAACCATTTCAAGCAGGTTTACGTCTGATGCTCCAAGTGCCAGTGATGGAGCATTGTCGAGCTTACTAACAATGCCCATTTTGTGTGCTGTGTTGATGATGTTTTTTATACCCATTTCTTGTCCAAGTCTTACCGCCACCGAATTTATGCTTCGTGCAAATGCACTCTTCAATGGAATAGAGTCTCCTGTAAATCTTCCGTCAGAGTTATGTGGTGTCCATGATGTCATCTCTTTCTTTTTTGCATCATATACTTCCATCCTGATATACTCATCCCTTCGTTTGTCACATGGGGTGAGCCCCTGGTTCATTGCTTCGGTGTATACGAATAGTTTGAATGTGGAACCTGGTTGTCTCATGGCAGTCACTTTGTCGTACTTCCATGATTTGAAGTCTATGTCGCCCACCCATGCCTTGACATGTCCGGTTTGAGGCTCCATTGCAACGAAAGAGCAATGCATGAACCTTACCATGTAGCGGATAGAGTCCATTGTGCTCATCTCTTTCTCAATAACCCCAGACTCATAGTCAAAGAGCTTCACTTTATGCGGCTTGTTGAGATATAAATCAATTGAGTCTTTATTCCCGTTGAATTTCTGATCAAGATGTTTGTAAACAGGTAGCTTCTTCGCTATATCCTCAATAAAGTTGGGTATAACTCTGTGGTTGGCGTCTTGCCATGGTTCGTTTTTACCCCAATGATTGTCGAAATTGCGCTGCACCTGTTTCATCTGTTTTATGGCAGCTTGCTCTGCATATTTCTGTAGTCGGGTATCTATTGTGGTGTAAATCTTTAAGCCGTCTTTATACAAATCTACACCTTCTTCATTGCACCATTCCTCAAGATAATCCTTTACCGCCTCTCTGAAGTAGAGAGCCTGCCCGTCGTAATTCTTCTCAACATTGAAATTAAGTTTAATAGGAATTTGTGTGAGTGAGTCGTAAGAGGCTTTGTCGATGTCGTTTCTCACAAGCATGTTATTAAGCACAACATTTCTTCTTTTTAAGGAGTTTTCCGGATTACTCCTTGGATTATATAACGTTGTTGCTTTAAGCATTCCGACAAGCACCGCTGCCTGTTCAAGCTTTATGTCTTTGGGGGTAGTGTTGAAGTATGTCTTACATGCGGTTTTGATGCCATAGGCATTTGAGCCAAAATCTACAGTATTGGCATACATGGTAAGTATCTCGTTCTTGTCATAAAGAATTTCAAGCTTGGTTGCGATAATCCATTCCTTACTTTTCATAATCAGTATCTTAAGACCAGGAATCTTTCCAAGAAGTCCGGAGGATTTCTGTCTTACGCTGAACATGTTTTTTGCCAACTGCTGTGTGATGGTTGAGGCTCCGCGTGCGTCGTTGTGTAATGCGGCATCTTTTATCGCACCAAATATTCCGATAGGGTCAATACCCCAATGGCTGTAAAAACGCTCGTCCTCTGTATCTATTAATACTTTCCAGAATAAAGGATTCACTTCCTCGTATTTTACAGGAGTGCGGTTCTTGTCAAAATATTTACCAATCAGTACGCTGTCTGCACTATATATTTCTGATGCTTCGTAGATTTGATGTTTTTTGATTTTAGAGAATCCTGGAGATTCCCCAAAGAGCCACAGGAAGTTTACGTCCACCATGCCGAGGTAGATGATAAGTGATGCAAAAAAAGATGCTATGACTGTAATTGTTTTAGTATACCATGGAGTGCCTCTGAATAGAGAAAAATACCATTTGAAGAATTTGCGTGTTGTCTTTAGGCAAATCTTTATTACTTTTTTTGTTATTTTTAGTATTGGTGTAAACATACTTGGTGTATTTTTATTATGCAAATTTAATAAAAACTAAGCAAGACAGACATTTTAGTTGGTATTTTTAGCATTTCTTTATCTTTTGTCATCCTTACCACAGGTTGGGATAAAGTGTCTGTAATGTGTAAATTCAAAGCGGTTATGTGGAATTTCCAGTAATTATTCCAGGTTATTTTTGATGTGATTCATAATATCTTCAGTTTTGTCTGGATGGAACCATGTAATGGAGTCGTCGCGCTTGAACCATGTGAGTTGTTTTCTTGCGTATTTACGGGAGTTACACTGAATGCGAAACACAGCTTCACTTAAAGAAAGTTTCCCTTCAATGTATTCAAACATTTCCTTATATCCCACGGTGTTAAGTGAATTGAGGTGGCGTTGGGGATATACCGATTTGGCTTCCTCTAACAGTCCGTCCTCAATCATTATGTCAACCCTTTTGTTTATTCTTTCGTATAGTTCAGCTCTTTCTCTGTTGAGCCCAATCTTAATGATATTAAACGGACGCTTTTTCCTCTTATTTGTCCTGAATGACGTGTAGGTTTGCCCGGTCATTGTACATATCTCTAAGGCATGTATAATTCTTTTGGGATTTTTCTTGTCAACTATATTGTAATACTCCGGATCTAAATATCTCAGTTCTGCAAGCAGTGGCTCAAGACCTTGCTCGTTGTATCTTTTCATTATTGCATCTCGTGTTTCTGAGTCAACGGTAGGAATGTCATCAATGCCGTTACATACGGCATCTATGTACATCATACTGCCTCCACTCATAAGAGCAATATCGTGCTTCTTAAAATGTTCCTCAAGATGTTTGCATACTTCTTCTTCGTATATGGCAGCGCTGTAGTAGTCTTCCAATTCAAGTTGTTCAACGAAGTGGTGTGTCACTTTTGTTTGTTGTTCTTTTGTCGGTGCGGCAGTACCTATGGCAAGTCCTCTGTATATTTGTCTTGAGTCCGCATTTATAATAGGTATCTTAAAATATTGTGCTACATTTATACACATTTCTGTCTTACCGACCCCAGTAGGACCAACTATGACAATAAGTGTTTTCATAATGTTATTCCGAAATAAACCTGTTTGTTTTGGATAGAGGATAGCTGTTCTTTGAAGAAACTAATTCTTATGGCTTTCAATAACAATAAAGGAACTGAAATACCGATTCGCCAATAAATACAATATTGTTCCTGTTATAGGTGAACAATGGCGCAGAGCATCTTAGTTCCTTTATCGTTTGGGTGTTATCGTTGTATATATTCGTTGTTTGTTATCTCAATATACCGCGCTTTGATGATTCAACAAAGTTAATGATGTATTCAATTTCCTTACTTGGCTCTATGGTGTTGCGTATCTCTTCAATACCTTCAGATAGCATACCTTTTGAATAAAGCTTGCGATATGCGTCGTGTATTGAGGTGATAAGCTCATTACTAAAGCCTCTTCTGCGAAGGCCTACAAGATTCAATCCGCAATATTTTGCAGGTTCTTTTCCTACAATAATATATGGAGGAATGTCCTGACTGAATCGGGCTCCGCCCTGTATCATCACATAACCACCGATATGGCAGAACTGATGAACCAATACGGTGCTGCTTATTATGGCGTTGTCATCAACGATAACCTCACCGGCAAATTTTGTGGCATTACCAATTATCAGACCGTTACCTAACTCGCAGTCGTGGCCTACATGAACACATTCCATGAGTAAGTTGTTGCTTCCAACTTTTGTAGTACCTTTAGAGGCTGTACCTCTTGAAATAGTCACGTTCTCGCGGATACTGTTGTTGTTGCCGATCTCGCATGTTGTTTCCTCACCGGCAAATTTCAAATCCTGTGGTTTTGTGCTTATGCTTGCTCCAGGGAAAATTTCGTTGTTATTACCGATACGTGCTCCGAAGTGAATCGTCACACTATTCTGAAACACATTGTTGTCACCTATTACTGTGTTTTTGTCTATGTAACAGAATGGTCCGATGATATTGTTATCACCGATTTTTGCTTCAGGATGTACGTATGCTAAAGGACTAATCTGATTCATGAACTTATTATTTTATTTGTTTTTAACTATTTGAGCGGTAAATGTTGCTTCCGAAACAATCTTGTCGCCAACAAAAGCATATCCTTTCATTGATGATATACCATGACGAACAGGAGCCAGAAGGTCTACCTTGAAAATCAGAGTATCGCCAGGTACAACCTTTTGACGGAATTTAACATTATCTATTTTCATGAAATATGTTGACCAACGTTCAGGTTCATCTACCATGTTGAGCACAAGGAGTCCGCCACATTGGGCCATCGCTTCAATTTGTAGAACACCAGGCATCACAGGCTCTTGAGGGAAATGACCTGTGAAGAATGGTTCGTTGGATGTAATGTTCTTTACACCGACAATACTTGTTGCTCCAAGTTCAATAACTTTGTCTACAAGTTGCATCGGATATCGATGGGGGAGAAGTTCTCTTATGCGATTGATATCCATAACAGGTGGCTCATTGCAATCGTATTTTGGGGCTTGAACCTCATACTTGCGAATCTCCTTACGCATTAATCGCGCAAACTTGTTATTAATAGAATGTCCTGGGCGTGTAGCTATTATTCTACCTTTAATAGGTTTTCCTATTAATGCCATATCACCGATGATATCAAGGAGCTTATGGCGGGTACATTCATTCTCCCATACAAGTGGCTTGTGTTGGATATATCCAAGTTTTGTCGCATCCATGTGGGGAACCTTGAGCAAGTCTGCAAGTTTGTCAAGTTGCTCTTGAGTTGTTTGTCGTTCATAGATGACGATTGCATTATCCATGTCACCACCTTTTATCAGGTTGGCGTTAAGTAATGGTTCTATGTCTCTTACGAAAACAAATGTACGTGCCGGTGCAATTTCTTTTGTGAACTTCTCTATCTTGTCAAGAGTTGCAAATTGGCTGTTTATAAACTTTGACTCAAAAGAGCACATTGCCGTAAGACTGAACTCTTCATCAGGCAGAATTGTTATGCAAGAGCCTGTTTCTTCGTCTTTTATCTCAATCTTTTTACGGATGACATAAAAGTCCTTAGGTGCAGATTGCTCTTCTATTCCGATTTCGTTTATTTTGTCTATATACATTATAGACGAACCATCAAGGATAGGAAACTCAGGACCATTAACCTGAATGAGACAGTTGTCAACTCCCAGGGCGTAAAGGGCGGCAAGACCATGTTCAATAGTTGATACACGAATATCGCCTTTGCCAAGCACTGTACCACGTTGAGTGTCAATAACATTCTCTGCAATAGCGTCTATTATTGGCTGACCCTCAAGATCAATTCTCTGGATTCTATAACCTGTGTTTTCTGGGGCAGGGTTGAAAGTCACAGTCAAACTTAATCCTGTATGCAGACCTTTGCCGCATAGGGCAAAACTGCCTTTAAGTGTGTTTTGTTTCAACATATCCTATTTCTTTACTATGGTTATTTGGATTCTTTTAATTTTTCAATTTCTTTTTTAAGTTCGTTTATCTGTTTGTACATATCAGGTAAACGGCGGAATATTGCTTGTGACTTAAAATATGGGGTTGGCTCCATAGGTGGAGTTCCTATTAAGGATTGATTGCTTTTGAGACTGCTTGGCACTCCTGATTGTGCTCCAAGGAAAACCTTGTCACCGATAGTGATATGTCCGGCTATACCTACTTGGCCTCCGAACATACACCATGACCCTACTTTTGTACTTCCGGCAATTCCTACCTGGGCAGACATAACGGTGTTTTCACCTATTTCGTTGTTGTGGGCAATCTGTACGAGATTGTCAAGCTTTACACCCTTGTGAAGTATTGTAGCTCCCATTGTAGAACGGTCAATACATGTATTTGCTCCGATTTCAACATTATCCTCAATGATAACGATGCCAATTTGTGGGATTTTGTCATATCCCTCAGCGTTTGGAGCAAATCCAAATCCGTCAGCGCCAATCACAGAACCCGCATGTATTATTATGTTATTTCCTAACTTACAACCTTGATATATTGTGGTGTTGGGATTAATAGTACAATTTTCACCCATCTTTACACCATCACCGATATATGCGTGTGGATATATAGCACATCCATCTCCAATTTCTGCATTTTCTCCAATGTAGGCGAAAGCTCCAATGTAGCATTCTTTGCCTATTTTCGCAGATTTAGAAATATATGCAAGTGGGTCTATACCTGATTTCTTTGGTTTTATAGACTCGTAGAGTTGTAGCAATTTTGCTACAGCTTCATAAGCGTTGTTTACACGGATGAGCGTTGGTGTTACAGGCTTTTCTAATACGAGGTCTTCGTTGATTAATACTATATCCGACTTCGTGTCGTATAAATAATGTGTGTATTTGGGATTAGAAAGAAATGAAATTGCTCCAGGTATACCTTCTTCTATTTTTGCGAATGTATGTACAGCAGTGTTTTCATTTCCCTCGACTCTGCCTTGGACAAACTCAGCTATTTGTTTTGCGGTAAATTCCATAAACAGGTAATATATTTAAATTTATTTTGCAAATATAATAATTTTTATTTACAATCTTTGATAACACAAGTAATATTTCCTTATTTTTTTTGAAAGTAATGACATATTGAACAGTTCTGATGCTTCAGAGATATCTTTGACTGTTCCATCTTTGTAGAGAATGGATATCTGTTCATCGTTTACGTCATACATGTCTTTCTGGATAGTACTGATATTTATCAGGTATTCAGTATCGGCTGTTGATAAGTTGTATTCTTTGGCTATATTAGTTCTGACTTTTTCTATGTATTCTTCTTCAATAGGGTCATTAAACACCTCTACCTTGAATATATTTCGGTTTACCAAATCTTTTGAAAGTAGTGATAGTATCTTATCATCATTTTTTGCCCATTCCTTTATTGTGCACCATATATCATTGTCATCAAGCTGGCTATAGTGGTGTAAGGCTTCACTGTCTGCCGTGAATGTATGTTCGTCAATGTCATTATATAAGAAAAACCTAAGACTTGGAGGGGCAAATAACTCTTTGCCGTTCTTGGCAAGGTATTTAGCTCTCATTAATGTATTCACAAGCATCTTCTCACATGCCACAGTTGTCTTGTGCAGATATACTTGCCAATACATGAGTCTTCTTGATGTCAGGTAATTTTCTATTGAATAAATGCCTTTGGAGTTAACGACAAGATTGTCATCAACGACATCAAGCATTTTTATTATTCTGGCACTTCCAATATTTCCTTCAGTAACGCCGGTGAAGAAACAATCTCTTCTAAGATAATCAAGCCGGTCTACATCTAATTGGCTGCTGATAAGTTGATGAAGGAACTTCTTAGGATATTCATTCTTGAAGATTTTCATGGCAAGATTCAGCGAACTGTTCATGTCTTTGTTTATCTGCTCCATCATGAACAGTGAGATCTGCTCATGACCTACGTTGCCCGTAAGTGTGTTCTCAAGTACATGAGAGAAAGGACCATGTCCGATGTCGTGCATCAGGATGGCTGCTTCCACTGCTTCAGCCTCACTCTCAAATATAAATATCCCTTTTTGTGACAAAGATGTAATAGCCTCACTCATTAGATGAAAGGAACCTATAGAGTGTTGAAATCTGACATGTTGAGCTGCGGGATATACAAATGATGTCAGTCCTAATTGCTTTATGCGTGTAAGGCGTTGCATTAAGGGATGTTTTATGATGTCCAGAAGAAGACCTCTGGGTATTTTGATAAAACCGAATACAGGATCATTTATAATTTTACTGTCATTCATGCCTTACATGTAATTAATGTTATCTGTTTAATGATTAATTGCTCAAACAATAAAAACGATAGGTTTTACAGATGTTAGGACTTTCTCTGTATGAAACCTATCGTTTTTGACTGTTGTTTATGTTCTCTCAAGTTCTATTGCCATTTCTTCTTGAAGCTCTTTGGCTTTTTGTGCTGCAACTTTTGCGAAGTCTTCTCCGCTACTTGCGTAAATAATTGCTCTTGAACTGTTTACCAACAGACCGCAATCTTTTGTCATTCCATATTTGCAAACTTCCTGCAGGCTGCCTCCTTGAGCTCCCACGCCAGGCACAAGTAAGAAGTGGTTTGGAGCTATTTTTCGAATATCCTCAAACATCTTGCCTTGTGTGGCACCTACCACATACATCATGTTGTTCTCATTTCCCCATTGCTGACTCTTGCGGAGAACTTTCTCAAACAGACGCTCCCCGTTATTGTCCTCTGTCAGTTGGAAGTCATGGCTGCCTTTGTTGCTTGTAAGTGCAAGAAGTATAACCCATTTGTTCTCATAAGTGAGAAATGGGCTGACACTGTCTTCCCCCATGTATGGGGCAACTGTTATAGAGTCAATGCCATATTCCTCAAAGAATGTACGCGCATACATAGAAGACGTGTTGCCAATGTCGCCTCGTTTTGCGTCAGCGATAATGAAATGGTCTGGATAATTCTCCTGAAGATACTTTATTGTCTTCTCAAAAGAAATCATTCCCTTTACGCCAAAGGCCTCATAAAACGCCAGATTTGGCTTATATGATACACAATAAGGTGCTGTCGCGTCTATAATTGCTTTGTTAAATGCAAAGATAGGGTCTTCTTCACTGAGCAGATGTTGTGGTACTTTCTTTAAATCTGTGTCAAGTCCTACGCACAGAAAACTCTTCTTGCTCTTTATTTGTTCTATTAATTCTTGTCTGTTCATGTGGTAAAAATTATTTGAAGTTCCTGACAAATGTGTTATAGGATATAATGACAGATTATAGTTCAGCCTCTTTCATGCGCTCAGAGTTCTCGGCGATTGTAAGAGCATCAATCATGTCCTGTATATCTCCGCCCAGGAAACCAGACAGGTCATGTGTAGTAAATCCAATACGATGGTCAGTCACACGTCCCTGTGGAAAGTTGTATGTTCGTATTTTTGCAGATCTGTCACCTGTTGACACAAGGCTCTTTCTTCTACTTGCTATGTCGTCAACATATTTCTGGTGCTCCTTGTCGTATATGAATGTATATAGACGAGACAAGGCTCTTTCCTTGTTCTTTGGCTGGTCTCGTGTCTCTGTACATTCAATAAGAATCTCTTCCGTTTCTCCAGTGTTCGGGTTTTTCCACATATAACGCAAGCGTACTCCCGATTCCACCTTGTTTACATTCTGTCCTCCAGCGCCGCTTGAACGGAACGTATCCCATTTTATCTCACCCTCATTTATGTTAACCTCAAATTTATCAGCTTCAGGCAATACGGCAACCGTTGCGGCAGATGTCTGCATTCTGCCATTCGACTCTGTCACAGGTACGCGTTGTACGCGGTGAACTCCTGATTCATATTTGAGTATTCCGTATACGTTGTCACCGCTTACGGCAAAGTCAATCTCTTTAAAACCTCCAACGGCTCCTTCGCTTGAACTGGTGATGCTTATATTCCAGCCCTTTGAGTCGCAGAATCTTTTGTACATCTGGAACAAGTCACCGGCGAACAGGCACGCCTCATCTCCACCAGTTCCGGCGCGTATCTCCATTTGTACGTTCTTTGCGTCCTCAGGGTCTTTGGGTATAAGAGCTATTTTTATTTCCTCCTCAAGCTGTGGCTGTAGCTCTTCGTTGGTAGCCAGTTCCTCACGCGCTATTTCCTTCATTTCAGGATCGTCCTCGTTCGCAAGAATATCTTTTGCCTCTTTTATTGAATTCAGACAGTTGATATATTTCTTGCGCAGGTCCATTATGTCTCCAAGGTCCTTATACTCCTTTGTCAGTTTGACGAATCGTTTCTGGTCAGAGATAACATTCGGGTCTGTAATGAGCGTCGAAACCTCTTCGAAGCGAGCTTCAAGGCCTTCTAATTTCTGTAATATGTTATTGTCGTTCATGTCTCTACTCTGTTATTATGCTATATGAATATGAGCAAAATTAAGCAGCTTTATATATTAATTATGTGTTAAGCAAATGCCTTAGATAAATTATTTGTATTGAAATGTGCCAAACTCAGATGTTATTGTAAGGCTCTTCGCACCTTCTTCTATATGACCGATAATCTGTGCGTCAATATTAAACGATTTGCTTATCTCTATTATTCTTTCTGCATTCTCAGGACTTACGTAAATCTCCATGCGATGTCCCATATTGAATACCTGATACATCTCTTTCCAGTCGGTGCCACTTGCCTGCTGAATCATTTTGAACAAAGGAGGAACAGGGAACATGTTGTCTTTTATGACATGGCAGTTGTCGTTTACAAAGTGCAGAACTTTAGTCTGTGCTCCACCAGTACAATGCACCATGCCGTGAATGTCCTTTCGCATCTCGTCAAATATCTTTTTAATCACAGGTGCGTAAGTACGAGTAGGGGACAATACCAATTGTCCGGCATTAACGCCCTCGCATTCAGTCTCGTCTGTCAATGCTTTATTTCCGCTGTAAATCAATTCTTCAGGAACGGCGCTGTCAAAACTTTCCGGGTATTTTGTTGCAAGGTATTTTGCAAATACATCATGTCTTGCACTTGTAAGTCCGTTGCTTCCCATACCGCCGTTGTAAGTTTTCTCATATGTAGCCTGTCCTGTTGATGATAATCCTACGATTACGTCACCAGGTTTGATGTTCTTGTTGTCAATTACATCACTTCTCTTCATGCGGCAGGTAACAGTAGAGTCCACAATTATTGTCCTCACCAAGTCGCCCACATCGGCAGTCTCTCCGCCTGTTGGATATATTCCAATACCCATCTCTCTCATCTCGCCAAGCAACTCGTCAGTACCGTTGATTATGGCAGAGATGACTTCGCCTGGTATCAGCATTTTGTTGCGTCCTATAGTGCTTGAAACCAGTATGTTGTCAACAGCTCCGACACACAACAAGTCATCTGTGTTCATCACAATTGCATCCTGTGCAATACCCTTCCATACATTAATGTCCCCGGTTTCTTTCCAATACATATATGCGAGGGATGATTTCGTTCCAGCTCCGTCGGCATGCATTATGTTACAATACTCAGGGTCTCCTCCCAGAATATCTGGTATTATTTTACAGAATGCTTGTGGGAATATTCCCTTGTCAATGTTCTTTATAGCATTATGAACATCCTCTTTTGCGGCGCTTACACCGCGCATCATATAACGATTACTATTGCTCATGATTGTATATTATCTTTATTCGTTTTTAATCGTTGTCGTTCCAGAATTTCCAACTGGCAAATGCCTGTAATAATAACATTTCCAGTCCGTTCTTCACAACGGCACCCTGTGCCATGCCTTTTTGCATGAACATTGTCTGGTCTGGATTGTAAATGAGGTCGTAAAGGATGTTTTTGTCGTCCATCGCCTCATAAGGAAGGTTGGGGTAGTCCTCTGTGTTAGGGAACATTCCGCATGGCGTACAGTTGACAATTACATTATATTCCCTGATGATGTCCTCGGTAATACCAGAGTACTGTATAGTGCCGGGTCTTTCGTATCTGCTTACAAATATTGTTTCCAAGCCTAAAGAACGTAGTCCGTAGTCTATGGCTTTTGAAGAACCGCCAGTGCCAAGTATCAACGCCTTCTTGTGATGTTTCTTCAGCATTGGCTCAATGCTTTTTGTGAAGCCTATGACGTCACTGTTGAATCCTTTTAAGATTGTCTCAGATCCTTTGTGCTCTATTTTTATGACATTAACAGCACCTATGGCCCTTGCCTCCGGACTTACAGTGTCTAAGTAGCTTATTACTTTCTCTTTGTAAGGGATTGTAACATTAAGTCCTTTTAATTCTGGATTCGATGCCAGAACTTCCAGAATGTTCTCAATGGATGGAATCTCAAAATTAATATATTGAGCATCTATGTTCTCGTTTTGGAACTTCTCGTTAAAATAGTTTTTTGAGAACGAATGCTCAAGCGGGAATCCTATAAGTCCGTATTTGTCCATATTTATTAATTTTATTTAGTTGCGAAATAACATGTGCAGATACCAAATGACAACCGTTTAAATGACGCTTCCTTAAATCCCGTGTCTTTCAGGATGTCAATCATTTTCTCCCCTTGCGGAAAGGCTTCTATTGTGGCGGTCAGATAACTGTAAGCGTTTTTATCCCTTGATATTATTCTGCCGTAAATAGGTAAGAACGTGTGTGAGTATATCTTGAATAATTGCTTCATGGGAAATCCAACGGGCTGCGTAAGCTCAATGATACTTAGATGACCGCCTTTTTTCATCACTCTGAAAATCTCCTTCAGTCCTTTGTCTAAATCCTGGAAATTACGTATACCGAAAGCGGATGTTACCGCATCAAAAGTATTGTCAGGATATGACATGTACAGACAGTCTTCTTTCTTGAATGATATGATGTCGCTTAGATTCTCTTTCTCAACCTTTACTGCGGCTATTTCCATCATCTTTTCTGATATGTCAACACCGATAAGTTGTTTGGGGTTGAGTGTTTTCGCAGCCTGTATGGCAAAATCTCCCGTTCCTGTGGCTATGTCCAGTATTAGTTGTGGCTTGTGCTTTCTTAGCATGTCAATTGCTTTCTTACGCCACCAGCGGTCAATGTTCCAAGATAACCTGTGGTTCAGCTGGTCGTAGGTGCCGGCTATGCTGTCGAACATCTGCTCAACCTGCTTGCTTTTTTCCTGACCATTGTTGTAAGGTGTGATTTTTTCTTGACCGTACATGATTCCCGATGTGATAAGACGATTTTTATACTGAAAGGCCGTTAGCGCTATTACACGTTTTCTTTAAGCCATTTACTTACATTCTCCTCTATACGTGCTGTGATGTCGCAGTCGGCATTGCTCTTGTTGAATGTCTCGCCTGTTATCTTCTCATACAGCTCTATGTATCTCTCGCTTACACTTTCTGCATATTCGTCAGTTATCTCTGGCATTGTCTGTCCTGGCTCGTTCATGAAGTTGTGGTCAATAAGCCACTGGCGCACAAACTCCTTTGAAAGCTGTTTCTGAGGCTCGCCCTTCTCAAATTTCTCCTCATATCCGTCTGCGTAGAAATAGCGGCTTGAGTCTGGAGTGTGTATCTCGTCGATAAGGTAAACCTTGCCGTCGCGCTTGCCAAACTCATATTTTGTATCAACAAGAATCAGTCCTTGCTTGGCGGCGATTTCCTGTCCGCGTGCAAAAATCTTACGCGTATAGTCTTCCATTATCTCGTAATCCTCTTTGCTGACCAGTCCCTGGGCTATGATTTCCTCTTTGGAGATATTCATGTCATGCCCCTCATCGGCTTTTGTTGTCGGGGTGATGATAGGCTCTGGGAATCTCTCGTTCTCTCTCATGCCGTCGGGTAGCTTTACGCCGCAAATCTCTCTCACGCCATTCTGGTATTCTCTCCATGCAGAGCCAGTAAGGATAGAGCGTATGATCATTTCCACACGGAATCCCTCACACATGAGACCTACTGTTACCATTGGGTCGGGAGTAGCCAACTTCCAATTCGGGCAGATGTCGCTAACCTGGTCAAGGAACTTGGCGGCAATCTGGTTAAGAATCTGTCCCTTGAACGGTATTCCTTTAGGAAGAATAACATCGAATGCTGATATTCTGTCTGTGGCTATCATCACCAAGACGTCGTCATTTATATTATACACGTCGCGCACTTTTCCGTGATATACGCTCTTCTGGTTCTCAAAGTTGAAATTTGTCTTTGTTAATGCTTTCATATTTTATATATTTTTATGTTTCTTGTTTGTAATGTCATAGGGATGTGCTCAAAATCCAGCATTGTTATTGTATAAGATTATTCTCGCTCTCATACTTCTTGTATGCATTTACAATCTGGGTCACTACATGGTGTCTTACAATGTCTTTCTCGTTAAGATGAATGAACGATATCCCTTTTATGTCTTTTAATATCCTTATAGCTTCCTTTAGTCCGCATGTGACACCTCTTGGCAGGTCTATTTGCGTAAGGTCGCCTGTTATTATCATCTTGGTGTTGAATCCCATACGTGTGATGAACATTTTGATTTGCGCGGATGTGGTGTTCTGGGCCTCGTCAAGTATTACTACCGCATCATTTAATGTTCTTCCTCGCATGAAAGCCAGCGGTGCTATCTGTATGATGTTTTTCTCTATCATATCCTGAAGCTTTGCCGCCGGAATCATATCCTCAAGCGCATCGTAAAGCGGTTGCAGATACGGGTCTATTTTCTCCTTCATGTCGCCAGGCAGGAATCCCAGTTTCTCGCCAGCTTCAACTGCTGGACGGCTAAGGATTATTTTCTTCACTCGTTTGTCCTTCAACGCTCTTACAGCCAGTGCTATGCTCAGGTATGTCTTGCCTGTTCCTGCCGGACCAATGGCAAATATCATGTCATTGTTCTCAAAAGAGTCCGCGAGTTGCTGTTGGTTGGCGTTTCTGCATTTTATTGGCTTCCCTGAAATGTTATAGACGATAGCGTCTTTTATGCTGTCTTCTTTGGTCTTTTTGCCTTTTATGATGTCAATGATGTCTTCTTCGTTTATATGGTTGTATTTCAGCACGTGTTTGCGCATACGCTCTGTCGCCTCCTCAAAATGCGCCATCTGCTCCTCGTCGCCAAGCACATGCATTACGTTGTCCCTTGCTACTATACGAAGTTTCGGGAACATTGCCTTTATCATTTGAAGATGACAATTGCCTTGCCCGTAAAACGTCACTGGTGCAATGTCTTCAAGAATAATATGCTTTTCTATCACAGTCTCTTTTTCGTGCAAAATTACAAAAAGCTTTCCATATTACGTCATTTTTGATTATCTTTGTGCCACAAAACGTTGATTTAAATGAAAAAACATAAAAAAACATATATTAAGTTTTTCTTCGGAACGGTAATATTGCTGGCGGTTGTGAGATTGGTGTTCCCTTCTGTGGCGGGTAGTGGAACGTCGGAGACGGAAGTGGATACTCTGGCGGTAAATAAGCAGCAAGGTGATACGATAAAAGATACTCATGTGAAAGATACGATAGGTATCGTTCCTGTAGAATCGAAGTTCTTTAAGCCCGATGGTAGTCTTGTGCGAAACCGTATTCTCAGTGTCCCTGGGTTCTCGCGGACATTCCCCGACAATAATGATGTGCAGATGGCATCAGCCAAGAAGTATGGGGTGTCGCCGGTGCAAAACCGCTCGGAGGCAGAGCAGCGCAAGTCTGAACTAGTGTACATTGAGGCCAGTCCGTATTATCATGTGGATAAACTGAATCGTAGTATCCCTTATCTTGTGCCCCGTGCGGCAAATCTGCTTAATGAGATAGGAAGGGCATTCTATGACAGTCTTCAGACGAAAGGTGTGCCGCTTCATAAGTTTATTGTGACCAGTGTCTTGCGTACAAATGACGATGTCAAGAAGTTAAGACGGTATAATGTTAATGCGACTGAAAACTCTTGCCATTTGTATGGTACAACATTCGATATCTGTTATAACAGGTATGTTACAGTGCAGCCGCCCGGAGAGCCGCAGCGACGCGCGGTACGCAGCGATTCTCTCAAATGGATACTTAGTGAGGTGCTTCGGGATATGCGCATGAACAATCGTTGCTATGTGAAGTATGAGGTAAAACAGGGCTGCTACCACATCACTGTTAGATAAGTCATTATCGTATTGCTCTTTTTTTTTGTGATATTAAGTTTTACTGCAATTGTGTTTTGTAAATATCACGATTGCAGGTGTTTACCAATCTTATAAGATTTGATACTTTTGTTCCTGGCAGCCCCTTTTTAGTTATCAGCGAAGGTAGTTGCATGTTTCCTATGTCAATATGATTGGTATATGATTTTGTGGTGTGTTTATCATTCCTTGCTGCCTGTTGGAATGATGTGTCTATAGACCGGACCGGTGAAAGCAAAAAAACAAGCTAATAATACCTTGATATTAGATGTGATTTACCGTATCTAAAATACAAAGTGTGAAGGATGTGAAGGCAAAAAATGCAACTTTTTTATTTTTGTGTTACATTTACCCCCGGGGGGTAAATGTAACATATTTATAGTAAAGTTGCTATTTTATCCTTCACATCCTTCACATCTTCACAAAAATCACC
>JAFQGS010000009.1 GCA_017415455.1 Prevotella sp.
CTGGCAGAGCACATAGCAAACCACAACACACCATTCTCCAAGGGAGCCATCAAGGGCATGCTCACCGACATGGTAAGCTGCACGAAGGAACTGCTCCTTGCGGGTAAGAACGTGAAGATTGCCGACCTCGCCATCTTCTCACTCGGCATCAAGAACAGCAAGGGCGCCGACGCCAAGGAGGACTTCACCGTGGCTAAGAACATCCAGGGTGTGAAGCTGCGTGCACGCGGCACCGGCGAGCTGATAACCAAGAACCTCAACCTGGTGGCAACACTGAAGAAGGCCAACGCCACAACGAAGATCGAGGACGAGGAAAGCACGGAAAGCGGAGTGTAGACGTTGAGTCTTAACAGTTAAGAAGTTAGAGAAGTTATCGGCTTTTCAAGCCTGAGTAGTTAAGCCATTTGCATGATTTCTCTAACTTCTTCTATCTAACGAGAACGATAACGATAACGTCAACGATAACGATAAACATCCCCCCTGCAATCAACTTGTCAACTTGTCAACTTGTCAACTTACTCCCCTCTCATTATGGAGAGGGGTTGGGGGTGAGGCTCCTCGTCAACTCGTCAACTTGTTTACTCGTCAACTCACAAACTTACTCAACAATAAGGAACTTATCTCCAGTCTGTCTCACTATCCTGCGCGCTGTAGACTCAGGGAAGCCCGGTCTCTGCACCGTTGCTCCAAGTCCCGTCTCCGTCTTCAGGAACTTGCCGTCCTTCTCTGGCTTCACCGCCATGTCGTTATACTTCACGATGAGGTATATGGCAAGCTGCTTCCATCTGGCGAGCATCTGCTGTGCCTTCTCCGCGCTGTAGTTGTTGAGATAAGCCACAGCCTTTGCCGGACTCTCCTCATAGAGTCGCTGTGCCTCCTTCTCTATCTCCGCCTGTGCTGCGAAATAACTGTTGTCGAGCGAGTCTCTCACCGCCTGCAGCGACGGGAACATCTGTGAGTAGCGTGGATACACCATATTGCTCACCCAGTTGCATACCCAGAAGGCATTCTTGTCGCTGAACGTCACCGCGTCGGCACCAGGAGTGTTGTAGCACTCAGGCTGTGTGGTGTTGCCGCAATAAACAGGTGTGAACGCCACCATGTTGCCGTCGTCGTTGCCAAACCACAGTATTCCGCCGATCTCCCTTGGCAGCCATGAGCGCATCTGTGACACATAGCAGAATGCCGACTGCTGTGTGGATATAGGTCGCTCGTTGAAATAGCTCTTCCCGTCAACCTTATAGCTCAATGGCGTAGGACGGTAAGGCATGTTCCAGATGCCCTGTCCGGGGTCGTTGTCGAGAGCCAGCGGTGTACCCTCATAATGGTCTCTCATGGCGTTCTCCACGTCATGCACGCTAAGCTTCTTGTTTGGAACAATCCACAGCGGCATAGGCTCCGCATCGGCAACCTTGCCCTCGGCATACGGCAGGTATCTCATCATGTCGTCGGAATACTTGTTGAAGAAGCTCCACACGCGCGCCTCGCAATATCTTCTTCCAGAGAAGTCGGCAGGAGCATATGCGTCGCAGAAACTGAAGTCCTCGTCCTTACCGCTGAACCATCCCTTCTCACGCGCGAACTTTATGCAGTCCTTTGAGAACATCACGTTCTTCTTGTCCTTCTGGTCGAACTTACGTATGCGGCTCTGGTTGGCATGAGCGGAGATAGCGTTGTCGGGTATTCTCACAGCCACCCACACGGCGCCCTTGTTGCCCGGTCCCTTGCCGATCATCTCCATTATCCACGCCTCGTTAGGGTCGCAGATGGTGAACGACTCACCGCCAGAGTTGTAGCCATACTCCCTCACGAGGTCGGTCATCACCTTTATCGCCTCTCTCGCTGTCTTTGAGCGCTGAAGAGCCACATAGATGAGCGAACCGTAATCGAAGAGTCCTGTAGAGTCAACAAGCTCTTCCCTGCCCCCGAATGTAGTCTCGCCTATCGTCACCTGATACTCGTTGATGTTACCGATGACATTATATGTGTACTCCGCCTCCGGCAGCGCACCATGATACTCGTTTGTATCCCAGTCGTAGATATGTCTGAGCGCCCCTTTCTCATGCTTTCCAGCAGGGAAATGACATAGTCCGATGAACATTCCATAATCGTCGGCACTATATGAGCATATTACAGACCCGTCGGCACTTGCGTCCTTACCGACGATAAGATTGGTGCATGCCGTAGCCTTCATGAATGAAAGCAGCATGACTGATGTCAATATCAACAATTTCTTTGTCATAGTATTTAATATTTTGATTTATATTCATCAATTTAAGTTTCGCAAGTTCCGCTTGCCTTGTAGACAGAGGGAGATATATGAAGACAGAAGGAGATAAAAGACAATAGTTTTGCTACATTGTAACGATAACGTCAACGATAACATTAAACATTAACCATCAACCTCATAAACTTATCTCCCCCACATACTCGCTCTCATTACCGCAGTTGTCTATGAGTATGAAGCTTAGCTTGTGCACGGAGCCCGTCCTTGCCACCGGCAGCTCTCTGATGTCACACTGAACAGTGCTTGTCTTGTCGAGTTTCTCAAATAACACGAACTCATCATCCACATACGCCCTCCATGTCTTCACGCCGCTCTTGTCGTCGCTCATGGCAATCCTTACGTAACGTGAGCCGTCGTTATAGGCAGAGATGCGCGGAGGAGTGTCGTCGTAGGCAATATAATAGGTAGCGCCAAGCTCTCGCATCCTGCCTTTCACCCACCCGTCAGCCTGTTCATTACCGCAAAAGCGCGGGAAAGCGCCGTCGCACTCGATATACAGTTTGGAGGCATCGGCAACACTGCCATTGGGCTTCATGGAGATGTCCGCCCAGTTGAAGAGAGGATATGACGCGGGGTAGAAAGAGTATGCCTTAGACTTGGCCGTGGTGTGCTGTCTGACAACAGGCTTTACCACCACATCGCCGGGCAGCAGTCCGCGCGGTATGTCTATGATGATGTCAGCAGACTTAATCATGTTATGCCTGTCGTAAGCGAATTTACGCTCGCCAGGAGCAAGCATAAGCGGAGCCTTCCTGATGTCCTGGCGCTCGCCATGCACGGTGAAGCTATACTCACGGCTGTTTCCGAACCTGTCGGAGAGTATATATCTGATGTCATACGGACGCTCCTCGCTGATGGTTATTATTCCCCTGTCCGCATCTGTCTTCAGCAGAGGCAGGGCGTTGCCCGGCTCGGCAAACGACTTCATGAACCACACCTTGGTCATGAGGAAATGCCAGTAGTCGCCCCATGAGTTGACATTACGGTTGTAACGCGGATGTATGCTGTCCACCGTGCTGCAGAACACCTCGCGTCCGTCAACCATAAGTGTTGTGCGATAGACTCCAAGACGCCCGAAGCTGTCCTCCATATAGTCGTTTGCCCAGATGGCAAACCCTATCTTTCCCCATGCTGTGTTACGTCTGGAAGGCAGTGAGGAGAGCGAGAGTACCTGTGTGCCCGCGGAACCGTTGAAGACCCCCTCGCCGCTCATAGGATATACCTTTATGGAGTGGCCGACAGGAGGCGTGGTGTCCTTGACAAGTGGCGAGAGAAACATCAGCGGATCGGCGAAGCTGCCACTCTTTGTCTCGTGCAACTCAAGATGAAGATGAGGTGCCAGACTGGCACCCGTATTGCCACTGACGGCAATAAGCTGCCCTTTGGTGACTGGGAAGTCGGTAGGTTTAAGACGCACATCAGCCTCCCACGTCTCATTGGCATACTGCCACTTACGTGTGATGGCTGCAATCTGCGGTATAAACCTCTTCAGATGACAATATACGCTGGTGTAGCCATTGGGATGTGTAACATAAAGAGCGTTACCGAAGCCATGAAGCCCTACGGTGATGCGGCTGACATAACCGTCGGCAATAGAGAATATGGGTTTGCCCTCAACATGCTCGGTCCTTACGTCTATGCCCGCATGAAAATGGTTGGGTCTCGGTTCGCCGAAGTTTCCGGCAAGCGTGAGAGGATGATTCACAGGTGAGCCGAACGTCAATGAGGCGCTAAGGAGCAGTGATGAAAGAAAACCCATATCAGAAAAAGTATTTATCAACAAGCCTTGAAACTCATATCCAGTCCCTTGACAGAATGTGTAAGGGCGCCTACGGAGATGAAATCAACACCGCACTCAGCATACTGGCGTATTGTGTCGAATGTTATTCCGCCGCTTGACTCTGTCTCGTATCTTCCGGCGATAATCTCCACAGCCTTCTTTGTGTTCTCCACAGAGAAGTTGTCGAGCATGATGCGGTCGACACCGCCACAGTCAAGCACCTGCTGAAGCTCATCAAAGTTGCGCACCTCTATCTCTATCTTCAGGTTGAGACCTTTCTCCTCAAGATACTTATGGCATCTGTTGATGGCATTGGATATGCCTCCAGAGAAGTCCACATGGTTGTCCTTAAGCAGAATCATATCGAAGAGTCCGATGCGGTGGTTCACGCCTCCGCCAATCTTCACCGCCTGCTTCTCAAGCATTCGCAGACCCGGTGTTGTCTTTCGGGTGTCAAGAATCCTTGTCTTTGTTCCCTCAAGACGTGCCACGTACTTATCTGTCATCGTAGCGATGCCGCTCATGCGCTGCATGATGTTAAGCATAAGGCGCTCTGTCTGCAGCAAGGAGCGTATCTTTCCGGTGACAACCATCGCTATATCGCCTTTCTTCACCCTTGTGCCGTCGTTTATCATGACATCGACAACCATGGTGTCGTCGAAGTGTGCGAAGACTTTCTTGGCAAGTTCCACACCAGCCAGTATTCCGTCTTCCTTTATTATAAGCTGTGACTTACCCATGGCATCCTCCGGGATGCAGCATAATGTGGTGTGGTCGCCGTCACCTATATCCTCAGCGAAAGCCAGGTCTATAAGAATATCCTCAAGTTGATCTACTGTGTACATAACTGTTTAATGCTGAATTAGTAAATAAAAAGGGTTCATTAAATACGTAGAAAGTATTGATTAGAGATATATGCCGAAACCTACTCTCAGGCCAATCTTAGAGAAGTCTGAATGATTCTTGAACGACTGATCGTAATAGATGGCAGGCTCCACAGTAACCGTCTTGCTCAGGAAGAAGGCATATCCCACCTCAAGACCCGGCATGATGTCGTTATAGTTGTGATTAGCATGAATAAGCTTAGTGTTCAGTCCGAGATAGAGCCCGTTCTGTATGATATAATATCTTGCACCAAGTCCGACAGAGATGACATCCGACACCTCATCGATGCCAGAGTGATTGTAGCCAGCCTGTGCCGTCACCATGAGATTGTCTGCAAAGAGATATCCGGCCTTAGCCTCTATCCCTAAGTTGAGGTCTTCCGCACCACTATAATTCAGGTTGAGACCTGTGAGTGAGGGACCGATATAAAACTTTCCCTGTTCGAATTGCGCACTTGCAGCAAGTGAGACAACAAGTGAAATGAATAATAATGCTAACTTCTTCATAATAATGCTTTAAAATATTTTTGTTAATTAATTTATCTAACGATAACGTGAACATTAAACTCTACCCTTTCTTCTCTGCGCACACTCGTCTCTTCCATGTGAAGAACAACAGCAGGCTGACAATCAGAGCGACAGCGCCAACTGCATAACCGTAAATCATATCAAGCCCCATCGTGTCTTTTGACACTACTACAAAGACGGAGCAGATGACCGTCATGAACACAGCCGGTATGAGGGTGATGATATATGCGCGTTTGCGTAACGCAAGATAAACGGTGAGTGTCCAAAGGGTGAAGACGGCAAGTGTCTGGTTTGCCCAGCCGAAATAGCTCCATATTATGTTGAAACCGTCCTTGTCGGCGATGTTGAAATACAGCAGTCCCATGGTGACAGCAAAGATTGGTATGCAGACATATATTCGTTTTCTGACAGACCTCTGCTCTATGCCAATAAACTCAGCAACGATGAGACGTGCGCTTCTCAGGGCTGTGTCACCACTCGTTATAGGGGCTGCCACAACACCGAGCATGGCAAGTATGCCACCAAAAACACCAAGCCATCCCTCAGATACCGCGACAACCACCTCTGGCGCCTGTGCCGCAATAGTAGAGCCCAGTTCCTCCGCACCGTTGCCATAGAAGAAATATGATGATATTGTTGCCCATATCAGTGCCCCTATACCTTCTGTTATCATTGCGCCATAGAACAGAGGACGACCGTCTTTCTCATGCTTGACGCAACGTGCCATCAACGGGCTCTGCGTAGCATGGAAACCACTGATGGCTCCGCAGGCGATGGTGATGAAAAGACATGGGAAGATGTTGCCTAATGAGGGTTGCATATTGCCGAGACCGTCTGTCAACTCTGGCAGCTCTGGCCACTTCACGAACAGCACAGCCATAAGAGCGACAGCCATGAAAAGCACGGAAATAGCGAAAAGCGGATATATGCGGCCGATAATCTTATCTATAGGAAGCATCGTGGCAATGATGTAATAGATGAAGATGACAGCACACCATATCAATATACCAGTGAAACCTCCTCCTGTCATACCACCAAGAATGATTGCCGGACTGTAAACAAACACGGCACCAACCATCATGAGCATGAACACAGAGAAGACAAGCATGACCTTCTTGGTGCGTCCGCCAAGATAGCGGCCAACAAGCTCGGGAAGTCCCTCGCCGCCATGACGCATGGAGAGCATTCCGCTGAGATAATCGTGAACGGCACCGGCGAAAATACAGCCGAGAACAATCCACAAATAGGCGGAAGGACCAAATTTTGCTCCCATTATAGCACCAAAGATTGGACCTGTTCCGGCTATATTAAGGAACTGAATCATGAAAATCTTCCAACGGGGAAGAATAATAAAATCCACTCCATCAGCCTTTGAGACGGCTGGTGTCGGCCTGTCGTCAGGCGAGAAAATGCGTTCTACTATCTTTCCATATACAAGATAACCCATCACAAGGACGAGCAGACTTAGAATAAAAGTTATCATTTTTATCTAATTTTAAGTTATGCAAATGTACGCATTATATTTGAGAAAAGAGAAAATATGACTAAATTTGCAAAAAATTCAAGATTATTTCATAACGAAAATATTGGGTACACATTCATGACACAAATAATAAAATATACAATATGTATTGCTCTGCTGACAATTATACTGCTATGTCCCGCCGGAAGTATGGCGCAAAGCATTGACAGCCAGTTTCCCAAACATGAGGTGAGGGCGGTATGGCTGACAACAATCAGCGGACTGGACTGGCCAAAGAAGCAGGTGCGCTCGGCAGCAGACATTGAAAAGCAGAAGAGAGAGCTTACCAGCATACTTGACAACCTGAAGAGAGCAAACATAAACACAGTACTTTTTCAGACACGTATCCGCGGTAGTGTTGTCTATCCGTCGGCAATAGAGCCATGGGACATATGCCTGACTGGCACCAGCGGAAAGAATCCGGGATATGACCCACTGCGTTTTGCTGTTGAGGAATGTCACAAACGAGGCATGGAGGCACACGCATGGATAGTGTGCATACCTGTGGGAAAGTGGAACTCTCCGGCTTGCAAGGCTCTGCGCAGGAAATATCCGTCGATGATAAGCAGAGACAAGGAAGAGGGATATATAAATCCTGCCAACACACAGGCGGCAACATATATATCAGGGATATGCACAGAGATTGTAAAGAACTATGATGTTGACGGAATACAACTTGACTACATACGCTATCCTGAGACTATAAAAGTGAAAGAGCCCAAGGCCAAGGCACGTGAGAACATAACACGAATAGTAAGAAGTGTATATGCCGACGTGAAAAGCATTAAACCCTGGGTGAAGATAAGTTGCTCGCCTATAGGCAAACTGAAAGACCTTAGCCGCTACTCAAGTCGCGGATGGAACGCATTCAACAGGGGATATCAGGATGTTGAGGGATGGATGGAAGAGGGAATAATGGACCAGGTATATCCGATGATGTACTTCAAGGGTAATAATTTCCATCCTTTCGCCATAGACTGGAAAGAGCGCAGCAACGGAAGGACAATTGTTGGAGGACTGGGAACATATCAGCTTGCGCCGTCACAGGCAAACTGGGACATGGCTGAGGTGCAACGCCAGTTGCACACACTGCGGGCGATAGGAGCCGGACACGCTCACTTCAGAAGCCGTTTCCTTACCGATGACACGAAAGGTATATACAGATATACGTCGGACGCCTTCAACCCCTACCCTGCGCTTGTGCCACCTATGACATGGCAATGTAGCGAGACGCCCGTCACTCCCTCGCACCTAAATGCAGAGACAGGCGACAAATGTACCTCGCTGACATGGAGCTATGACAAGAACATTCGTGAAGAGCAGATAAAATACAATGTCTACGCATCGGCGGAATGGCCTGTGGACACCGAGAACCCGAAGAATATCATAAGCACAGGCCTGGACAAGCCGCAGATAACGTTGCCATTCGGTAACGATGACAGAAGCATGTATTATGCCGTTACAGCCGTAGACAGATACGGTAATGAGAGTGAGCCATGCCAGTCGCACGAGAAGACATCAGACAGAAAAACAACAAGCATATCCGCACCAGACATAACAATAGCAGATGGTGTGATAAGCACAAAGAAATATATGTCAAAGGTGCTCGATGCCGAGTATATTGTCGTTGAGAGTCTTGAGGGCAACCAGTTGATGACATTCCCTTTCAAAGGTCAGGACATCAGCATTGCTGGTATAAATGACGGCATTTACATCCTACGCTCGCTTAACAGAAAAGGTGTCAGCCACAGACTTGGATTCATATTGATTGACAAGCAGAACATTATTCACTAATCAATCTTTTGCCTGTAATATAAAAGGTACTGGCATAAGCATCCGGAAATCAAATTATCATCACGCGATTATGGATTAATCCCTCAAAGTAATTTAAGGATTTTGGGAGTAAAAGATTATAAAAAACTATTGGTGCCCGATAAAACGTTTCTGACTGAATAGGGAAAAACAAAAGAGGTGAGTCAATTTTTTATTTGGCTCACCTCTTTTGGCTTGTGAAATGTTATGTCTTTTATTTGTCTGGAATAATTGTTTAGAATCTGTATCCTAATGTTACCAACAGCTGGTGGCGGTTGTTCTCTACAGACTTTGGATTACATATATTATTGTCTGATGACGAAGCGTCGGCAGCATAATAGTTTGTGAACGGACTGAAGTCGCCTTTCTGTGCAGAATACTGATATGCCGCATCCATCTGGAACTTACCCAATGTGTAACCTACACCGAGAGTAAGACGATGTGTGGCGTCCCAATTGGTATAGTCTGTAGATGATGTATAATATGTTCCAGGAGAGTCGAGAGACACATCCTTGTAACCATCCTCGTCATACATTGCTGATACGTAGTTGTATCCAAGTCGGAAAGCAAGCTCGCTTATTGGCTTATACTCAGCGCCAATCTTGAATGTGCTGACACCTTTCAGTGTTTTCTCAGCATGCCTGTTCATCTCCTTGTCGCTGCTGCTTGTCTCATAATAGTCATCCCAGTACCAGTCATAATATCCTCCGTCGTTTATACGTGAGTCAAGACTTCCATAGTCGGCGAACTCATATCCGGCTCCAATGGCAATATTCTTACCAAAGGTCGTTCCGACGCTCAGTCCGAATCTCCACGGTGTGTAAAGTTTGAAATCATAACTTTCCGAGATGCTTGCCTTTTCATACAATCCTACTTTTGTGTAATTGTTGAGAACTGTATAGTTTGTAGAAGTAAGGTCATACCATATAGGTGTAGCCACAGAAAGACCGATACGCAATGGATTATTCTCCAACGGACGGAATATCACTCCTGCCTTAAGGTCGAATCCGGCTCCGTCAATGCGTCGCTCATCCGTCAACACCACATCACCCACATTGTCGCTTCCGTTTATCAGTATCTCCGAATACTCGCTATAGCCTTTATAGTTAACATCATGAATACCGAATGTGAGTCCGAGATACACGCGATCGTTGATATTTCCGCTGATATTGAAATCATACTCTCCGATATATCCTGATGTGGAACGGTTAAAGAGATACTCTGCTGCATCATTGTAGTAGAATGTGGCCTGACCGTTCTCGTCAATCTCCGGCATCAATACATTGTAATAGAGATAATCCACCTGGTTGAACATATTAGAGTTAGCCACATAGTCACCATTATTGGACTGGTGTATATCAAAGAGTCCCTCATATCCCTTCATATACGAGAGCTTGTTCTGAGATGCTCCCTTCAGCCTGTCTGCAGCCGAAAGAATCTGGTTGAAGTTACGACTCTTGTGATAATTGAACGCCAGGTTGAGGAACGACTTGCTGCCTGTACGCTTGGCATATACGAAGCCAATCTGGTCGAAACTCATGTTCACTTTATCAGCATCAGCGAATGTCTTAGCGTCTTGCTGTGCTGTGAAACCAAATGAGGCGCTTGCTGTTGACGAGCGAAACAAGCCGATGCCTGCAGGATTGGAAGATATGGTGGAGATGTCTGCGCCCAAAGCGTCCATGGCGCCTCCCATACCAACATAACGTGCTGTTCCGTTAAGGTCTTGAGTGGCAATGTTTGCATTGTCATAAGTCTCCTGAGCGTTTGCACTCACCGCTGTCAGGAGGCATGCTGTTATAATTAAAACTTTTCTCATATCTTATATTTTTTGTTTTGTAAAATTAAACTATCTTCTTCCTCCGAAGCTTCCACCGCCGCCACGGCTACCGCCACCGCCGCCACGGCTTCCGCCGAATGAAGAACCGTTGCTATACGACGGACGGCTATGCATTGTATTGTTATATGAGTTGCGGTTGTTGTCAAAGCTTCCTCCCCTGTTGTAGTTATAGTTTCCACGCGAGGTGTCACCACGTCTGCCTGTGAAGTTGCCCGACTTTCTTCCCCGGTCTGGATTGCCATGATTCCTCGTGCCTGTTATGCCATGATATCTGTGATATCCTCCGCCGTAAGGTGGATAAGGATAATAGTGATGACCGTAATGAGGATAATAATAAGGAGGATACCAATAAGAATACATCCATGGATCATACCACCAGTTGTGCCACGGACCATACCATGGGTCATACCATCCATAGCGACCATATATCCATGAAGCGCCATAATAGTATGACGGATGATACCATGGTGCGTCATAAACGTAATAATCATCAAAACGCTCCATTTCCTTGCTGTACTTATAATCGGTGTCGGCATCTGCATAATACATATACAGACTGTCAACAGCGCTGCTGTCAGCCTTGAAGTCGATGATGTCATTATAAGCAGAGTCTGTACCTATGTGCTGATAATGACTGCTGAATCCGTATCTGTTATATTCATCAACGCTTCTGTCACTTCCACTGTGATACACAACATCTTGTTTCCGAACTTGTTTTACCTTTGGCTCTGACTTACTTGGAACAAAGTACAAATCATCCTGAGCATTGACGCCCGGGGACATAAAGAGCGCAAATATTGCTAAAAAGATATATTTTCTCATATTCGTACTGAAATAATTGCATTTATTGAACAACATCTACTAACGTATGATGCAAAATTATGCTTTATTTATATGCAAAAATAAGGAAAAACCCTAAACAGAGATAGGATTTTCCCTATTAATTTCTATTTTTGCATGAAAATTCGGATAAATTATGAAATATTATATCACACATTTTGATATACACACAGAGAACGCCGCTCACGAGAGCGCGGAGACAATAGCAATAGCCAAAGACCTGATAGCGGGAATAATGGGTGAATGCGGTTACGAGTCGTTTGAGGAAACCACTAATGGTGTTGACGGGTATATTCAGACAAACTTGTATGATGAGGAGAATGTTAACGGCACACTTGAATACTTTCCTATGGACAATATACACATAACATTCACTACAGAAGACGCTGAGGATAAAAACTGGAACGAGACTTGGGAAAATACAGGATTTGAACCAATTACCGTTGGTAACATTTACATTCACGACACAATACACACGAGTGGGGCAAATGACATTTTGCCAGACAACTCCCTTATAGATATTACCATTGACACCAAGCAGGCATTTGGCACGGGAACGCACGAGACCACAAAGATGATTGTTGAGAAGTTGCAAGGCATTGAACTCAACGACAAGAGTGTTCTTGACTGCGGATGCGGCACAGGTATATTATCTATCGTGGCGGCAAAATGCGGCGCAAAGGATATTACCGGATATGACATTGACGAATGGAGCGTACGGAACACCCTTCACAACGCAAACATCAACAACACTGAAAATATAAAGGTCAAACTTGGCGATGTCAATGTACTTGACAGCATAAATGAGTCTTTCGATGTTATTCTTGCCAATATAAACCGCAATATATTGATAAACGACATGCCAAAGATACGACAGAAACTGAAGAGTGACGGTATAGTTATTATAAGCGGTTTCTATGAGGAGGATGTACCAACTATTGAGGACAACTTCCGCAAACTGGGACTTGTCTGCATGACGAAGAAGACTACGAACAGGTGGACAATGATGGTGCTTGGTAATAAATAACCACGTAAGATTGTCAATTTCGGATGGTCATCTGCTGCAAATCGTAGTAGCTGCCATTGTAAATATTAAAATCCACATACCCGTCAATGCCATCAAGCCTTCCGGCATCAGTGTGCTGCCAGAATTTCCACTCGCCCTTATACTCCACCTTATCTACATAATAATGGGCTATCCAATAAGGATAGTCATCAAAGACAGGAGTGTTAAGATATTGTTGCTTGAACTTATGATATGTGTAAATAATAGGCTTTACATGGTATTTGTCCTCAACGATATGCAACCACGTAAGCAGGTCGCGCTGAAAATCTTCCACATCAACATTCTCAGGCACATTCTCAACATCAAGCACTGGCGGCAGATCGCCATTCACAAGCTTAACATTATTAATAAAGAAATAAGCCTGATCGCGCGCCGACGACTTGTTACTCCAGAAATGGTACGCTCCCCGTACGAAGCCATATTCTTTGGAGTTATAAAAATTACTTTTGAAATAAGGGTCGATTTTTGTTCTGCCCTCTGTAGCCTTAATGAGGACAAACCTTACCGGACAGTCGCCTATCATTGCTTCCTGAAGATCATCCCAGTCGATATCACCCTGATATCGGCTTATGTCTATTCCATGTATCTCATATCCGGCAGGAATCTGCACATCACCATACAGCGCACGCCATCTGAAACCAAATGGACCGACAAAGAAATAATAGAAAAGCCAGATATAAAGAGCAATGCAGCATATCCCTCCTATCACCCATGTCTTCTTGGGGCACTTAGACCACCAACGTGACGTGAAAGGTGATGGAGAGTGTCGACTCACTCTGCTCTTTTTCCTGTTGATTTTCTTTTTTCTCGTCTTTGACTTCAACACAATATTCAGTAATTAACAGACAACAATTAGACAAATGCTGTGTGTGGATACAATCTTCATGGAGTTTATCTCAGACAACCCTCGGAAAGTGAATTTATAATTAAAAGCGAGTGTCATTACATATATAATATGCATGACACTTCGCTTATGATATTATTTAAACATTTACGCCAGTTTTAGAGCGTAAACATCTGATGTTCTTCTTATTGCTGCTCCAACTGAAGTGTCTTTGTTGGCTGATCGCACACCTCAGATGGTCCCCAATATTGTATTGGACCAGGATAGATATAGCATGTTTCCTTTGCCCATTTGTCACGGATTGCCGCAAATGCCTGGAATGGTTTTCCGTCGAGTTCAACGAGAGCCTTCTTGATAACAGGCTTCATCTCACCATTACGCCTTTCCATGTTCATCATCATTGTGATTGGCACACCGCCAGCCTTCCACTCTGATGTTGGGGCTGTAGTGTTCTTAACAATAGCCATATAACCAGTCTTACCATTAGCAATAAGCTGTGCGGCACTCGCGCCAAGAGCATAGCAATAGTCTGCGTCATAGTTAGACGGAGCTGCGCAACGTCCTTCATATCCGAAGAAATGATGTAACGCAGAGAACTTGCCTGTGTACTTACCCTCTTTCTTCCACTTGTCAAGTTTTGCCGCTACCATTGAAGACAACAGTTTCTCTGTTTCGATAAGTGACACCTGAACATTTCCATGAGGGTCACGATCAAGAGCGAGCTGGCGTGCAACACTTGTTGGAAGAGAGTTGAAGACAGCGAGATTGTCATCTGATATATGCTGCTTAACAAAGTCTATCTGCGCTGAACGGCCAAGGTTCTGAGCCTCAGGCATTGCCAGTACATCATTGAGCTGTGCTATGAGTTTCTTGATAGCAGGAATAAACTCAATGAGTCCCTCTGGAATGATAACTGTACCAAAGTTGTTACCATCTGCAGCACGTACTGCCACTGCCTTTGCTATATACTCAACAACATCGTCAAGACTCTGCTCCTTTGCCTCCACCTCTTCTGATACAAGACAGATGTTTGGCTGGCATTGCAATGCACACTCCAAGGCAATATGACTTGCAGAACGTCCCATAACCTTTATGAAGTGCCAGTATTTACGCGCAGAGTTACAATCGCGCTCAATGTTACCAATAAGTTCTGAATATGTCTTACATGCTGTGTCAAATCCAAATGAAGTCTCTATCTGGTCATTCTTGAGGTCACCGTCGATTGTCTTAGGGCAGCCAATTACCTGAACCCCGTAGTTCTTTTCAGCATAATACTCAGCAAGCACGCACGCATTAGTATTAGAGTCATCACCACCGATGATAACGATTGCCTTGATGTCAAGCTCACGAATAATCTCCAAGCCCTTCTCAAACTGGTCTATCTTCTCAAGCTTTGTACGTCCGGAGCCAATCATGTCAAAACCGCCGGTATTGCGATAGTTATCTACAAGCTCTTTTGTAAGCTCCATGTAGTTGTGATCTACCAGACCGCCAGGTCCGAGGATGAATCCATAGAGACGATTCTCCGGATTGAGTTTCTTAATCTGATCAAAAAGTCCTGTAATAACATTATGACCTCCAGGTGCCTGTCCTCCACTGAGAATGATACCAACGTTCATTTTGTTGTTGTTTGCTGTCTCGCTTGGCTCAAACTCAACGATTGGCATACCATAAGTGTTAGGGAAGAGTTTCTTTATCTCCTCCTGGTTGTCTACACTTTGTGTAGGAGCGCCTTCTTTTACCTTAACAGCCCCCTGAAGAGCAACAGGCAATTTAGGCTCATACGCCATTCTCGCCTTTTGCAGTATACTTTTTTCCATAATCAAAATATATTAAGTTAGAATATTTTATCCCAATTTACATTAAGTACTGCAAATTTAGTCTTTTTCCCTGAGATAAAAGAAATAAAAAAGGTCAAAATGACTTTTAATGATATTTTTTACAAATACAGATATTGGGAATTTAAAAAAATAACTTATATTTGTACGTTGAAACATATCATTTACAACTAAAATTCATCTTCCATGGCAAACAAAAGAACATTAAAGAAAAACATCAACTATGTGTGTAGTGAACTTTTAGCTGAATGTATAGCCACATCTGCACTGCATAATAACGAAACAAGTGTTGACACAAAAGCACTTTTGTATTCAATAATTTCCACACATAATGATTTCATAAGGAGAATATCACATCCACAACCGGGAATGAAGCAGAAGGAATATTTCAAAATCATAATAGAAGACTTCAACAAGCACGTCTGTGAGATTATAGACCAGATAGTAGCCATTGGTTAAACGCATATCACCCCGAATCATGTCCAATAATTTTTGCAGCTGGCTCTTATATAAAAAGCTGGGATGGAGGAAGAATGTCACTATCGACCATCCTGACAAATACATCATTTGCTTTGCCCCGCATACAAGCAACTGGGATTTTGTTTACGGACAATTGTATATGCGGGCCGAGAGAATGAGAATCAACTTCATGATGAAGAAGGAATGGTTCTTCTGGCCGCTTGGAGGTATTTTCAAGCGGATGGGAGGCATTCCGGTGTGGCGTAGCAAACACATGAGCCTTACTGACAACCTTGCAGAGAGTGCCATAAAATCCGATTCGTTTAAACTATGTATAACACCGGAGGGCACACGTTCAAGAAACCCAGAATGGAAAAAGGGATTCTACTATATAGCATTAAAGGCAAACATTCCGATATTGCTTTATGCGTTAGACTACGAGAGACGCCTGATGCAATGCACCAAATGCATTGTACCGACTGGCGACATAGACAAAGACATGGCAGAAATTAAAGATTACTACAAAAACTTCAAAGGTAAGCACCCGGAACTTTTCGCGATTTAAAACACTTTATGACGCTGAATAATATTCATAAGATATTTATTCTCATATCTGCCATCTGTATCATATACTCATGTGGCAGTAAGAAACACGTAGTCTCTACAGGAGGAGACATTACACAAAAGACACCATCTACAGAGAAAAGGACACAAGACGACGAGAGCACAAGTCTTGTTGACATGCCGTGGGTGAAAAACACATCCCATCCGCTTGAAATAACCAGAGGACTGAGCGACAGACATCTGTCCGTTTGGGCAAGTCATGGCAGATATTATGACCAGAAGGAAGGCAAATGGCAATGGCAGAGGCCATATCTTTATTGTACGACAGAAGACCTGTACACACAGACCATTGTGGTGCCCTACCTCATTCCAATGCTTGAAAACGCAGGGGCAAACGTATTCACACCACGTGAACGCGACTGGCAGAAGAACGAGGTTATCGTAGACAACGACGATAATGAGAAGCAATATTATAAGGAGTATGCCACAAACAGAAGATGGGAAGACACCGGACAAAAAGGATTCGCTAATAATAAGGCAGTAATAACTGAGGATAGCTACAATCCTTTTGAGGCCGGCTCCGCAAGAAAGATAAAGACTTCAAAGAAAGAGCCATGCTTCGTATCCTACCAGCCTGAGATACCAGAGGCCGGAGAATATGCTGTTTATGTCAGTTATCAGACCTTAAACAGCAGCGTTCCTGACGCGAGATACATTGTGTATCACAATGGTCAGAGAACTGTTTTCAACGTAAACCAGCAGATGGGTGGCGGAACATGGGTTTATCTTGGAACGTTCTTCTTCACTAAAGGGTGCAATACGGAGAACCGCGTTGAGGTTACTAACTACAGCAAGTATAAAGGCACCGTGACAACAGACGCCGTACGTTTTGGAGGCGGCATGGGCAACATTGAGCGCGGAGGAAGCGTGAGCGGTATGGCACGCAGTTTTGAGGGAGCCAGATATTACGCACAATGGGCAGGAGCACCCGACTCTGTGTATAACAGGAAGAAAGGCACAAACGACTATACTGACGATATCAACACCCGCTCATATATGACAAACTGGCTGGCGGGTGGTTCCCGGGAGATTCCTGATGCCCACGGGAAGAGAGTACCAATAGAATTGGCACTGGCAGTCCACAGCGATGCGGGATACGCAAAAGACTACTCTTCCATTCACGGCTCATTGTCTATATGTACAACAAATACCAACAACGGGAAACTTGCCTCGGGAGAGTCAAGACAAGTGAGCAAGGACTTTGCACGCGCATTGCTTGACAATGTCACAGATGACATAATATTCAGCTACGGACAATGGAGCAAAAGAGCACTTTACGACAGAAACTATTCGGAGACAAGATGTCCGCAGATGCAATCGGCAATATTGGAGACATTGTCACACCAGAGTTTCCCGGATATGAAGTGGGGACACGACCCTAATTTCAAATTCACACTGGCAAGAAGCATATACAAGACCATACTAAGACATTTAAACAAGGATGGCAAGGATGTGTGCGTCTCTCCTTTGGCGCCCGTTGACATAAGATGCGAGTTGAGGGACAGCACCGCGTACATATCATGGAGTGAGCAGAAAGACCACAAAGAGCCGTCGGCAGAGCCAACGGGATATATTGTATATACATCTGTAGATAACAACAACTTTGACAACGGAACACTCATAAAGACAAACAGCTGTAAGATATCACTACAAAGAAACAAATTATACAGGTTCAGAGTCTCGGCAGTTAACAGTGGTGGAGAAAGCTTCAAGTCAGAGACAGTATCCGCGCTCTGGAATCCCGTTGCCACTAATACGGTCATGATAGTGAATGGCTTCCAGCGGCTTTCCGCTCCTGACTATTTCGACAACGACTCCGCACAAGGTTTCAGACTATATAATGACGCAGGTGTGCAATTCTCCAGATATGCAGGATGGAGCGGAGGCCAGACCTGTTTTGACAAAACAAGGATAGGTATAGAGGATGCGTCAGGACTTGGATTCAGCGGCAATGAGCTTGAGGGGAATATTCTTGTCGGAAACACCTTCGACTACATAACGACTCATGCCAAAGCCATTGCGGCTACATCACGATACAGTATAGCAAGTTGTACGAGAAGTGCCGTTGAGAAGGGTTTGGTAGATTTAAACGCTTACAAATGTACGGATTTAATACTCGGACTTGAGAAATACAGCAACACACATCTTGCATACTACAAGACGTTCACACCTGAGCTACGGAAGAGACTGGAGTCTTATGCCCTGAATGGCGGAAGACTGTTTGTAAGCGGAGCGTATATAGGCAGTGACATGATGGCAGAGGATGAGGCTGAGTTTCTCAGGAATGTTCTGCACCTGACATACACAGGTACATACAGGAATGAGGATATACTTAACATATCAGGCATGAGCACCACGATGGAGATATTCAACAAACCGAACGAGAGGCATTATTATGTTTCGGATACGGATATCCTGGCTCCATCAGGGAATGCCTTCAGCGCACTGACCTACCCTGACGGCACTTCCGCTTGTGTGGCATATAAGGATGATGCAAGAGCCGCTCTTACACTGGCTTTCCCGTTTGAATGTATCAAGGAGGAGGGCAAACAGGC
>JAFQGS010000125.1 GCA_017415455.1 Prevotella sp.
ATCTGAGATAAATAATGTAAATGGCCGTATTCTCACCTGCAAGAATATAACAGACCACAACACCTTTGAGAATCCGGAAAACATAAAACCCAAGACATTCAATTCTGCTAAAATAAAGCAAAACAATGTAAAGGTTGATATTCCAGCAAAGAGTGTTGTTATATTGGAAATTAAATAATTTTATATAGTAATTTTTAAAACATTAATTATGAACGACAAGAATCTAATGATTAAGGCAGCGGATAATATCCGTATCCTTGCTGCCTCAATGGTTGAAAAAGCAAACTCTGGTCACCCTGGTGGTGCCATGGGTGGTGCAGATTTCATTAATGTTCTCTTCTCAGAGTTCTTGGTTTATGACCCAGAGAATCCAAACTGGGCTGGTCGCGACCGTTTCTATCTTGACCCAGGCCACATGTCACCTATGCTCTACTCTGCTCTCGCTCTTCAGGGCAAGTTCACACTCGACGAGCTTAAGGAGTTCCGCCAGTGGGGTTCACCAACACCTGGTCACCCAGAGCGTGACCTTGAGCGTGGCATCGAGAATACATCAGGTCCTCTTGGTCAGGGCCACACATTCGCAGCCGGTGCAGCCGTAGCAGAGAAGTTCCTTGAGGCACGCCTTGGCAAGACAGCCATGCAGCACAAGATTTATGCATACATCTCTGACGGTGGTGTTGAGGAGGAAATCTCTCAGGCAACTGGTCGTATCGCAGGTATCCTCGGACTTAACAACCTCATCATGTTCTACGACTCTAACGACATACAGCTCTCAACAGAGACAAGTGTTGTTATGAAGGAAGACACAGAGGCTAAGTACAAGGCATGGGGCTGGAACGTTATCAACATAAACGGTAACGATGCAGACGAAATTCGCGAGGCTTTGAAGGCAGCTCAGAAGGAAGAAAAGCGTCCTACACTTATCATCGGTAAGACAATCATGGGTAAGGGTGCTCTCCGTGCCGACGGCACAAGCTATGAAGCTTGCATCAACACCCACGGTGCTCCTCTTGGCGGCGATGCTTATATCAATACAATCAAGAATCTTGGCGGTAATCCAGAATCACCATTCGAAATCTTCCCAGAAGTTCAGAAACTCTATGCTGACCGTAAGGAAGAACTGAAGCAGATTGTTGCTGCTCGTTATGCAGAAGAGGCTGAGTGGGCAAAGGCTAACCCTGAGAAGGCTGCACAGATGAAGGAGTGGTTCAGCGGCAACGCACCAAAGGTTGACTGGACTGCTTGTGTACAGAAGGAAAACTCTGCTACTCGTGCTGCTTCTGCAGCTTGTCTGAGCGTTCTTGCAGAGCAGGTTCCTAATATGATTTGCGGTTCTGCCGACCTTTCTAACTCTGACAAGACAGACGGTTTCTTGAAGAAGACAACCTCTATGCAGGCAGACGACTTCAGCGGTGCTTTCTTCCAGGCAGGTGTTGCTGAGCTTACCATGGCATGTATGTGCATCGGTATGTATCTCCACGGTGGTGTTATCCCAGCTTGCGGTACATTCTTCGTATTCTCAGACTACATGAAGCCAGCTGCTCGTATGGCAGCTCTCATGGAAGTGCCTATCAAGTTCATCTGGACACACGACGCATTCCGCGTAGGTGAGGACGGCCCAACCCACGAGCCAGTTGAGCAGGAGGCACAGATTCGTTTGATGGAGAAACTGAAGAACCACCACGGCAAGGATTCTATCCGCGTATTCCGTCCAGCTGATGCTGACGAGACAACCGTTTGCTGGGCAATGGCAATGGAGAACATGGAGACACCAACAGCTCTTATCCTTTCACGCCAGAACATCACCAAGCTTCCTGCAGGCAATGACTACGAGCAGGCACGCAAGGGTGCGTATGTTGTTGCAGGCAGCGACGAGCAGTTCGACGTTATCCTCCTCGCCAGCGGTTCTGAGGTTTCAACACTCGTTAGCGGTGCAGAACTTCTCCGTAAGGACGGCATAAAGGTTCGTATCGTAAGCGTACCATCTGAGGGTCTCTTCCGCAACCAGAGTAAGGAATATCAGGAGAGCATCCTTCCTGCAGGCAGCAAGATATTCGGTCTTACAGCAGGTCTGCCTGTAACACTCGAAGGACTTGTTGGTGCCAACGGTAAGGTTTGGGGTATGCCAAGCTTCGGTTTCTCTGCTCCTTACAAGGTTCTCGACGAGAAGCTCGGTTACACAGGCGAGAATGTATATAATCAGGTAAAGTCTATGCTTGCCTAAGCAAATAAAGAAAAACGAATGAAATGGTGAGGACGGAGCGGCGTATCCGTCCACACCTATAAAACAAAAATACAAGGAGACGCTGCTCCGACCTAATAAATTTTACGACTATGGAAATTAAGACAATCGGTTTGGCATGCGACCACGCAGGCTTCCCACTGAAGAAGTATGTAGAGCAATATCTCAAGGAGAAAGGTTACGCTTATAAGGATTATGGTACATATAGCGATATAAGCTGCGACTATCCTGAGTTTGCACACGCTCTTGCAAATGACATTGAGAGCGGTGAGGTTTATCCAGGTATCGCAATCTGCGGTAGCGGTGAGGGTATGGCCATCACTCTTAACAAGCACCAGGGTGTACGTGCTGGTCTTTGCTGGGACCCAGAGATTTCATGCCTTATCCGTCAGCACAACGATGCTAACGTAATTGTTCTTCCGGGACGTTTCATCGACAACAGAACAGCAGGTAGAATCCTTGATCAGTTCTTCAAGACTCCTTTCGAGGGTGGCCGTCATCAGCGCCGTGTTGATATGATTCCTGTAAAAGAATAACACACTATAGGTTATCATCTTTATCAGGCTGTCTCTAACGAGGCAGCCTTTTTTATTGCGCTGGAAAAGGAACGATATTGCTAAGCAGAAAAGCACAACAATAATTCTGATCAAGACAAAAAAACTGCGCTCCCCTATAAAAGAAGAGCGCAGAAATATTTATTTAGCTATTATTTTTTAACAACTATTATTTAATAGTAGCGTTTGTTGTATTGGTAAGAAGTGTAGCAAGGTTTTCTGCAGTCAATGGCTGACCGCCAAAAGTACAATTTATAAATGTCACTGCTGCGCGAGGATCTATTTTATAACCAGCTTCAAATTCACAGCCCTCAAATGTTGTAGGAGCATAAGGACGGCAATATGCATAACCATTGCCCTTACCGAAATAACAATCCTTAAAGTTTACTGTACCAATTGTTGCAGCATAGCTTGTCCAACCCTTGAAAGTTGAGTTTGTAGCTGACAGATTCTGGTTTGCACCTTGGTCACAGCTAATTGTGTAAGTAGTACCTTCAATTGTTACATTCTCAAGAACTACTTCCTCTGTGTGAGTACTATTGTGATTTACAAAAATACCACGGAAAGAACCTGTAATTGTGATATCCTTAATAAGTCCACCTGTTGTACTGATACCAGAATCCCATGTACCTCCAGCACCCTTGATGTCAAGTGTATTGCCATTACCGTCAATAGTCTGACCATTCTTCACATTTATACCAGTAGTACCATAAGCATTGCTCATTCCTGCAGGATCAATCTTTACATCATCAAGAAGAACTACATCCTCACCATTTTCAAGAGCCTCAACCAAACCGTCAGCATCTTTAACATTTGTAGGACAATCCATAATCAACTGACCTGAACCTGTTGTACTATAAGCACTACCTACAATAGTATTATCAGAGAGGTCAACACCGTCTGTATAGTTAACCTTCAATGTTCCTGTATACTTGCAGTTTATGAATGATACTGGAGAGCCTCCATTATGCCATACACCTGCAATACCACCTATTTGTTCTGCGTCACTAGCGTCCTCTGCTGCAGTAATCTCCACATTACCACTTGAAGAACAGTTCTCAAATGTGTTTCCATAGTGAGCGATACCTGTGATACCGCCAACGTCAATAGTTGTTCCGATAACATCAATATTAGAAGTTATGTTAGACATCTTGTGTCCGCCCTCACCCATGAAACCAACAACACCACCAACATATGTACGGTAAGCAATGCCATCCTCTACAGAGTTAGCCTTAACATAACTACCGTCCTCTACATCCACTGTGATATTATTCCAGTTTGCATAAGCATTCTTACCACCTACGGCACCAACATATGCCATACCATCTACCTGTACAAGACCAGTAATCTTGATATTCTCATATTTTGAAGTATATGGAGTTCCGGCAACAACACCTACGTTAAGGCGACCCTTAATTGTAGCATTGTTTATATGTACATTCTTTATAGTACCATTTGTTGTATAACCGAAAAGACCCATATTGCTCTTTGTAGCCTGGTCTATCTTAAGATTAGAAATTGTATATCCATTACCATCAAATGTTCCCTGGAACGCTGTTGTGCTGTTTCCTATTGGTGTCCACTCCTGATTCTCAAGGTCAATATTTGATTCAAGAACAATAGTCTTTCCCTTAAATGTTTCACCATTAGCAACTTCCTTAGACAGCCACATTAACTCTGCTGGGTTTGTAATATAATATGTTACACCATCGTTACTTGGAATCTCTGCAAGAGCCTCTTCGATGATAATCTCAACCTCAGCCTGCTCTTTCCAAACATTAGCCTTGATTGTTGTGAGGTAGTTGCGCTTCAGAGGAACAGGAGTGAAATCGAGTCTTTTTGTTGTTGGCGTTCCTGTACCGTCAGTGTATGTAACAAAAACCTTAATAGTCTCGTCAACAGCAGCATTTACAGGAATATAGTCTGTGAATACTGTATTCTCTGTCTGTGTGTACTTAACAGCTGCAGCCTCAGATGTCTTGGTGGTGCCAGCAGCGCCATACTCGCCTGTGTAAGCGTTGAATGTCTCAGCATAACCGTTTGTATATTCTACAGATACCTTTGTGATGTTGAAACCGTGAGCCTTGCCTGTCTCATAGTCCTTAGCCAGGAAGCGGAGCTTCGCGCTTG
>JAFQGS010000126.1 GCA_017415455.1 Prevotella sp.
AGAATATACGGCACCACCGGCACAAGGACCGAAGATACCACTTATCTGTGGCACAACACCAGAAGCGAGGATGTTACGCTCGAAAATCTCAGCATATCCTGCAAGGGCGTTGATGCCTTCCTGTATACGTGCGCCTCCTGAATCGTTGATACCGATGACAGGTGCACCCATCTTCATTGCCATATCCATGACCTTGCATATTTTCTGTGCCATGGTTTCTGACAGAGAACCTCCGTTCACTGTGAAGTCCTGGGCAAAGATATACACGAGACGGCCGTCGATAGTACCACTACCTACAACTACACCATCGCCGAGATACTGCTTTTTCTCCATTCCGAAGTTAGTGCAGCGGTGGAGTTTGAACATGTCCATCTCCTCGAAGCTGCCTTCGTCAAGAAGCATGTCTATTCGTTCACGGGCTGTATATTTTCCGCGTGCATGCTGCTTCTCTATGGCTTTCTCGCCGCCACCAAGGCGAGCCTGCTCACGCTTTGCTATCAATTGCTTGATTTTTTCTAATTGCTTGCTCATAGCTGTTCTGTTATAATGTGTGTAACTTGTTTCTTGTTTTAGTGCTCACATAGCTCAGTCAGTACACCACATGTTGATTTTGGGTGCAGGAATGCTATGTTAAGGTTCTCTGCGCCTTTGCGTGGTGCCTTGTCGATGAGCATGATTTCTTTTGTCTCGCATTCAGCGAGTGCGTTGCTCACGCCGTCCTCAACACAGAAAGCCACATGATGTACTCCCTTGTTGCCTTTGTCAAGCCACTTCTGTATAGTGCTGTCAGGCGATGTTGGCTCAAGCAGCTCTATCTTTACTTCGCCGCATTTCAGAAATGCTGTCTTTACTTTCTGGTCTGCCACTTCCTCAACTGCATAGCAGTCTAAACCTAAAACTTCTTTGAAATAGGGTAGTGCAGCTTCAATGCTTGGTACAGCAATACCCAGATGTTCGATGTGAGATATTTTCATAATTTGAAATTTGATTACTTTTATCTTGCAAAGGTACATATTTAATTCTAAAGTACAAACATTTAGCTTGTCTTTTAGCATGTTATATACTGTAGGATTTCTAACTGAATATGCCTGATTGCAAATATGATATCCTTTGTTCCGACTATTCTGGCCTGTTGTCTGTTATGTTACTTAGAATTCAATTTGTATGCGTGCGTTAATCTGCCTTCCTGTAAGATAGTTTGGTACTGCATATTGGTGGTTTGTCACGTCCGTAATCCAGTAATATGAGTTTACGTTGTTTATACCAAGCAGGTTAAGACAGTCAAGGCCGAGCCATATATTCTTGAAAATTGATTTCTTGCTGCGGTTCTCGTTGTTTAATAGTCTGTAGCTCATTCCTATGTCAGCGCGTTTGTATGCAGGTGCGCGGAAAGGCTGTTCTGAGATGTCTCTGTGCGGAGCGCCAAAAGGCAGACCGTCAGCAAAGGCAAGTTTTAGTGACATCTTCCATCTGTCAGTACCAGGGAAGTAGTCGGTGAAGAATAGATTCAGTGAATATCTCTGGTCTGATGGCATAGGTATGCTCTTGCCTCTGATATTCAGCTTGGTATCCATCAGCGACAGGCTTACCCATGAGTCTGTTCCTGGCACAAACTCACCATATAGCTTGAAGTCAACACCTGCGGCATGTCCGCTGCATTGCTCACTTGCGTCGTAAACAATCTTCACATTGTTCACGGTATATGGCACAATATTGGATAAAGCCTTGTAGTATGCCTCGGCTGTGAACTTGAACGGTCGTTTGTTTATCTTGAAACGATAGTCGTATCCTGCGATGAAGTGTATAGAGCGCTGGCTTTTTATCTTGTTGTTTAGTGTCGCATATGTCGTTCCGTCAATGGTGGTAGTGTCTCTCAGTTCCTTGAAGAACGGTGCCTGGTAATATAGACCGGTGGCGAATCTGAATGTCACGTCATGGTTGAATGCCGGAACAATAGTAAGTGATGCTCTCGGGCTGAACAGACTTTCCTTGTTGAAGTTCCAATGGCTGAACCTGATACCATAGTTGAGTGTGAAGAATGCGTGCTCACCTTTGCTCGTAAACTTGTATGTGTCCTGAATGTATGTTTCAAGGCGGTTTGCGTCAAGGGTGTTCTTTGCATTCAGAGAGTATATGAGTTTCAGGTTCGCTCCGTCATGTGGAATGTTATATCCGCTTGAGTCGCGCATCTCATATTCCTTGCTTTTTTCTGAGATATGCTCAATCTTATATGTCAGTCCGGCTTGTATGTCATGTTTTTTTGACTTATGATAGAATGCCAGTTTCAGGCTCTTCACGTTGGCCTTCAGGTAGTTTCGCGCGTGCTCCATGTATGTTCCCACGCCCAGGTTCTCAGATGTCTCGGTTTGTGTGAGCCAATACTGACCTTGTATGTCATAGCGCTCCTGCTCGTTTGTATGGAATGCCGAGCCGATAAGAGACAGCTTTGTCTTGTCGCTGAAGTTATAGGATATGTTCATCGTACCGAAGTAAGTACGGAAAATGTCTTTCTCCCATCCGTCAAAATACACTTTGAATGACTTGACATTCTCCATAGTTCCGAATTTTGTCTCTCTGTCTTCCGGGTCAAAATTGTAATGGTTCTCCGATATGTCTCCGATAAACTCAATGCTCCATCGTTTGTTTGGCTGGTACACGAAGTATGTCTGATAGTCAAGGAAGTTGGGCTTGTATTCTCCCTTTGTGTCCAATGAGCCAAGAAGGTATCTGTTTGTTTTGTATCTTAAGCCGTTGCTCCATGATATTTTCTTTGTGCTGAAGCCAACGTATGCGCTTGCCCCAAGCAGGCTGGCGTTGATGTTAGCCTCAAACTTGCTCGGACGTTTGTATGTGATGTCAAGGGCTGATGACATCTTGTCGCCGTATTTAGCCTCAAAACCTCCGGTAGAGAACCCTATGGACTTAACCATGTCGGGGTTGATGATGGACAGTCCTTCCTGTTGTCCGCTTCTTACAAGGAACGGTCTGTATATTTCCACGTCATTTATATACACGCTGTTCTCGTCAAAGCTACCTCCTCGCACATTATACTGTGATGACAGCTCGCTGTGTGTGGATACTCCGGCTTGCGATTGTATAAGCTCCTCGACTGCATTTCCCGTAACAGAAGGGGTGCTCTTTATGTTCTTGACGTCAAGTTGCTCGGTTGTTCCGGTTTGTCTCCTGCGCTCAACGACGGTAACCTCGCTCAGCTGGTTGTCGTCAAACAGCTGTATCTGTAATGTCTGCTTTCCTTTTGGCCGGCGCAGTACCCTTGTCTTGGTCTTATATCCCACCATGGAGAATCTTACTACAACGCTGTCGGCAGAGCTCAGACTCATGGAGAATTCGCCTTTCAGGTTAGTCATGGCAACTTTTCCTTGCTTCACCACGGCTACGGTTGCCAGTTCCACAGGATTGTTCTGTGTGTCAGTAACTCTTCCCTGCAGTGTGAATGTCTGTGCGTAGGTCGTCAGGAACGCGGATAATATGAATATAGCTGTGCAAATAATTCTATGTCTCATGTTTTATATAACGATTTGCTTTGCCAAATATTGCATTTTATTACTATCTTTGCAAGGCAATAATATTTATACAACAGAATATGAAAGATTTCAAGGACTTAGTACAGATACGCAGAAGTCACAGGAAGTTCACCTCAGAGGAGATATCCGCTGATGACATAAAGGATATTCTTCGTGCGGCATTGATGTCTCCGACGTCAAAAAGCAGAAGAGCCTGGCACTTTGTGGTAGTTGAGGACAAGATGGCAATAGAGAAGATTGCCGATGCAAGGGAGATAGGTTCGCAGTTTCTGAAAGAGGCTCCGGTGGTTATTCTTGTGCTGGGTGACCCTATGGAGAATGACTGCTGGGTGGAGGACGGCTCAATAGCAGCCATCTCAATGCAATATCAGGCGGAAGATCTGGGACTTGGCTCATGCTGGGCGCAGATGAGAGGACGGGCGTTGTCTGACGGAACAACCTCAACATCTGTTATACAAGGTGTGCTTGACATTCCTGAGAACATGGAGGTGTTGTGCGCAATTGGTATAGGCCATAAGGCTGATGTGCGTAAGCCTCAGGACGAGGAGAAGCTGAAATGGGAAAACGTGCATATTGACAAATACTAAGAGCTATGCGTATAGTTCTGATAGGAGCAGGAAATCTTGCCACCAGTCTCGGACATGCTCTGCGCAAAGCCGGTCATGACATCTTGCAGGTATATAGCCGAACCTCAGAGTCGGCTGACATGCTTGCCCGTTCTATTGACGCTCTGGCTGTTAATGATGTTTCTGATATTATACAAGATGCTGATTTTTATGTCATATCCATAAAGGACAGTGTCTTGGAAGAGGTGGCAAAGGGCCTGACTTTATGCGCTGGAAATCCTGTTGTTGTCCATACGGCGGGCAGTATGGGAATGAATGTCTTTGAGGGATGCTTTGTCAACTATGGCGTGCTTTATCCGATGCAGACATTCAGTAAGGAGAGAGTTGTTGATTTTAAAGATATCCATTGCTTTGTAGAGGGTGTTAACGACTATTCTGTGAAGGTGATATCCGAAGTGGCGGAGAGTATATCGGCGAATGTCCATAACCTTAGTTCCGCAGACCGTAGGTATTTACATCTGGCAGCGGTGTTCGCATGCAATTTTGTTAATCATTGCTTTGCACTTTCGTCGGATATTCTCTCACGCCATGGTATGAGTTTCGACGTTATGGCTCCGCTGATTAACGAGACTGTGTCAAAGGCATATGCAATGGCTCCGCAGGATGCTCAGACCGGACCGGCTGTAAGGTATGACTCAAACGTGATAGACTCGCACTGCTCTATGCTGGACTCTCTGCCCATGCATCGCAGCGTTTATGATATTATGTCGAAAAGTATTCATGAAATGTCTAAGGCAAGAAGGAAATGATAAACTATGACTTGAGCAAAATCAGAGCTGTGGTCTTTGATGTGGACGGTGTGCTGAGCGCATCCACCATATCGCTTCATCCCGACGGCGAGCCTATGCGCACGGTAAACATAAAGGATGGTTATGCCATACAGCATGCCTGCAAGATGGGTCTGACGGTTGCAATAATAACAGGAGGCAACACACATAGTGTATATAAAAGGTACGAGCGACTTGGCGTGAAGGATATATATATGAGGTCGGCTGTGAAGATACGCGACTATGAGGATTTTCTATTGCGTCATGGACTCACAGACGATGAGGTGTTATATATGGGTGACGATATTCCCGATTATGAGATAATGTGTCGTGCCGGCTGTCCGTGTTGTCCTAAGGACGCCTGCCATGAGATTAAAGAGGTAAGTGTTTATATTTCATCCTGTCAAGGAGGGCAGGGATGTGCCCGCGATGTTATAGAGCAGGTGTTGAGGGTTCAGGGCAAGTGGATGAACGGTGCTGATGCTTTCGGCTGGTAATGACAGACCGTCGTCCTGTTTGTGGTAAGTAAAAGATAAAATTGTGATGGATAGTAAATATAATATAGTATTGGCGAGCAACAGTCCTCGCCGCAAGGAGTTGCTTTCGGGGTTGGACTTGAGTTTTACGGTGAAAGTCATTGATGGTATAGATGAGTCGTATCCCTCAGATCTGCCATCTGCCGACGTGGCGCTGTATGTGTCGCGCAAGAAGGCAGACGCATATCGTGAGGCAATGACAAAGGATATGCTTGTTATCACGGCAGACACCGTTGTCGTTCTTGACGGAGAGGTGTTAGGTAAGCCGTCGGATAAATCAGACGCATGTGCCATGCTGCGCAAGCTCAGCGGTAAGACTCATCAGGTAATAACAGGTGTGTGTCTTACAACATCAGATAAACAATCAGCCTTCTCTGTTGTGACGGAAGTAACATTTAAGGAGCTCACAGAAGAAGAAATAAACCATTATGTAGATACATATAAGCCATTTGACAAGGCTGGTGCCTATGGCATACAGGAATGGATAGGATATATAGGTGTGACATCCTTGACAGGAAGTTATTTTAATGTCATGGGGCTGCCTGTACAGAGAATATATAATGAGTTGAGAAACTTCTGATACCAATGCC
>JAFQGS010000127.1 GCA_017415455.1 Prevotella sp.
CATATTTATAGTAAAGTTGCTATTTTATCCTTCACATCCTTCACATCTTCACAAAAATCACCTGAAAAGTATGCGTTTTTTTTGACATAAACACCATGATAACACACTGAAAGTATGGCACTTACGAGTAAAAAGTATGCTGTTTTTGAATTAATGCCACAAAAATGCAAAAATGTGACAATAATTGGAATTAATGTCATTTTTGCCAGACATTAATTCTCCGAAAAATAACTCTTTTTATTAAACAAGTGTTAATATTTAACGGATATTAAGTTAAAACGCCCCAAAATCGGGGGAATTAATGCACGCCAAAAATGACATTAATTCAAAAAAAGTGACATTAATGCACAAAATATATAGAGAAACAAAACCATAGAAGTTATAGGAACTATAAAAACTATATCCGAAGTTCTATCATCTTAATACAACAGAGGAGATGCGGCTGCATCTCCTCTGTTGTTAATTATCAGATTCTGAAAAATATTTATTTCTTCTTCATACCTTTGTAAATTAAATAGCCTACAATGAAAATTGTAATGCCGATAATTATATACCCTAACTCGTGACTGTACTTTGTTGCCATCTGATACACATCGTTTGTTGTCTTTAGCTCTGTGTATTTGTAAATGGCATATCCGATAAAGGCAAGAATACTGTTCCAGATGCCGGCACCAAGGGTGGTGTATAGCAGGAACGGTCCTATTTTCATTCCTGCCAGACCTGCAGGGATACTTATCAACTGTCTTACTGCAGGAATCAGTCGTCCGAAGAATGTTGACGTAGCGCCATGCTTTCTGAAGTACTCTTCAGCATGATGTACTTTCTCTTCGTCGATGAGACACATGTGTCCGAATCTGGAATTGGCAAACCTGTACACAATAGGACGGCCAAGCCACTTTGCCAGGTAGTAGTTCACTAAAGCGCCTATATCGGCACCAATGGTGGCGAATATCACAACAAGAAAGATATTCATAGAGTCGTCGGTCATGGCTTTCCATGCTGCTGGTGGTACGACTGCCTCTGACGGGAATGGGATGAATGAACTTTCTATTGCCATGAATATTGTGACAATCCAGTAGTTTAGGTTTTCAAGAACCCATTTCAGAAGTTCGGCTACTCCAAAATCCATAGTCTGTGAGAATTTCTTTAGTGTTTATTTGTTTACCTTAGCCCATGTGTCCTTCAGACCTACGGTCTTATTGAAGATGATATTGTCTTCCGTAGCGTCGTTGTCCATCATGAAATAGCCTATTCTCTGGAATTGCAGGTATTCTCCAGGCTTCTTTGTCGCAGCGTACTCTTCTATGTAGCAGTCTTTTATTGTCTGCAGAGAGTCTGGATTCAGAAGTTCCCTGAAGTCTCTTTCGTCAGCAGAAGGATTCTCAACATTGAACAGGCGGTCGTATACTCTCACTTCGGCTTTCTTGCAGTGGTCTGCAGATACCCAATGAAGAGTGCCTTTCACCTTTCTGTTGGCACCTTCCATTCCGCTCTTGCTCAGTGGGTCGTATTCGGCTTGTATCTCTATTATGTTGCCGTTCTCGTCTTTGGTACATCCGGTGCACATTATTATATAGGCACCCTTCAGTCTTACCTCCTTACCCGGTGTCATTCTGAAGAACTTCTTTGGAGCATCCTCCATGAAGTCGTCTCTTTCAATCCACAGATTCTTTGAGAATGTTATGGTGTGTGTGCCGTCGTTCTCGTTCTCAGGATTGTTGATGGCTGTTATGTCTTCTGTCTGTCCGTCTGGATAATTTGTGATGACCAGTCTCACAGGGTTGATGACTGCCGACACGCGTGTTGCCCTTGCGTTGAGGTCTTCTCTTACCGCGGCCTCAAGCAATGCCACGTCGTTAAGGGCGTCAAACTTTGTATATCCTATGCTGTCGATGAATTTTCTGATACTTTCAGGAGAATATCCTCTTCTTCTCATGCCGCATACGGTAGGCATTCGAGGGTCATCCCATCCGTTTACGCTTCCCTCGTCAACAAGAGCATGCAGCTTTCGCTTGCTCATCACGGTATATGTCATATTGAGTCTGTTGAACTCAATCTGTCTTGGACGGTTGTCGTTGATGTTCTCTGTCTCTCCGTTCATTTCCTTCAGGAAGTCAATGAACTTGTCATAGAGTGGGCGATGTGGCACAAACTCAAGCGTACAGATAGAGTGTGTCACACCCTCGAAATAGTCGCTCTGTCCGTGTGCGAAGTCATACATCGGATATGCGTGCCATTTTGTTCCTGTGCGGTGATGAGGTGTGTGCATTATGCGATACATGATAGGGTCGCGGAAATGCATGTTTGGATTAGCCATGTCAAGCTTCGCTCTCAGCACCATGGAGCCTTCAACGGCATCTGCTGTATTCATTTTCTCAAACAGCTCAAGGCTTTCTTCCACTGGTCGGTCTCTGAACGGTGAAGGCTTGCCTGGCTCTGTTGGTGTTCCTTTCTGCTGTGCTATCTGCTCAGAGCTTTGTTCGTCGATATATGCCCAGCCTTTCTTTATCATCCATACAGCGAAATCCCAAAGCTGCTGGAAATAGTCTGAGGCATAATATATGTTTCCCCACTTGAATCCGAGCCATGAGATGTCGTTCTGTATATTCTCTACATACTCGTTGTTCTCCTTGCTTGGATTAGTGTCATCAAAGCGCAGGTTGCAAACACCGTTATATTTCTCAGCAATGCCAAAATCCATGCAGATGGCTTTGGCATGTCCGATGTGCAGGTATCCGTTTGGCTCTGGCGGGAAGCGTGTCTGTATTCTGCCACCATTCTTGCCTTCTTCAAGGTCTTTCTCAACGAGCTGCTCTACGAAACTGAGGCTCTTTTTCTCTTCGCGATTATCTAATTCGTTCTTAATCATAGTCTTATCTAAATTTGTGCAAAGGTACTATAATATTGTATTATGAGCAAAAAATCAAAAGACTTTATTTCTTTACTGTTTCATACTGTGATACATATTCAACCCTTGCAGTTCCTTATGTCTTCCTGCTGTCTTATTTGATATTTCTTTTGTTAAGTGCCTCGGTGTATTTCTTTGCGTTTCTGAGATGCTCCTCATAAGTCTCCGCAAAATTATGTGTGCCGCTGAAGTCCTCTTTGGCGCACATGTACAGATAATTATGGTCAGTGTGGTTAAGCACGGCGTCGATGCCTGCCACCGAGGCAATCCTTATTGGTCCGGGCGGAAGCCCTTTGTTTCTGTATGTGTTATATGGACTTTTCACATCAAGCATCTTGTTGTATATTCTCCTGAGATGAAATTTCTTCATGGCAAACTTTATTGTTGGGTCGGCTTGCAACGGAATGCCTTTCTCAAGTCTGTTGAGGTACATACCTGCAATGTCTGGCTTCTCGCCGTTGTTAGAGGTCTCTTCGTCTATGATGCTTGCAAGTGTCACAACCTCATCCTCTGTAAGGCCGGCACTCTCTGCCTTGCTCATTCTCTCTTCGTTCCAGAACTTTCGGTTCTCATCCTGCATCCTTTTCATGAATTTCTCCCATCCTGTATTCCAGTATATATCGTATGTGTTCGGGATGAAAAGAGCCGGTATCGTCTCCGGTGTGTATCCATATTGTGAGCAATGCTCAGGATTGTTGAGTGAGTTTATCACATCTGTGCTGTCGAGCATCAGCTTATGTGACAGGAAGCCAGCAAGCTGCTCCATGGTTCTGACACAGGGAATGGTAAGTCTTACGGGAGTCTGCGTGCCGTTTCTCAATTTCCGGAGCAGTGTCAGCGCACCGTCATTGTCAATCTCATACCTTCCTGTGCGTATGTTTTCCTCGTATGACAACAATGCGGAGCCAGTCTTGAACAGAGGCATGACATAAGGCTTGCAGAAAACAGACATCTTCTCATACACCGAGTCCGCATTGTCGTTGTTGTCTATGTAGAGAATCTGTTTCCCGTCTTTTCCTGAGATAGGAATAAAAGCCATACCGATGAGTGCTGTTGCCAATAAAATAAGGGACAGGCCAATGTGTGATATATATTTCTTGCTCGTTTTCTTTCTTTTCTTTTTAGCCATATTCTGATGAGTGTATTTATTGAATTCATGCAAAATTACATCATATTTTCTTAAGCGACAAGATTTTTACATATCTTTGCATAAGGAACACATCCGGTTTTTCAACAAAAATTAAAGTTCGGTTTAATATGAAACAGTTAACAACATACATATTTGATCTTGACGGAACGCTGCTTGATACATTAAGCGATCTGGCGACAAGTGTAAACTATGCCCTTGCTCATCATAATATGCCTGTGCGGACAACTGACGAGGTTCGTGCGTTTGTAGGCAATGGCGTGGAGAATCTCATTCTAAGGGCTGTCCCGCAGGATACTCCTACTGCTATAGCCGCTGAGGTGCTGGACACATTCCGCAAGTATTATATACAGCATAGCGAAGACAGCACAATGCCATATCCGGGAATAATATCGTTATTAGAGCAACTGAAACAAAGGGGAATAAAAACAGCCGTAGTAAGCAATAAGTTTCACGCCGCCACGCAAGCACTGTGTAACAGATATTTTGGTTCGTTGATAGATGTTGCAGTGGGAGAGGGGAATGGCATAAGGCGGAAGCCAGAGTCCGATGGTGTCATTGAGGTCATGAGACAGTTGGGGGCAACAGCGGAAGAGTCGGTGTATATAGGCGACAGCGACGTGGATATACTTACGGCTAAAAATGCAAACATCTCTTGTGTAAGCGTTCTGTGGGGGTTCAGAGACGCAGAATTTCTTCAATGTAACGGCGCAATGTGTTTTGTGTCAGAACCTTTGCAGCTCCTTGATATATAATCTCTATCGCCTTAATTTGTCATCAGGAATATCATTATATTCAAAATAAACTATCTTTGCAATTATAACATTATCAGATATAAAATATTAACCTACTATGAAACCATCAATGATCTTTCACCAATATGTATGGATTATCAATACTTTAAGAAGAAAGGGGCGTCTGACCTTCGAACAGTTGAACAGGAGATGGATGGCATAAGGTGTCGCTGATGGCAATCCGCTGCCACGCTCCACATTCAACCGACATAGAGATGCCATATCCTACTTTCGATTGGACAGGCGGTCGTTCCGGACGTTTACTCTCTCTGCAAGAGGCGCAAGCCCTCGAATCATTGTGGCAGAAGTATTTCAATGAGAATGCGGACAAGGCTGACGGCGTAACAATGAACGCCATAAAACTTTACAATTAAGAACTTTTAGTGGGATGACACGTTTTAAAGGACATAACATAAAAGCTCCAATCTTTGGCATAAGCAGATTGCGAATGGGTACGGATGGTTGTGGCATAACAACCTTGGTTACTTTTATGGGGTGTCCTTTGAAATGTAAATACTGTCTGAACAGGAAATGCCATGAACCAATTTATGAAAAAGACGGCAAAACATTGCGTAATGGCATAATGATGCTAACCCCGAAGGAACTTTATGACTTGGTAAGGATTGACAATCTGTATTTCCAATCCACAGGTGGTGGTATTTGTTTTGGAGGAGGAGAACCTACTCTTTATGAGGATTTTATTATAGAGTTCAAGAAACTATGTGGTGACAGATGGAAGATAACTTTAGAGACTTGCTTGAGATGTTTAGATGATACGATAAAACATTTATCCTCGGTTGCAGACCTTTGGATTGTAGACATAAAGTCAATGAATCCTAATATATATAAGGAATATACTGGGCGGGATTCAGAAATCTTACAGCAGCTAAAAACTATCAGTACTCTTGTTCATTGAGATAAAGTCATTGTAAAAGTTCCATACATACCAGGTTATAATGACGGTTCTGATTTAGACGCTAATGTAGAAGAGATTAAAAACAGATATGGCTTTACCAAAGTCTATAAAGTGGAATACAAAGAGTTATAGTATATGAATAGAGGGAAAGAAAAATGTGAACTTCTTAAAAGCATACGTTTTCTTGTGGCAGATAAGTATGGTTTGGATTATAAGCCGTCTGAATGCACACTTCTGGGAGACTGCAGTGGCACATGTCCTAAATGTGATGCCGAATTAAAAGACTTACAGCGTCAGTTAGAAGAATGCGGCATTAAGGATATAGATCTTGCAGACATTAAGATAGATGAGTTATATATAGACGAACATAAAACTGATGTCCAAGGCAATATGATTTTTCCGTCATACAAAGATTTTATTCGGCATACAATAGGTATGCCAGGAGAACCTTACGTATATAAAGAGAAGAGACGTGTTCTTTATAAAGAATGTCAGATAGCAGGCATCACATTTCATGATTTGCATGATATCTGGGAAGAACTATATGAAGGCGCAGAGTTGGTTCTTGTGCGAGATAAGGCAAACAAGTATGACAATTACGCTATAGCTGTTGCTTTAGCCGATGATTATGATCCGGATAATTTCGATGATATTCTTGGATATGTACCTCGCACAGAGAATAAACACCTTGCAACCATGTTGGATCTTGGCTGGGCTGATGCTTTTGAATGTGAACTAAGTCAGGTGAATGGAGACAATCCTTACAAAGGAAGCTTGTACATGAAAATATACATGGTCAGTAGAGAAGAGGAGGAGATAGATGATACAAGGAATCTTCTAAGAGTTCTTGAACTTGATGAAGGCGGATATCGGGATTTAACATCCAGCTTATCAACACAAGGCTGTTCGTGTTTCCGTTGGGGAGGATTCCCTCCCTGGGAACATAAACTCCCAAAGAAGGGAGAGATGGTTGTGTTCATGTATAAGGAAGAGCAATCAACAGTTCTATACCTCATGCACTGTATGGCTGTAGGCGATGATGACGCATCATACTTCGTGGCGGATAAAGATAGTTTGTTTGCGGTTGATGATTGCTGTTATTATGTATTTACCAACAGTAAAGGTCCTGTAAGGATAAATAATACGGATTTAAGTTTTCTCGGTTCTGAGAATATAAACAAAGGACAGCCCGAGAAGTTCCTGTCCGAAGTAGCCAGTTTCAGGCTCATATATATGCTTGATAAGTACTAATCAATTGTATTCTACTTGCCAAATAAAGCCGGGAGTGACATCGTTTAAATTATCGGAATGTGGTAGAATAAAGGAGATATAAAAATACATATAAATGCTATATGCGGTATAAAACAAACAGACAGACGTATTCGCCTGTCTGTTTTTATTTGATAGTGTCGGTAGAGCTATGTCAAAACCAACTGTTCTCTTTCGTTCTTACGGTTCCTTAACCTCCTGCATGTCACCTTCTATGTATAGACGGAGAAGGCTGTTCGCGCAGTTGGTGCGGATTGTTACAGTCTTTTTAAAATGTCCGGGGAACTTTCCTTTGCCATTATATGTAACACTTACCTCGCCTTTCTCTCCCGGAGCAACAGGTTTCTTAGTGTAAGTTGGAACCGCACAGCCACAACTTGCCACGGCTTGGTTGATTATTAATGGAGCGTCGCCTGTGTTTGTAAATGTAAATGTGCACTTCTGCACAGGATTACTTTCAGAGAATGTTCCGAAGTTGTGTGTTAGCTTATCGAATTTTATCTCCGGTCCCTTCTGAGCAAGCATGCATACAGAGGCTAACATCATAAATGTCATTAAAGCAATCTTTCTCATAATCATATTATAGTCTAAGTTCTTAATATTTTCTTTATTACATCGCAAAGTTAATGCTTTTATAAAATTATGAACACTTTATGTGTTTTGTTTTTTACAATATTAACAAAAAACCTTGTTTTTTATGTAATAATAATCTTCTTGTATTACATTTGCTTGTGAATTATAAGAAGAACTGTCTGAAGTTTATCCAGTATTCACATAAGTCCGTCATGCTGTTAAACACCAAGTCGGCACCTTCTTTTATTAACTCCTCGTTGGATAGCGGACCGGTGTTGACGGCAATGGTGAATATTCCTGCGTTTACTGCGGCTCTGACACCAAGAGGAGCATTCTCGACAACGATAGCTTCGTTTGCCTTCACTCCGTTTTTTATTAAGCCGCAGAGGTATGGCTCTGGATTTGGCTTGCCTTGTCTCACATCATAACTTGTAACCACAAGGTCTCTTCTTATAAGTCCGCAGAAGTCTTCCTCAAGTCTGTCAAGCAATGATTTCTGTCCGCTTCCTGTTACAACTCCTATGTTTAGTCCGTCAGAATGTATCTGCTGGAACAGCTCTGTTATGCCTTCCATCTTTTTGGCAGGTTCAAGACTTGAGAAAATAGCAGACTTCACGAGGTAAATCTCATGCGCTTGCTCGTTAGTCAGTTCTCTGTGCCATTGTTGTCTTGCAAGATTCTGTATTACCTCTTCGCCACGCATACCTTCCCATAGATACGCCTCTTCTCTTGTCATCTCAAGGCCGCATTTCTTCATTGCCTTATGCCAGCACTCAGAGTGATTGTACATGCTGTCATAGATGACTCCGTCCATGTCGAAAAGAACGGCTTTGGGGTTAAAAGCCTCAAAGCCGTTTCTTTTAAGATATTCTGTAACTTTATTTTGTAGCATTATTTATATTTGTTATTATGCCTCTTTTGCCAGTCTTTCCTTAATAGCCTTGCTGTCTTCTTCGTAGCCAGGTTTGTCAAGTAGGGCAAACATGTTCTTCTTGTATGCCTCTACGCCAGGCTGGTTGAATGGATTAACGCCTAATACATTTCCACTGATTCCGCATCCAATCTCAAAGAAGTAGATGAGCTGACCTATATAGTACTCGTTAAGGGTAGGAACGCTTATACGTATATTAGGAACTCCGCCGTCAACATGTGCCAGACGTGTGCCGAGTTCTGCCATCTTGTTTACTTCGTCTACACGCTTTCCAGCAAGAAAGTTCAGTCCGTCAAGATTCTCCTCGTCCTCAGGGAACAGCATTTTCTTATTTGGCTCCTCAACGCTGATTACTGTTTCAAAAATCGTTCTTTCACCTTCTTGAATCCATTGTCCCATAGAGTGTAGATCGGTAGTAAAGTCGCAAGATGCAGGGAAGATACCCTTGCCGTCCTTACCCTCGCTCTCTCCGTAAAGCTGCTTCCACCATTCGCTGATGTAGTGAAGCTTCGGCTGGTAGTTAACCATTATCTCAATCTTCTTGCCGTCATTATACAGACCATTGCGTATTGCGGCATAAACAGCAGCAGGGTTCTCTTCAAACGGAGTGTCAACACCACACTGCTTCTCCATGTCCTGGGCGCCGGCTACGAGTTGCTGTATGTCGAATCCAGCACAAGCGATAGGCAGCAAGCCTACAGGTGTGAGAACAGAGAAACGACCGCCCACGTTGTCTGGAATGATGAATGAGGTATATCCTTCCTTATCAGCGCATGTGCGTGCTGCACCCTTCTTCGCATCTGTGACAGCCACGATGACTTTCTTTGCCTCTTCCTTGCCGCGCTGTGCCTCGCATTGCTTCTTGAGCAGACGGAATGTAAGAGCTGTCTCAGTTGTTGTTCCAGACTTGGATATATTGATAACGCCAAATTTCTTATCTTTAAAATACTCTGTCATTTCAGCCAGATAATCCTCGCCGATGTTGTTTCCGGCAAATAGGATAGTAGGGTTGCTCTTGTCGTTAACAAGCCATGCGAATGAGTTGCCCAAAGCCTCGATGACAGCTCTTGCTCCGAGGTAGCTGCCGCCAATACCTGCAACAACAACAACCTCGCAATTCTCGCGCAATACGTTAGCGCAGTCTTGTATCTCCTTGATAAACTCAGGAGTTATCTCTGATGGAAGATGCAGCCATCCGAGAAAGTCATTGCCAGGGCATGTGCCGTTCTCCAATGCTATCTGTGCTTCTTTTACTTTTGGCTCAAAAGCCTTTACTGTGCCCGGTGCTAAGAACTGGGCAGCCTTTGTAATGTCTAAACTGATGTTTTTCATAAACTTATATACTGGTTAGTTAATGTCAGATTATCTAAAAGAGTCGGTGAGCAGCTTAATCTCTATCTGAGGATTGATATGCTCATAAAGAATGTTGTAAACAGCATCCAGGATAGGCATGTTGACATGCCACAGACGATTAATCTCTTTCATACATTTAGTACCAAAATATCCCTCTGCTATCATCTCCATCTCAATCTGTGCGCTTTTAATACTATATCCTTTGCCAATCATGGTTCCGAAGGTGCGGTTGCGCGAGAAGTTTGAATATCCTGTAACAAGAAGGTCGCCAAGATAAACAGAGTCTGTGATGTTGCGCTCAATAGGGTGCACAGTGGTAAGGAATCTGTTCATCTCCTGAACAGCATTCGCCATTATCACGGCCTGGAAGTTGTCTCCGTATTTCAGTCCGCTGCAAATACCTGTCGCTATGGCGTAAACATTCTTGAGAACAGATGAATACTCAATGCCTATAACGTCACTACTTGTTTTGGTCTTTATGAACTCGCTTGAAAGAACATCGGCAAATGCCTCCGCTTTTTCTATGTCACTACATCCGACGGTGAGATAAGAAAGACGCTCCAATGCAACCTCCTCTGCGTGTGAAGGACCGCCAAGGCATGCGATGTTGTCATAAGGGACATCAAATACCTGATGGAAATACTCTGAGCATATCATGTTCTCATCTGGTACGATTCCTTTTATAGCTGTGACAATATATTTGTCCTTTATTCTTGTCTTAAGTTTTTTAAGATGATTCTTAAGGTATGGAGAAGGTGTTACAAATACAAGTGTATCGTATGCCTGTACTATCTTATTAAGGTCGCTTGAGAAGAATATCTCATCTGTGTTAAACCGCACGCTGTTAAGATAAGCCGGGTTGTGGCCGAGGCGTTTGAAATCCTCAATACGGTCGTCACGTCGCATATACCATCCGATGTGATGTGTGTGACCGACTACAATCTTGGCTATGGCTGTTGCCCAACTTCCACCGCCTATAATTGCTATTTTACCGCAATCAAACATAGTAGTATATTTAAAAAGAAGACGGTTACGGCATGTTGTGCCGTAACTGTCTGTATTTGAGTTACTCAGCAGAATTATTAATCCAATTCTGTACTTCGTCTACAGAAGGCTTCTGCATGTCAAGTTTATACTTTTTCAGTACGTCGCCAATCTTCTGTTGCAAGCCTTGCGCTTTTTCATCCTTGATATTCTGAACCAGGTTGAAACCTATTTTGCGCAATACAGGCACCCATTCTTCACCAACACCGATGGCTGCCCATTCCGCCACACTGCTTTGTGGTATCTTCTTCTCTGGCTTCATCTGCGGGAAGAAGAGCACCTCCTGAATGAATGTCTTACCGGTCATGAGCATTACAAGGCGGTCTATTCCGATTCCGATACCGCTTGTAGGAGGCATGCCGTACTGCAATGCGCGCAGGAAGTCCTGATCGATAATCATCGCCTCGTCGTCGCCCTTGTCTGCCAGGCGCATCTGCTCAACGAAACGCTCCTCCTGATCTATCGGGTCGTTAAGCTCTGAGTAGGCATTTGCCAGCTCCTTGCCGTTAACCATCAGCTCAAAGCGCTCTGTCAGTCCAGGCTTAGAGCGGTGAGACTTGGTGAGCGGACTCATCTCAACTGGATAGTCGATGATGAATGTAGGCTGTATGAACTTGCCCTCACATGTCTCTCCGAATATCTCGTCGATGAGTTTACCCTTGCCCATGGTCTCGTCAACCTCGATGCCCAGTTTCTTTGCCACCTCGCGAATCTCGTCCTCGTTCTTGCCTTCCAGGTCGTATCCTGTCTCTTCCTTGATAGCGTCGAGGATTGGCAGGCGGCGATATGGTGCTTTAAAGCTTACGAGATTGCCGTCAATCATGCACTCAGGCTTGCCGTTTACGGATGTACATACGGTTTCGAGCAGCTGCTCAGTAAAACTCATCATCCAGTTGTAGTCCTTATACTGAACATAAAGCTCCATACAAGTGAACTCTGGGTTGTGAGTACGGTCCATACCTTCGTTGCGGAAGTTCTTTCCAATCTCGTATACACCCTCAAAGCCACCCACGATAAGGCGCTTAAGATAAAGCTCAGTGGCGATGCGCATATACATATCCTGGCTAAGAGCATTGAAGTGTGTTATGAACGGACGTGCAGAAGCACCGCCGGCTATTGACTGCAGGGTAGGAGTCTCCACCTCTGTGTATCCTGCCTCGTCGAGTACACGGCGTATTGTGCGTATAATAGTGGCGCGCTTCAGGAATGTGTCTTTCACCCCTTCGTTAACCACTAAGTCTACATATCTCTGGCGGTATCTCAACTCCGGATCCTCAAACTTGTCGTATGCCACGCCGTCCTTGTATTTCACGATTGGCAGTGGCTTCAAGCTCTTTGACAACATCGTCAGTTCTTTGGCGTGAATGGAAATCTCACCTGTCTGTGTGCGGAAAACTGTACCCTTGACACCAATGAAGTCTCCAATGTCCATAAGTTTCTTGAATACCTTGTTGTACAGATCCTTGTCCTCGCCGGGGCAGATGTCATCACGGGTTATATATACCTGTATTCTTCCTTTTGAATCTTGAATCTCTGCAAAACTTGCCTTTCCCATAACGCGGCGGCTCATCAGACGTCCGGCAATACAGACTTCGCGTGCCTCATCATCTTTGAAACTTTCTAAGATTTCTGTACTAAATGCGTTTGTTGGGTATTCGGCTGCAGGATATGGGTCTATTCCCATGTCGCGCAATTCTTGCAGGCTTTGGCGTCTGCCAATCTCCTGCTCGCTTAATTCTAAAATATTCATATCTTGTTTTGATAATTTTCAATACATAATCTGCTGCAAATTTAATAAATATATTTTTAACAATTGTTCTTTTTTCATATTTTTACGTCAGTTTGTGACAATAATCGCCATAATATTGTTCCTGTCACGCTTAACAAGCGGTTTTTTATCATCTTTACGTGCCTGTTGTCCGGCCTTCGTAAGTATGTCACTTTTGAATGCTAAGTATGCCATTTGGATGTCGTAAACATATAGTTTATGACTCAAAAGTATGATGTTTTTGAAATGCCTTTCAATGATATGTTTTCAGTTGTTGAGGTAATTTGTGTAACGTATTATTTATCAATATGTTACTTGAAATTGTTGTTTCTTTTCTGAAATCATCATTTGCGATATCTTGTAGCCTGCGTTAATCATGATGGAAAGGAAAATAAGTGTGTGATTGACATAGTATGTATTACATAACAATATTAAAAAATCAGAACTGATTAGTTCGTTTGTTTTATTTTCTTTATCTTTGCATAGTATTTGTTAATTGTCAAACATAGAAATATTACTGATAATAGAAATGAATATAGAAAAGGTAAGTGAGATATTAAACAAGAAGCATAATATTGTGCATACTCTTGGACTCAGACTTATTTCCACAGATGATCCCGATACTTGCGAGGCGGAGATGATTGTTGGCGACAATGTGCGTCAGCCCTTCGGCTTTCTGGCTGGTGGAGCGTCACTTGCGTTGGCTGAGACACTGGCAGGAGCCGGCTCAATGGCGTTAAGGCCAAACTGTAGCTGCGTAGGAATAAATGTCAGCGGCAACCATCTCAAGCCTGTTGCTGAAGGAGAGACGGTAAGGGCTGTGGCAAGAGTTGTCAGCAAGGGCTATAAATTGCATGTATGGAACGTGGATATTTATAATGCCGGAAACGAACTGGTCTCAACGTCTATCGTAACAAATTATATAAGACCATTAGATGCATCAAAATAGTAATGCTGTGGCATGGGCGATGTACCGCATGCCATATGCGACGATATATAAGCGCATAATGCAAAAGAGCGGGATGCCGGTGGTGCTTTCCTCGTTTGATGAACTTGCGGAGCATAGCGGTTTCTGCATGGCGCCGTTTGCGTTATCCGATGATTGTCCGATATACGTCATAAAGCCAGATGTTACGGAAGAACATTCTGTTCAGATAAGGAATATCAATGGCGCGAGACATTCAGACTCAGCAGAAGCGGAAGAAGAGATGAAGAGCGCTACAGCTCAGCAGAGATGCAAGGAGAGGGGAAGATATTCAGAAACATTCAGTATGTTTCATTCGGCATTGCAAGACGGTTGCTTTAAGAAGATTGTCCTTGCGCGTTATTCTGATGATATGATACCGGAAGACACGGAATACGAAGACCTTTTTCATTATGCCTGTGAGCTTTATCCTCGTTTGTTCATAGCCATGGTGTCGATAGATAAATGCGGGACATGGCTTGTCGCGTCTCCAGAAGTTCTGCTTGAAGGCAGTGGCGCGAGATGGCATACTGTTGCTTTAGCCGGAACGATGAACTTGGAGAATAATGACATAAAGAGCCTGACTGATGGCAAGGATGAGTCATATAGCAATATTCTGTGGAGCACAAAGAATATCCAGGAGCAGCATTATGTGGCTGCATACATAAATGATTGTCTTAAAAACATCGCCACGGACATAGAGGAGACGGGGCCTTATACTGTCAGAGCCGGTCATCTTGTACACCTGAAAAGCGATTTCACGTTTACGATAGACAATAATAAAAGCATTGCCAACTTGTTGAAACGACTCCATCCGACGCCAGCCGTATGTGGCTTGCCTAAGGATAAAGCCTTTGAGTATATCATTGAGAATGAGGGATTCTCGCGGAAATATTACAGCGGTTTCATGGGACCTGTTAATATGTCTGGCGAAACCCACCTGTTCGTCTCGCTTCGATGTATGAATATTGCAGCCGGCCATTGCAGGTTATACGCCGGAGGCGGATTGCTGAACAGCAGTGAAGAAGAGTCGGAATGGAATGAGACGGAGGCAAAACTTGAAACAATGAGAAGATGTATAGCGATAAGAAAAATATAAATATCCTGACCGCTTTGTTGTTGAAACACAAAGTTGATAATGCAGTTGTGTGTCCGGGAAGCCGCAATGCCGCATTGGTTCATAATCTAAACCAAACAGGAGAAATCAAATGCTTCCCGGTGACAGATGAACGTTCTGCGGCATTCTATGCTATAGGGCTGTCATTGTCGCAGGATTGTGTGCCTGTTGCTGTCTGTGTGACATCAGGAACAGCACTGCTGAATATGGCGCCTGCTGTGGCGGAGGCATGGCACAGGAATATTCCTCTTATATTAATATCCGCAGACAGACCAAGACAATGGATAGGTCAGTTGGATGGACAAACAATGGAACAGCAAGGAGCACTGGGCACGTTTGTTGCAAAGAGTGTGACGTTGCCCGAACCAGAAGGCGAAGAGGAAGAGTGGATGTGCCAGCGTCTTGTTAATGAAGCCATGATTGCCGCCCGGAAAGATGGTGGCAGACCTGTGCATATTAATGTTCCAGTGTCTGAGCCTCTTTTCTGTTTCATTTGTGAGGACTTGCCGCAAGTGAGGCCTGTATGTCATTATGAGTGTGATGATTGCAGGAGTATTGTAGAGTGGATGCACCATCAATTGAAGTTCTATCACAAGCCGATGGTAGTTTTCGGACAGATAGCCAATCCGTCTGAAGTGCCCGACTTCGCAGACAACGTGCGACAACTCAGCAAACATGCCGTTGTCTTGTATGAGTCGTTGTCGCATCCTGTGGACGGAGTATGTCGCATTGATGAGGCTTTATGCCAGATAGGTGATGACAAGGACTATTATCCAGACTTTATTGTATATATAGGAGGCAATCTTGTCGGTAAGAGACTTAAGAGTTTTCTCAGAAAAGCAAAGGCTGCAGAGACATGGATAGTTACACCAGATGGTGAACTTCATGATGTGACAATGTCCACAACAATGGTAATAAAGGCAGATGCACGTGATTTTGTAAAGAGTATTCAGCTGCCAGAGAACGATAATGAACCAAGTGATTATGTAAGAAAGTGGAACACTCTATTGCGTGAGATGGACATGAAAGCCTGTTTGTATGAACCTTCATTCTCACAAATGCTGGCTGTGAAATATTTTGAAGAGCAGTTTGAGGATATGGAATATGACTTCAGCGTGCATTATGCAAATAGCTTCCCTGTTAGACTGGCAAATATTTTTGCAGATCACTATGTGTATTGCAATAGAGGAGTGAATGGTATTGAAGGCTCTTTGTCCACAGCTGTGGGGCATTCGGCAGACACTTCACAAATGGTATTTTGTGTGATAGGTGACCTTAGTTTTTTCTATGATCAAAATGCTTTGTGGAATGCAAACATGAAAGGTAATCTGAGAATAATGCTTCTCAATAATTCGGGAGGAGCAATATTCGGTACTTTAAATGGACTTGCAGACAGTCCTGTAGCAAACTCATATATAGCGGCTCATCATAATACAGAGGCACAAGGCATATGCACGCAGAACGATATCGGTTATCTTAAGGCAACAAATGTGTCGGAGATGAGAATTGGCATCGTAAGACTCATGACGGCAGAGACAAACAGACCGCTCCTGCTTGAGGTGTTCACAGACCGGAATGATGACCTGAGAGCATTCAAGGAATATTTTGAGCATATAAGAAAATGATATTATTACGATAATTTATATAACAACGAATAAGGTATTTGATATATGGCAAACAGAGAATGGAGAAAAATACGTGATTTTGAGGATATTCTTTTTGAAGAATACAACGGAATAGCAAAAATAACTATCAATCGTCCACGATATAGAAACGCTTTCACTCCTAAGACAACATGGGAACTGTCTCAGGCATTCACGCTGTGCCGTGAGATGCAGGAGATAAGCGTAGTGTTGCTGACGGGTGCGGGCGATATTGCTTTCTGTGCTGGTGGCGACATGAATGTGAAAGGACACGGCGGATATATTGACGAGGACGGTGTGCCAAGACTTAGTGTGCTGGATGTGCAGATGCAGATAAGAAGACTTCCCAAGCCTGTTATTGCAATGGTTAACGGATTTGCAATCGGAGGAGGACATGTCTTACACTTGATGTGCGACTTGACGATAGCAAGTGAAAATGCTATATTCGGACAAACGGGACCGAAGGTTGGCTCTTTTGATGCAGGATTCGGAGCGTCTTATCTGGCAAGAATTGTCGGACAGAAGAAAGCCCGGGAAATATGGTTCATGTGCCGCCAGTATTCGGCTCGTGAGGCTGAGCAAATGGGAATGGTGAACAAGGTTGTAGCACTGGAGAATCTTGAAGATGAGTGTGTGGAATGGGCTGAGACGATGATGCAACATTCTCCTCTTGCTCTGAGAATGATAAAAGCCGGACTTAATGCGGAGCTTGACGGACAGGCAGGAATACAAGAACTGGCAGGTGATTGCACCATGCTTTATTATTTCCTTGATGAGGCACAGGAGGGTGGAAAGGCGTTTCTGGAGAAAAGAAAACCTGACTTTAAGAAATATCCAAAGTTGCCTTAATGTGGAATAATTTGTTATTGTTATTTATGCATTAAGCCTAATGTCCATGACATTATATGCATTTAGTGAAACCATAATAACACATAATATTGCTAACATCCATGTTGAATTTTGAGATAAACGAAAGATTATTTCATTTTAAACGTCCTGCCGGAACATCAAGGGGGGTGTATACAATAAGAAAGTCTTGGTTTGTAACCATTACGGATGGCGAGAGAACAGGAGTGGGAGAGTGTGCGCCTCTGCCAAATCTTAGTTGTGACGATATTGAAGACTATGAAAAGGTTCTGCGAAATCTCTGTGCAAACTTTTCTGTTACCGGTCAAATCAACTATGAAATGTTGAGGCCTTATCCGTCTATGCTTTTTGGCATAGAGACAGCGTTGCTGTCTCTTGAGAAGGGCAACAGGCTTTTCGACACGCCATTCTCAAGAGGTGAAGAGGGAATACCGTTTAACGGGCTTATATGGATGGGCTCCTTTGATGAAATGAGACAACAGGTGGATGAGAAAATCAGACAAGGGTTCAGGTGTATCAAAATAAAAATAGGAGCAATAGATTTTAATGAAGAGTTGGAGCTTATAAAATATATAAGGCAGCTATTCAGTAAAGAAGAGTTGGAGCTGAGGGTTGATGCGAATGGTGCATTTGGTTTTAATGAGGCAGCGGAGAAATTGGAGATTCTTTCACATTATGACATTCATTCCATAGAGCAGCCGATAAAGTCAAGACAATGGAAGGAGATGGCCGCATTGTGTAATTACTCGAAAATTCCAATCGCCCTTGACGAGGAACTGATAGGAATAAACATCTATGCAATGAAGCGCCAGATGCTGGAGATTATAAATCCACGATATATTGTTCTGAAGCCGTCGCTACACGGAGGTATGCGAGGAGTGAGAGAATGGGTGGAGATTGCTGATGCGTTGGGTATTGGAAGCTGGATAACAAGTGCGTTGGAGAGTAATATAGGACTTAATGCTGTAGCTCATTTGGCTGCAGATATATACGGACCAGACATCACGTTCCATCAAGGCTTAGGCACAGGAATGCTTTTCCACGACAACATAGAGATGCCTCTCTATGTCAGAGACAGTAAAATGTTCTATGACATGAATGGTGGCAAGGTGTTTTGAAGATAGTGTTTAATTGGAATATCCGTCACTTACATGCAATATACATTAGACGATTTCCTGAAAGAATGGAATGATTCCTCGGAAACAGTGACACTGAAAACAAGTGGTTCTACAGGAAAACCGAAAAATATAGAGTTGAAGAAGTCTGCAATGGTAGCAAGTGCCTTGCGGACATGTGACTTTCTTGGTCTTAGAAAGGGTGACACTGCTTTGTTGTGTTTGCCTTTGGAATATATTGCTGGCAAGATGATGGCTGTAAGAGCTATAGTAAGAGACCTCTCACTAAAATCAGTCACAGCTTCCGGACATCCCTTAAAAGGGCAGAACCACTCATTTGATTTCGTGGCGATGACTCCGATGCAGGTGTACAATTCCCTGCAGGATGAGGAAGAGGAACGTGTGTTGCGCAAGATAAGGCATCTTATTATTGGAGGCGGGCATATAGATGAGGAATTGGAAGAAAGGTTAAGGGCATTCCCTAATGCCGTATGGAGCACATACGGAATGACAGAGACGTTGTCTCATGTGGCAATGCGAAGGCTTAATGGTGATAACTATTCACAATGGTACCAACCGCTGAAGGATGTAATGGTTGATGTTAATATGGATGGCTGTCTTGTCGTTCATGATAAGCTCACTTCTATAGGTCCTTTACATACAAACGACTTGGCCGAAATGAACATAATGGACAGGTCGTTCAGGATTACAGGTCGTTTGGATAATGTTATTTGTTGCGGTGGATTGAAGTTTCAGATAGAGGAAATAGAGACAGAGATAAAGTCGCACATAAACATTCCGTTTATAATCTCTAAACGCAGGGATAATAAGTTCGGATATGTTCCTGTTCTTGTTATGCAGTCGGTGAATGAAGATGATTTGAGAAAAGTAAAGCTGATTTGCGAGAATGTCCTTCCCAAATATAAAAGGCCTAAGGAGTATATACTCTCAGAGACCTTGCCTATGACAGAAACAGGCAAGCCGAAGAGGCTTCTATCTTAATAGATATATTCCTCGGGCTTGCCTGCTTCTTATTAATAAATCCGTAAACTAAACTAATAAACTTGTTTGTTGAGAAACTATTTGACGTCTGTCTGTATTCTTAAATGCTCCGAACGTTTTATAGTATATTACATCATTGGTCTGCCTCCGCCAAAACCACCTCTTGGGAATCCACCCATAGGCATTCTGCCATTTCTGTTATCAGGGCGCATTTGCTTATTCTGATTTCTGGCATTCTTGCCACCAAACATGTTCAGCTTGTATATTACATGAAGCATCGCATAGCTGTTGACGCTGTTGTACCAAGTGTCGCTTCGCTGCATTGCGTTTATAGAGCGACTGAAGTTGCTTTGCCTTTTCAGAATGTCATAGAATTGTAGAGAGACATTCAGTGCCTTCCCTTTCAGGAATCCATGGCTGATCTGAGCATTCCAAATCAATTCATTTGTATTTGCGGCATCATCATTGTAGCCTCTTCTGCTATTCTGGTGCATATCTGTTGATATACTTGTTCCCCATGGCAAGTAAATGTTGATGGTGCCTCCGTAAGCAAACTGCCATGTGTCAAGATCGTTCTCACTTTGAAGAAGGTTCTTTGTGTGAGTATAATTCATAGAGCCATCAAGTTCCACTTCAAGCCAGTCTATTCTATAACTTCCTGCTAATCTCTCTCCGAGAGTTGTTGTTCGTGTTGTATTCTTCTGCGAATCTGAAGTCCTGTCAATGCTGAGATAATTAACATAATTGTTATATCTCAAAGTTGTATGTGTATTGACATTCCATCGTCCTACGGAGTCGAGAGCTGTATTAAACATAAATCCTCCGGCTATGTTCCAATTGCCGTTAATATTTTCAGGCCGCGTTGTTCTTCCACCAGTTTTCTCATCATAGGTAACCATATTACTGATGCTGTTTCTTGTATTGCTATAGTTCAGGTTAGCCATGATGGCTCTTTGCTTCTTTTGAATGTAATTATTATAGAATATATTCAGGTTGTTTGTGAATGATGGTTTCAGTCCGGGATTACCTTTCTTGATGTTCAGCGGGTTGCTGTCATCAGTGATATCCAGAAGGTCGCTCATACTTGGTTGTGACGATGTGCCTCGATATCTGATCCTGAGTTGGCTTAACTTTGAGAACCTGTATCTGAAGTCAATAGTAGGAGCTATGTTGACCACGTTTCTGGTAGTGTCTGTTTTTACTCCTTGGTAATTCTGTATGAAGTTTGTTCGTTGAGGCTGGATCATAACACCTGCATTCAGTCTGTATTTCTCTTTTATGACTCTCAATGTGAGTTGAAAGTCATGTATATAGTTCTTGTATTCAGAGTATCTGCTCAAGTCTGTGTCAAGATAGTAGTCTAAAGGATTATTCAGGAGTGCGAAATAACTATCCCATCCTCTGTACTTTGGAAAATCATTGTTGAAGAAGCTGTCGCCTGCATCGAATAAGTCAAAAGTAGATTTGTCGCTCTTGTTATATTTGTATGTAAATCTATAGTTGAACTGTAAGAATGCTGACTTGAATATAGGCTCGCTATAAGTTGCCTGTATATTATAGTTGATACTTTTTGTTGGAGTTATGCTGTATCTATTGGTCTGGTATGTGGAATCGTTGCCAAGAGCATTCTGTATCATATACAGATGCACGTCAGACATAGACATACTCTTGCTCTCGCCATCACTGTAATTGATTCTTGTTCGGAGCGTAATGTTTCTTCCTTTTGTATTAAGTTTACGGTTATATTGCAACATTGCGCTTACGGTCTTATTGTCACTATAAGAGAGAGAGCGATTACGTTGTGTATTCACCATAAGACTATCGTTGGCTAACATCTCTATAGACTCTTCTGCCAGCGGATCAGTGACATACAAATAAGGGTCTTCATTATAAGATGCAGATGTGCTGTAATTGCTTCCGTCGCTTCTTGACAAACTGAAAGTAGGTCTGAATAGAATGTTTGTCATGCTATCTGGTTTCCATTCCAGTCTGAAGTTGGCATTCCAATTATTATTTCTTGAATAATTTTGGTTTATGCTATTAGAGAATGCTCCGATATTGCTTAGGAAACTCTCAGTAGATTGTTCAGAACGCACATCTCCGTTATTGTGATTCCATCTGACACTTCCATTAAGTTCAAGCTTGTCTCCGAAAATATGATTGATGTTTACTCCAACCATTTTTGACGTGTTAAGTCCATTCCTGTTTGCACCGAAGCGTCCACCGCCTCCACCTCCAGGGAATCCTTGGTCGTTGGTGTTGTTCGCATTGGCAAAAAGCATAAGTTTGGTTTTGTCATTGAAGTATCCACCCATCAGTCTCTCCGCATATCTGTCATGTGTACCAGCAGCAAGGTCTATGTTGGACATGAATCCCTTGTTCATTCCTTTTTTTATGCCGAAGTCTAAGACGGTCTCTTCCTCTCCGTCGTCTATACCTGTTACTTTTGCAAGATCGCTTTTCTCTTCGTAAGTCCTTATCTTCTCAATAATTGATACAGGCAGGTTCTTCATGGCGGTTTTCGTATCTCCTGTCATGAACTCCTTGCCGTCAACCATGATTTTCTTTACTTCCTTTCCGTTAATGGTAATCTTTCCGTCGTCATCAACCTGCGCTCCAGGCAGTTTCTTTACAAGTTCCTCAACAACAGAGCCTTCTGGTGTCCTGTAGGCGGAAGCGTTATATATAAAGGTGTCTTCCTTAACTACCACTTTTGCAGCCTGGCCAATAACTGTTGCTTCTTTAAGCATTATAGCATCAGCGCCAAAGATAAGCTCTCCGAGATTAATGTCCTTATTCTGACTGATGGTGACATTTTTGCTAAAAGAGGTGTATCCGATATTTGTGAACTTTAATATGTATTTGCCGTTCTCAGGAGCGTTAATCTTAAAATTTCCATTCTCATCACTAAGTACTCCCTTTACAAATGAACTGTCAGTTTTGAGCAACTGTATGGTTGTCATCATAACAGCTTCTTTGGTGTCTCTGTCAATTAACTTTCCTATAATGGATTTGTTTTGTGCTTGTGTCATTGTAAATAACATAAGCAATAACATCTGTATAATATATCTTTTCATTTTTATAAATGTTAATTTCGTGTTCAAAATACTTTTATTTAGACATGATAAAATTACAGAAGTTTAATTTAGTGCAGTTAAAAATGATAAAAAACTTATGTTTATCGCTTATAATTCTTACTTTTGCATTATAAAATTTAAGGTATGGAACAGAAGGTTGTTATTTCGTACAATTTAGGTAATGATATATTATCAGCGATAGAAGGTTGCGAACACGATATAATATTTATCATTACAGACACTAACACTTCAGAGGCATGTTTACCGGTTTTGGCTAAGGTAAAGGAATTGAATGACGCAATCAATATAATAGTTAAAGCAACAGACTGTAATAAAAATCTGGAATCACTTGCTGAAATCTGGACATTACTTTGCACAAAAGGGGCTACGAGGCATTCGTGTGTGATAAATCTCGGTGGCGGGATGATAACTGATTTAGGAGGCTTTGCTGCTTCCACATTCAAGCGAGGAGTGAATTTCATTAACATACCCACAACATTACTTGCAATGGTAGATGCGTCGGTAGGTGGAAAGACGGGAATAAACTTTTGTGGTTTAAAGAATGAAGTCGGTGTTTTCAATAATGCTAAATATGTAATACTCTGCACAGAGTTCCTGAAAACGCTTGATTCTGAGAATATACGTTCTGGTTATGCGGAAATGCTTAAGCACGGTTTGCTTAGCAATAATACAATGTGGGCAGAACTTATTAACTTTGATCTTGATAATCCAAATCTGATACAACTGCAAAAGATGGTTGGTGACAGTGTTGGTGTTAAGGCAGATATAGTGGCGAAAGATCCGCTTGAAATGAATTTGCGTAAGGCTCTGAATCTGGGACACACAATAGGTCATGCCTTTGAGTCATTTGCAATGAAAAAGGGTAATCCTGTATTACATGGGTATGCTGTTGCATATGGAATGATATGTGAACTTTATTTAAGTGTTGTAAAGACAGGATTCCCTGTGGACAAGATGAGGCAAACAGTCTCTTACATAAAAGAATATTTTGGCAAGATGATAATTACTTGTGATGATTATGATGAGCTTTATGAGTTGATGAAACATGACAAGAAGAATACGTCTGACCAAATTAATTTCACTCTGTTGGGAGAAGTGGGGGATATTAGAATAGATAATTTTATAGATAAGAAAGATATTTATGATTCTCTTGACTTTTATAGAGAATGTTAGTACGATGAGTTGATTTGTATAAACCACATAACCACCTTGAAACAAGGTGGTTATGTGGTTTATGGTAAAGTCTTGGGTAAAAGGTTGTAATATTATTGTTGTCTGACGAATCTCTTTTGTTGTGATGTGTCCTTTATGACGTACTTTATTAACGAGCAAATAGGGCTATGGTGAAATTAGTCTTTATAATTCATCAAAACACTTTCAATGGTTGAGGGGTAGTATCTCTTCTCAAGTTCATGTACCTTGTGTTCAATATCCTCAACAGAATCTTCTTCTGTAATTGGACAGCTGAATTGTGCAATATGCTCACCGTTGTCGTATATCTCGTCAATAAAATGGATTGTTATGCCTGTCTTTGTGTCACCGGATTCTTTTACAGCAACGTGCACGTTTCTTCCATACATTCCCTTGCCGCCGTATTTGGGAAGTAATGAGGGGTGTATGTTAATGATGCGCTGCTTGTATTTGTTAAGGATGAAAGTTGGTACCATGAGCAGAAATCCTGCCAATATGATAAACTCTATATTATTTGAATCGAGAATATCCATCACTTTCTTTTCATTTCTGAAATCATCTTTACTGATGATACATGTAGGTACGTTTAGATTCTGGGCTCTTGTTAGAGCATAAGCATCTGCTTTGTTGCTTATTACTAACGCAACCTTTATTGTCTTGGAATGCTGGAAATGTTTTATGATATTCTCACAGTTTGTTCCGCTTCCCGAAGCTAAAATTGCTATATTCATTGTTTTGTTTGTAGATTAGATAAATATAATTCAAGTATTTTGGTTTGAATGACACGATATTTAATCGTCATATTCTTCAAAGTCGTCACTGTCAAAATCAAATATTTCTGGTTCTATAAATGCGTCAAGACTTCTTCTCTCTTTCTTTGTAGGTCTTCCTGTTCCACGAGCTCTGTCTATGAATCCGCTAATACGGCTCATTTCCAATAGCTCGTATTGTTTTGGAGCTGTAACGTTCTCGTATATGAGCGGGATTAATTTTGCACCAACTCTCTGCTCTATACATTTAATAACCTTGAAGGAATAGGTTATAGGTGGTTTCCTTACATCTATTACTACACCTTCTTTAATTAAGTGAGAAGGCTTGACGTTGTTCCCATTAATCATTACCCTTCCGTTTTTGCAGGCATTGGATGCTATCGAACGTGTTTTGAATATGCGAGCAGCCCAAAGCCATTTGTCAATACGAGATTCTGTTAATCCTTTGACATCCATCTCTTACTTTCTCTTATTGTATTGGTTCATGGTTATATTTATGCCAGCAAGAACAAAACTTTTAATTATTTCTGTTGCTGTTTCCATCACAGGTTCTAATGTTTTCAGTTCTTCGCTGTCATATTTCCCTAACACCCATTGTACTTGCATACCTTTAGGGAAGTCGTTTCCTATACCTACTCTCAGTCGTGGATATTGTTGTCCGATGAGTTGTTGAATATGTCCTAAGCCGTTGTGGCCTCCATTGCTGCCGTTTGCCTTAAGTCTCATTGAGCCAAGTGGTAATGATAAATCGTCAACAACAACAAGAAGGTTCTCCTGTGGGATGTTTTCCTTTTGCAACCAATATCTTACTGCGTTTCCACTGAGGTTCATAAAGGTTGTTGGCTTAAGCAAATAGACTTTCCTGCCTTTTATTGTGGTTTGTGAGACAAAACCATATCTTTTATCTTCAAAAATAATATTGGACGCCTTTGCGAAAGCGTCCAATATCATAAAACCTGTATTGTGGCGTGTGTTGTGATATTCCATACCTGGATTTCCCAACCCCACAATTAAGTATTTCTCCATTTATATCTTTTTGTGATATATGTAAATGATTACTTACCTTCTTTAGCAGCCTGTGCAGCAGCGTTTGACTTACGTGTAGCCTTGATAGAGCAAACAACAACCTCTTTGCTTGTAGCCATCTCAAGACCCTCGAATTTCAAATCGCCAACTTTGATGCTCTTGCCAATAGTAAGGTCAGTCACATCAATGTCAAGGTGCTCAGGAATGTTCTGGTAACATGCTTTTACATTGATCTTGCGGATAGACAAGTTCATACGTCCACCATCACGAATACCCTGTGCAAGACCATTGAGCTGTACTGGAATTCCAATAACGATTGGCTTGTTCTCACTAACCTCGTAGAAATCTACATGGAGAAGTGCGTCTGTTACTGGATGGAACTGCAACTCCTTGAGTACAGCCTTACGCTCTTCACCGTCAATGTTGAGGTTTACAACATAAACATGAGGAGTGTAAACAACCTTACGCAATTCGCTGGTAGAAGCAACAAAAGACATTGCTACTGGCAGTCCGTTTTCATCCTTTGTCTCACCGTAAATGTTGCATGGTACGAGACCTTCTTTACGCAACATCTTTGAAGCTTTTTTTCCAAGGTCGCTTCTTTTCTGACCTGTTACATTAATTTCTCTCATAATGTGTTACTCTAAATTAAGTTAAAAAATGCTTAATCCACCATCACACGAAATCATACATTCATGTATGTGCTTGAAAAAAGCGGTGCAAAGGTATTGATTTTTATTTGAAAAAAAAAATATATCAATAAAAAACGCATAAAAACATGTTGTTTCTTGCGTGTGAATGTATTTTTAAGTAAATTTGCAAAAGAATATAGTGGTAATATACATTATTTATTTAGAATGATTAATAGAGATTTGATAAGGACAAAGATTGTCCAGTTAACCTACGCATACTATCAAAACGGTAACAAGAACTTGGATAACGCAGAGAAAGAGCTGATGTTCAGTCTTTCTAAGGCGTATGATCTTTATAAAAGTCTCTTGTCTCTTGTTGTCTCAGTTCACAAAGAATCGCAAAAGCGTTATGAAATTGAGAAGACAAGAGCGGAAAGAGAAGGAACAGCGTTGCCCTCTGACAAATTTGTAAACAATAGGTTTGCCTTGCAACTGTCAGAAAACATACAATTAGGACAGTTTATTTCCACTCAGAAATATACCTGGGAGGATGAACTGGAGTTTGTCCGTAAGATATGTATGCAGATTGAGCAGAGCGCTATTTACAAAGACTATATGTCTGCTGAAGATGCAGGTTATGAGGATGACAGGGAACTTTGGCGCAAGTTGTACAAGGCGCTTATAGTTGATAATGACGAACTAAGCCTGTTGCTTGAGGAAAAGAGCCTTTACTGGAATGATGACAAGGAGATAGTTGATACTTTTGTGTTGAAGACTATAAAGAAATTTGATGAGAGTAAAGGTGAGGAGCAGGAGTTGCTGCCAGAGTACAAAGAATTGGATGATAGAGAGTTCGCGCGCAAATTATTCCATGCAACGATTGTTAATGCGGAACAATATCAAGGGTATATGAGTGAGGCCTCACGCAATTGGGATTTCTCACGTCTGGCATATATGGATATTGTTATAATGCAGATTGCAATAGCAGAGATGGTGAACTTCCCCAATATACCAGTCAGCGTCACAATCAACGAATATGTTAATTACGCAAAGACTTATAGTACCCCCAAAAGCTCTGGGTATATAAATGGTATGCTTGATGCTATAGCAAGACATCTTGCGGATACAGGTAAAATGTTTAAATCAATTAACTCAATAAAATAATTTAATCACACTAATTTTAATATTATGACTACAGTTTTTTTAGCAGCACAAGGAGCTGGCGGTGGTATGATGCCTCTGTTGATGATGGTTGCGGTATTTGCAATCATGTGGTTCTTTATGATACGTCCACAGCAGAAGAGACAGAAGGAAATAAGAAAGTTTCAGAATGAATTGAAAGAAGGAACAAATATAGTAACAGGTGGAGGTGTTTACGGAGTTGTAAAGAGAATAGATTTGACAACGAATATCGTCGAGGTAGAGATTGCCAGAGGTGTAGTTATTCGTGTTGACAAAGGCTATGTCTTTGCCGACGTTACAGCATCTGGTGCTATGTCTTCACAAGCCAAATAATGGACAGGTATCGTATATATAAGATATATAGAACAATTAGGAATTCCTTGTTTGCCGTGTTGGACAGGGAATTCCTGACTTTTTTATTCTTTCTTGTTATAAGCGGTTCTTTCTGGATGCTTATATATCTTAACGAAACTCATGAGGCGGAAATATCAATACCAATAGAGATTCATGACATTCCACAAAATGTTGTCATGATGAGTGATAGGAACGATACTCTTAGAGTAGTGGTAAGGGACAAGGGTTACTCGTTGCTATCATATTTGTATGGCGACAAAGAAAGAAAGCTTAGGATAGGATTTAAATCGCATGCAAAGGATAATGGCAGGGGGACATTAAGTGCCAATGAGTTGCATAAAATGATTTATCAACAGTTGTATAGCTCGTCAAAGATTGTATCAGTAAAACCAGAGAGGTATGATTTCTATTATAGTCATGGACAGAGTAAAAAAGTGCCTGTGAGACTTAATGGTAAGATACAGCCAGACTCAAATCATTATTTATCAGGTGTGATATTCCGCCCTTCAATGGTTGATGTGTATGGCAGCCAGAAGGCTCTTGACACCCTTAAACATGCTTTAACAGAATATCTGGACATCAAGAATATTACGGATACTCTGACAATGAGCGTGAATCTGAACGAGATTAAGGGTATGAAGTTTGTCCCATCTGTAATTAAACTAACTGCTCTTACTGATGTCTTGACAGAAGAGAATGTAGAGATACCTGTTGTCGCTAAGAATATGCCGGAGGGTAAAATACTCAGGACATTCCCTTCAAAAGTGAAAGTTACATTCACCATAGGTGCCGGAGACTTCAGAAAGGCTGACATGAAAATGTTCAAAGTGGTGGCTGACTACAAGGAGATTGTTAATTCTACGTCAGAGAAATGTAATATTTATTTAGAGTCAAAGCCCAAAGAGGTGATAAACGCCCGTATTGAGATTAAAGAGGTTGATTATTTAATTGAGGAGCAATGAAGATAGCTGTTACAGGAGGTATAGGTTGTGGTAAAAGCTATGTGTGTGATATCTTGCGAAAGCGTGGCTTTGATATTTATGACTGTGATGCGGCAGCTAAGAGACTTATGCTTACATCGGATGATATCCGCGTGGCATTGAAGGAGTTGATAGGGGATGATGTCTATTCAGATGGGGTGTTGAATAAACGTAAGGTATCCGATTTCTTGCTAAAGTCTGATGAAAACAAGCTGAGAGTCAATAACATCGTACATCCTGTAGTTGCAGATGACTTTATAGAGTCGGGCTTAGAGTGGATGGAGTGTGCGATACTTTTTTCAAGTGGTTTTGACAAACTGGTTGATAAAGTGATATGTGTAACAGCTCCGTTAGAAGTAAGGATAGACAGGATAATGAAAAGAGACGGACTCACTCGTGAAAAGGCTCTGGAGTGGATTGATGCTCAGATGGAGCAGAAAGAAATAGAAAGAAGAAGTGACTTCGTTATTGTGAATGACGGAGTTTGCGATTTGGAAGAACAAATAGATATAATGTTTAAATAATAATTAATTAGTTTTTAAAATGGAAAATACTATTTTAACAATTTCAGGCAAACCAGGTTTGTATAAACTTGTATCAAGAGGAAAGATGAATCTGATAGTTGAGGCTCTTGATGAGACACATAAGAGGATGCCTGCATTTGCAACAGATAAGATAACAAGTCTGACAGATATTGCCATGTTCTCTGAAACAGAAGATGTCCCATTGACAAAGATTCTGGCAACAATCAGGGACAAGGAGGAGTCAAAAGAGGTTACCTTGAATTACAAGAAATGCAGCAGTAAGGAGCTTAGGGACTATTTCGCTCAGATATTGCCAGACTTTGACAGAGACAGAGTGCATGACAGTGATATTAAGAAGTTACTGCAGTGGTATAATATTCTTGTGAAAAACAATATCACGGATTTCGAGGACGAGAATGATGAGTCTGAGAATGCTTAGTTGACAAACTATATGAGAAAGGAAGAGCGTTATAATAATGTTCTGTCATATTTCAGAGAGAATATGCAGAATGTTACAACCGAGCTTAATTTTGGTGACACGTTCCAGCTGCTGATAGCAACAATGCTTAGTGCTCAGTGTACCGATAAGAGGGTTAACATGGTAACACCCTTCCTTTTTGATGCCTATCCAGATGCCGTGAAATTAGCTCAGGCAGATGTTGTTGAGGTTTACGAGCTCATAAAAAGCATCTCCTATCCAAACTCAAAAGCAAAGCATCTGGTTGAGACTTCCAGGATGATTGTGAGTGATTTTGGTGGAGAAGTGCCTGATAATATTGAGGACTTGACCAAATTGCCCGGTGTGGGAAGGAAGACTGCAAATGTAGTCCTGGCTGTGGCATTTGAGAAAAGTGCGATGCCTGTTGACACACATGTTTTCAGGGTGAGCCACAGGCTGGGACTTGTGTCGTCAAAGGCAACCACTCCGATAAAAGTGGAACAGGAACTGAGGAAAAACATTCCTGAATACATGTTGTCAGACGCTCATCACTGGCTTATACTGCATGGTAGATATGTGTGCAAGAGCAGAAAGCCAGAGTGTGAGAAATGTCCGTTTGACAGTTTCTGCCCTAAGAAAAACGTGTGATATTCCATAAGTGTCAGAAAGTGGGATAGATCGACAGGTGTGAGCATTATATAAACATTTAATTAAGCAAAGGCTGTAATGGATATATATAGGATATTGAACTTTCTGGATAATGTCAGAAGAAATAACAACCGGCAGTGGTTTCAGGCTAACAAGGATGAATATCTGGCTGTCAGGGCAGACTTTGAGAATGCTGTTGGTGAACTTATTAACAACATCTCAAAATTTGACTCAACGGTATCCCATATTACAGTAAAGGATGCTACCTACAGATTTAATCGTGACACACGTTTCTCGGAGGATAAGTCTCCCTATAAGAGACATTTCGGAGCATATATAGCAGCACATGGTAAAAAGAAACTGCATGGTGGCTATTATGTGCATTTGGAACCAGGAAACTGTATGCTGGCGTGTGGCAGTTATTTTCTGCCGACAAACATTCTCACTTCATGCAGGAATGAGATAATAGCCAATATTGACAACTGGCTCTCTGCTGTCAGCAATAAAACCTTCACGGACCTTTTTGTCGCTGATGGCAATGGTGATAGCTCAGGCAGGGGATTCGGATTGGAGCGCCTGAAGACTGTTCCCAAAGGTTTCTCTCGTGATTATAAGTATATTGAGTATCTCAGAATGAAAGATTATTGTTGCTGGCATAATGTTCCGGATGATTTCTTCGCAGGAAACACTTGGATTGAGAATGCCGTTGAGATATTCAAGGCAGCAAAGCCGATGATGGATTTTGTAAATAGTGTTATCGATGACTATGAATAACTCTTTGGCAGTTAAGATTCTGGGGCTTTTCAAGTATGTCTGTGATATTGAGTCGTAAGTATATCGTTTGTTGGATGTAAGTGGCATACTTACTGTGCCTAAACAATATACTTTTGATGGCTAAATGCCATACTTTCAAAAATCAATTGCCAGCAAATGACTAATTGCTTGGCATTGTTTGTTTAAATTCTTAATTTTGCATGAAATAGTTACTGATATGAGAAATTTTATAATATTGATATTGTCTTTTTTCGTTTCAGGTGCGGCTTCTGCGCAAAGTGATATGCGGAAAGTTTTTATTAATATGCCGGACAGTCTGCATCCATATCTTAATGAAAACATGCGCACCGAGTTGTGTGATTATTATAAGATGGGTGTCACTGCGTCTGTTGATAATTCTTTGGGCGAGACAACAGTTCTTGAGGAACTGACAGACACGAATGCTATACTTCAGTTGAATGCGAAAGTCCGTCTGAGCATAAATGTGTTACATCGTTCTGATTCTACGAATATTATATGTACGATTAAGACGTATAAATCGTCTGTGGAAGAAAGTGAAATATCTTTCTATGACTTAAACTGGAAATCAATAGACAATGATTTTGGTTTGCCGAAAGACATAATGTCTGGAGTGTCACCGGATTTCTTTCTAAAGGATTCTTTGTCGGAAGAAGATAAGCTGATTGTGGAAAAAATGGAGCCTTTCATGGTAAAAGCAGAATTCCTGCCTCAGAATATTATTGTCATAACGCCTCAATGTCCATTATTGGAGAATGATATAAAAAAGAAAACAGATGCCGTTTTTGAGCAGAAAAAGTTTAAATGGAATGGCGAAATATTAAAAAATATCAGATAAAAGTGATTTTTTTTGAAAAATTGTTTGTGAATTACGGTTTTATTTGTAAATTTGCAACGTGTTTTTCATGGTATTAGATTATTAAGGTTAATAAAGATTGGTTGTCGTGAGACAATCAATTTTTTTTGTATAAGCATATTCCTTTATAATATCCTATATAATTCCGGTTGTCATGTAGATAATCTTTGATGAAAAGCAATGCCATTCATGAAGGATTTTATACATTATAATAATGAGTATTTATTTGTCTGTGAATTTTTTTTACTTTACCTTTGCATTAGACAATTAGAATAGCCCCGTCAGATGTCTTGTTGATATTCTTACAAGCTTGCGGGCATTATTCAGATGTTGTTTGACCTTTCTAATATTTATTAACCAGCGTGTTTGCTATTTAAATTATGAATGATATGAATCTGAAAGTAAGATTGACGTTGATGAACTTCTTGGAGTTCGCTGTATGGGGTGCGTATCTCACCTCTATGGGTACTTATCTTGTGAATATTGGCATGGCTTCAGACATCGGCCTGTTTTATGCTATGCAGGGTATTGTTTCTATTTTCATGCCCGCACTTATGGGAATAGTGGCAGACAGATGGATACCAGCCCAGCGACTTCTGGGACTCTGCCATTTGGTGTCGGGTGTTTTCATGATTTCAGCATCATATTATTGTATGAAGGCTGGTGACGCTGTGCAGTTCTCCACATTGTTCAGCCTTTATTCTCTAAGTGTTGCCTTCTATATGCCAACGCTTGCGTTGTCAAACTCAGTTGCTTACAGCGCGCTTAACCAGGCTGGAATGGATACCGTTAAACATTTCCCACCGATAAGGGTTTTTGGAACCATCGGATTCATCTGTACCATGTGGTTCGTTGATTTGATGGGATTCCAGTCTAATTATAATCAGTTTGCGACGTCCGGTGTTCTTGGCATTGTCTTGTTCCTTTATTCACTGTCATTGCCAGCGTGTCCTGTTTCTAAAGGCTCTGATAAGAAAGGACTTGTTGAGGCTTTTGGCTTGCGAGCGTTTACGCTTTTCAGGCAGAAGAAGATGGCATTGTTCTTCATATTCTCAATGCTGCTTGGTGTAAGTCTTCAGATAACCAACGGATATGCCAATCCGTTCATCACAAGTTTCGGTAGTATTCCGGAGTATGCCGGAACATTTGGTGTTAATCATGCAAACATCCTCATATCGCTATCTCAGGTTAGTGAGACCTGCTGTATACTTCTTATACCATTCTTTATGAGACGATACGGCATAAAGAATGTTATGCTTATTGCCATGCTTGCCTGGGTTCTTAGGTTTGGCTTGTTTGGAACAGGAAATCCGGGAAGCGGAGTCTGGATGTTCATATTGTCAATGATTGTATATGGTGTGGCATTTGATTTCTTCAATATCTCCGGCTCTCTGTTCGTAGATAAGACTACTGACAGCACATTGAGGTCAAGCGCACAAGGATTGTTTATGCTGATGACCAACGGAATCGGAGCTACAATCGGTACACTTGCGGCTCAGGCTGTAGTGAACTCGTTCACTTCCGAGGGTGTTACCAACTGGCAGATGTGCTGGTTTGTCTTTGCGGCGTATGCGTTGGTTGTAGCATTGGCATTTGCCATGATATTTAAGTATGATGATAAGTAAGAAGTAAGAGTATGTCTAAGGTGCGTCTTGTTTTTAATGGAATATCTGAGATTGTTGGCAGTGATGATATTGGGGTTATTGTTCTTGTTGATGAGTCATACTCCCGTCAGTTGTCAATAATTTGTGATAAGCCAATGACAATAATGCTTGAACTACGCAAAAGACAAGTGCCGGTCACGCAGGTGATGCTTCCTGAAGTTCTGGGACGGATTCTTAATATTCAGACAGAAGTTCATTTAGAGGTTCTTATAAATGAAATTGTTGACGGACAATACAAGGCGGTACTTTATAATGCGGATACATTAGACACTGAGATGATAAGAGTAAGCGACGCCGTACTTCTTTCTGTATCATGTCATGTCCCTTTGTATATATCAACAGAACTATTCAAACGTCAGTCTGTTCCTTTTTCTGATAAAGACAAGGGAGTTGCTCTGCCGCTGAACTCAATAAGTTTTGATATGCTGAAAGCAGCATTGGAAAAAGCGATAGGCGAGGAGAACTATGAGCTGGCGTCACATCTGCGAGATGAGATGAGAAAGCGTGAGAATGCAAGAAACAACACTAAGAGTAAAGAGCCATGAAAGAAGTAAGATATTTCTATGTGCCACAGGCGTCAGCATCTTTCCAATTGCCGGAGGAAGAGGCCAAGCACGCTATTCGTGTATTGAGGCTCAAGGAAGGCGATGAGATGTTTCTTATGGACGGTGAGGGGTGTTTTTACAAGGCTGTTGTAAATTTAGTGTCTTCCAAGCATTGCCAATATGAAATAATTGAGACAATGCCGCAGGAGAAATCCTGGAACGGAACAATTCATATTGCTATGGCGCCAACAAAGATGATGGATAGGGTAGAGTGGTTTGTTGAGAAGGCAACAGAAATTGGCGCAGATGTTTTCAGTTTCCTTAACTGTAAGTTCTCTGAACGTAAGGTATTGCGTACTGACAGGGTAGAGAAGATTGTTATAGGAGCTGTAAAGCAAAGCAGAAAACCCTGGATGCCGGTGGTGAATGAAATGGAGGACTTCCGTAGCTTTATTAAGGCTAACTCAGATGGTGAGCGTTTCATTGCGCATTGCTATGATGAGATAGAGCGCGATGACCTTTTTGATATTCTGAATAATGAGGAGAATAAAGACGCTGATATCACAGTTCTCGTTGGTCCGGAAGGTGATTTTTCTATCGAGGAGGTGAGGTTTGCGCTTGAGAATGGATATCGTTCAATATCGTTAGGAAATAGCCGGTTGCGTACAGAGACCGCTGCCCTTATGGCTGTTTCAATGTGTCAGCTCGCAAGGCGTAAATGATGTTCATTAATAGCAGCAGCTAAGGGTCTGATAAAAATAGTTTAATGTTGGTATTAACAGATTATATAATTTATGGTAATAGATTTTAATGAGATTAAAGAAGTTGCGATGATGAACTTCAAAGGCGGCATCGGTGAACTTGATACACGCAACTATGTTGAGGAAGGCTGCAGGATAATGCTAAGCAGATTACAGCCGGGGGCATCAAGTGGTGAGCACACTCATGTTGGAGATGGAGAGATTGTTTATGTGATTAAAGGTGAGGCGACGTTCTGCTATGATGGCGTAAATGAGGTTGTCTATGCAGGCCAGGTGCATTATTGCCCGGATGGACATACACATTACATGAAGAATGAGACAGAAGATGAGGTACTATATCTGGCAATAGTAAAATAGTCGCCTTCTCTCATTCGTAAATAACTTAACTCAGCCCCTTGTCTCATTACAGAGACAAGGGGCTGAATCATGGTGATGGGCGTGTTTGTGTGTTGCACTACCCGCAAATCTGTAGACTATGCTTTACTGATAGATGGATATCTATAAATTCTCAAAAGTTACTATCTCATCATTTTGCTCCGTCTTCCTGTTTTTGTCATTTGAAGATTTGGGCAATTCGGTTGGTATGTCATTGAAGTACTCGTCAATATCATCAATCGGACGTGAAACAGCGTTGCCGTCTGCGCCAAAAACGATTTCACTTTCAGATACCATCGCACTGTCTATACTAA
>JAFQGS010000128.1 GCA_017415455.1 Prevotella sp.
CGTTTTGTGCGGCGGTGTATCCGCAATATGTAGCTGAGTTAATGCCTATAGGTCCTGGAGTCATCTGACTGATAGCCACAATATCGGTAAACTCAGCCGTTGTCATCCAGTGATGCTTGTGCACAACCTCATTCTGTATGAGCGACAACATGCCATAGCCTCCTCCGAAACCGAAGAGTCCTATCTTAAGAAATGTGATGAAAAGCTGCAAGTATATCATATCGTTAACTGTTTAAGGCATTTAGTGCTCGGTAGGCTTGATAACCTGTCCGTATACCCATCCTCCTGCGGCTGCTATTATCAGAATCAGTATTGGAGACACTCCCATAAGCCATATTGCCAGTGCGCAGACAATAGGAATCCAGCAGTTGGTGAGTGTTATCTTCGCACTCTTGGCCAGATTGAATGTAGGAAGCGCAATGAGAGCCACCACAGCCGGGCGTATTCCTCGGAATATAGCCTCCACTGTCTTGTTCTCTTTGAACGACTGAAAGAACATAGCGATGGCAAGTATGATGATAAACGAGGGCAGCACCGTTCCAAGACAGCAGCATAATGCTCCCTTCAGTCTTCTCAGCTTATATCCAATATATATGCTTATGTTTGCCGCAAAGACGCCGGGACAGCTCTGTGCCACTGCCAGAACATCAATAAACTCCTCTTCGCTCATCCACTGATGTCTCTCAACAACTTCCTTCTGTATGATAGGAATCATGGCATATCCACCGCCAAGTGTGAACATGCCAATCTTGAAGAATGTCTTTATCAGTTCTAAGTACATGCTATGCTCCTGCTGTGTTTATATTCATTCAAAAGTGTTCCGCACGTCAAAACGTGCGGAACAACTGTTATTTAGGCGTTTGTCTTGTTCTCAATCCACTTACGTGCATTAACGAAGGCCTCAATCCACGGTGTCACCTCATCTGCCTTCCGGTTCAAAGGATACCATGCGTTCTGCCAAGGGAAGATGGCACGCTCCAAGTGTGGCATCATTGCCAGGTGTCTTCCGTCTGCCGAGCAGATACCTGCCACGTTGTAGTCAGAGCCGTTTGGATTAGCAGGATAACCCTCGTGTGTGTATGTTGCGATGATGTTATACTTCTCCTTAGCCTCAGGCAGTGAGAACTTTCCTTCTCCATGAGCCACCCAGATGCCAAGTTTGTTGTTGCTCAGAGAACCGAACATCACGCTGTTGTTCTGTGGACTGGTGAGTCCTACGAATCCGCTCTCAAACTTATGAGAGTTGTTATGCAGCATTCTTGCGCGCTTCTCGTGCTCCGGATTTATAAGATTCAACTCAACCATTAGCTGACATCCGTTGCAGATACCAAGACTCAGAGTGTCCTCTCTTGCGTAGAACTTATCCAGAGCCTCCTTCGCTTTAGGATTGAAGAGGAATGCACCTGCCCATCCTTTGGCGCTTCCCAGAACGTCAGAGTTAGAGAAGCCTCCGCAGAATACAATCATATTGACATCCTCCAGAGTCTCGCGTCCGCTGATAAGGTCGGTCATCATGACATCCTTCACGTCAAATCCGGCAAGGTATAGAGAGTAAGCCATCTCGCGCTCTCCGTTTGTTCCCTTCTCGCGTATTATCGCCGCGCGCACTCCTGTGGCATTCCTTCTGTCGGCAGATATGCCATATTGCTCAAGCGTTCCTGTGAAGTCGCTGTTAAACTGCATCTCAAGCGGCTGCTTGCTGTAGTTGTCATAGCGCTCCTTGGCACATCCGTTGAAGCTCTGCTTGCGGTCAAGCAGGTATGATGTCTTATACCATACGTCACGCATCTTGTCTATGTCAAGGCTGTGACTGTAATCGCCCTTGCTTATTGTCATTGTGCGTCCTTCTGCCGAAGGCTTGCCTATTGCTGCGTAACTGATGCCGCATTCCTCCATGTAAGCTGCAAACTCATCGGCCTTGCAATCTGCAATCTGCACCACAACGCCTGGGTTTTCAGCCATGAGAAGCTTCACAATGTCATCGTTGGCGATGCCATTCAGGTCGATGTTCATGCCGCCAGTCTTATTTGCGAAGCACATCTCAAGCAATGTTGTGATAAGACCTCCGGCGCTGATGTCGTGTCCTGACATGATGAGTCCGCTCTTTATAAGGTGCTGTACGGCGTTGAAGGCGTCAGCAAAATACTCTGGATTCTTCACTGTTGGCACGTCGCTGCCCACTTTTCCAAGGCTTTGTGCGAATGCGCTTCCGCCCAGACGCTGCTCGTCAAATGAGAAGTCGATGTGATAAAGAGTGCTGTTTGCGTCGTTGACAACCACTGGCGACACTGTCTTTCGTATGTCTTCAACCTCTCCGCCGGCACTAACGATGACCGTTCCCGGGCTGATTATCTTGTCGCCGTTAGGATATTGCTGTGTCATTGACAGCGAGTCTTTTCCTGTTGGCACGTTAACATGTATGTCGCAGCAGAAGTTACTCAGTGCCTTCACAGCACTATAAAGGCGCGCATCCTCACCTTCCTGTGAGCGGCATGGCCACATCCAGTTTGCTGACAGGCTTATGCTGTCGAGTCCTTCGGCAAGAGGTGCCCACACGATGTTTGTCAGAGCCTCCGCAACAGACAGCACACTGCCTGCCTCCGGACTTGCAAGTCCGGCCTGAGGAGCATGTCCTAATGATGTGGCAATACCTTTGACACCGCGGTAGTCGAGAGCAACCACTCCGCAGTCAGACAGCGGCAGCTGTATCTCTCCTTGGCATTGCTGGCGTGCTATCTTACCAGTTACAGAGCGGTCCACCTTGTTTGTCAGCCAGTCCTTACATGCCACAGCCTCCATTTGCAGTACTTGTGAGATGTATTTCTCCAGTTCCTGCTCGCTGTATGTTGCGTTCTCGTATTCTCTCACCACCGTATTGTCCTTCATGTAAGTAACAGGTGAGTGTCCGAACATCTGTGCCACGTCAAGGTCGAAAGGCTTGACGCCGTCAGCCTGGGCAAAAGAGAAGTGCGCGTCTCCGGTTGTCTCGCCCACAACATATAGCGGAGCACGCTCGCGCTCGGCAATTCTGCGCACGTAGTCTATATGCTGCTCGTCTATAAGCAGACCCATTCGCTCCTGGCTCTCGTTTGCTATTATCTCCTTTGCGCTAAGTGTTTTGTCGCCGATAGGCAGTTTGTCCATTTCTATTACACCGCCACACTCCTCAACAAGTTCGCTCAGGCAGTTGAGGTGTCCTGCCGAACCGTGGTCGTGTATAGACACCACTGGGTTGTTTTCACCCTCTACCAGTGCTCTTACAAGGTTGTAGGCGCGCTTCTGCATTTCCGGGTTCGCACGCTGTACGGCGTTCAGCTCAATGCCGTTTGAGTATCTTCCTGTGTCCACAGATGACACAGAACCGCCGCCAAGTCCGATGCGATAGTTGTCTCCTCCGACAACAACCACCTTGTTGCCTTTCTGTGGTTCCTTCTTCAGACAGTCGCGCTTAGTGCCGTATCCAACACCTCCGGCAAGCATGATAACCTTGTCGTAGGCGTATTTTGTTGCCTCTTCGCTGTCTTCTTTATGCTCGAATGTGAGCACAGAACCGCAAATCAGAGGCTGGCCAAACTTGTTTCCGAAGTCGCTGGCGCCGTTTGACGCCTTGATAAGTATCTGCTCAGGCGACTGATAGAGCCATTTTCTTATTGGCATGATGTCCTCCCAGTCTCTCTTCACAGCTGAGTGGCAGCTGTCTTCTGCTGTATCCTCTGCCAGTCTTGGGTAAGATGTCATGTAAACGGCTGTTCCGGCGATAGGCCAAGAGCCTACACCGCCACCCATACGGTCGCGAATCTCACCTCCTGTACCCGTTGCCGCACCGTTGAAAGGCTCCACTGTGGTTGGGAAGTTGTGTGTCTCCGCCTTCAGTGAGATAACGCTCTCTATGTCTTTAATTTCGAAATAGTCGCTTGTTGACGGGTCTTTCGGTGCGAACTGCTCAACAACCGGGCCCTCAGAGAATGCCACATTGTCTTTGTATGCACTCAGAATCTTGTGAGGATTCTCCTTTGTTGTCTTCTTAATCATGCTGAAGAGCGACGACTCCATTTCCTTGCCGTCGATGATAAACACTCCGCCGAAAATCTTGTGGCGGCAATGTTCAGAGTTGATTTGTGCGAAGCCGAACACCTCTGAGTCTGTAAGAGGGCGTCCGAGCTGTCCTTCTATGCGGTGAAGATACTCTATCTCCTCTACGCTCAGTGCCAGTCCTTCCTGCTCATTATACTCTTCCAGGTTGTCAACCTGCTTTATCTGCTCAGGGGTTATGTCAACGTTGAACACATCCTGGCCGATGCCGTCGTACATCCTGTGAAGCATTGGGTCGTGTTCTGCGTCCGCGTCGCTCACGGGGAAGAACTCCTCAATACGCATAATGCCGCTGAGATTCATGTTCTGGGTAATCTCTACGGCATTAGTACTCCATGGAGTAATCATCTCTCTACGTGGTCCTACGAACCATCCTTTAATCTCTTGTGCCTCAACAAGCGACGCATCGCCATACAGCCAACTAAGCTTTTTAATCTCCTCTTCGTTCAGATTGTGGTCCACAGAAGTGGCTATCACATTCTGAGATGGGGTCCTAAAGAAAACAATCATATTCTTTTCGTTATTTCAGTGTAAATATTTTTTATTCCTTATCAGTCTGCAAAGATACACTAAAAACCACTATTGGCAAAATATTTAATAAGAATTAAACGCGCGCGGATGCGTGTTATTAATATCATTTGTTGCATTTATGCCCATTGTCCTGCCGCAGAGCAGTGCCCGTTGCGTGATAAAGAATATTGTATCCGGAGGTATAGTGTAGGTGTGTTGATAATTATTTGATATTCAAATGGTTATACAGCGTGTTGTGTTTTATGCCGAATCATAGTGCGGAAGGGCATCAAGCGGGCTCCGTTTGGGCATGAAATAGAGCCTGTTTGGGCATCTTTTGCAACACGGAAGGTGCCTTGTCGTGCTGCGCTTTGTCAGAAGCGGCGTTGCGGTCATGCTCAAAAGGCAGGGTCGTCTGTGTGAAAAAATGGTGAAAAACATTCTCCGATGCTGAAAAAACAATAAAAAAACTGCCTGTAGGAGGCATCGTGTGGCATATTGATATATATTTGCAGAGAGTTTAACCAACATAAAAACAAAGGCTATGATTACGAAAGAGAACTTGAGAGAGATGGTGGAGTGTCTCGACTGCTATATGCTGGCAATGGGCAAGAGAGAGATAGACGAGATGGAGGCAAACCGTGAACTGGAGCAGGCGGGGCTCATGAGCGACGATAAAGAGCATCCGGGCAGGCCGCTGCGAGAGGCTCTGGACAGTCTGAGAGACAATGACATGCTGCCGCAGAACGTGTCAAAATGCAGGGGATTGTGGATTGTGCACCTCTCGGCAACAATGGCAACGTGGCAGATTATAGTGCAGTTCGGATACTGACAGACTGCCGCCTGATTTGATAAAATATCATAATGAGCGCATAAAAGAGGTTAAAATGTTTTAAAGTCTAAAACATTTCGGCCTCTTTTGCGTCTATATATAGGTGCGGTGTGCCCCGATGGGCGTCAGGCTCAGGCGCGGCTAAGCACGGGAAAGTGATTTTTCAAATAAAGGAGAAGTAATAATTTAAATGCAAATAGGTATGAACAAAAACGTATTTATGATTGCGCTCGTAGCTGGAACAATGGTTATGAGCAGTTGTGTAAGCAAGAAAGAGCTGGAGAACTGTCAGGCAAAGGGTAAGGAACTGATGGAGAAATATGGTAAGCTTAACACCGAATGTCAGGACGCAAAAGAGCAACTTGCGGCGGCAAAGGCACGTGTAACATCACTTGAGGAGCAGCTGGCACAGCAGAAGAAGGACTACTCGGCTCTGCAGGGAGCGCTTGACAAGAGTCTTACCAACGCAAGCCAGAACAACATAAGCATTGACAAACTGGTGGACCAGATAAACGAGTCAAACCAGTATATCCGTCATCTGGTGGAGGTGAAGAGCAAGAGCGACTCGCTTAACATGGTGCTTACAAACAATCTTACACGCTCCTTGAGCCGTGAGGAGCTGAAAGAGGTTGACGTACAGGTGCTGAAGGGTGTTGTGTATATATCTCTTGCCGACAATATGTTGTATAAGAGCGGCTCGTATGAGATAAACGACCGTGCGGCGGAGACGCTCAGTAAGATTGCGAAAATTATCAAAGACTATAAGGATTACGATGTTCTCATAGAGGGAAATACCGACAATGTGCCAATATCTCGTGAGAATATACGTAACAACTGGGACCTCTCTTGCTTGCGTGCGTCAAGCGTTGTGCAGGCATTGCAGAATGAGTATGGGGTTGATCCGAAGAGACTTACCGCTGGAGGACGTGGCGAGTATAATCCGCTTACAGCCAATGACTCAGAGGTTGGAAAGCAACGCAACCGCAGAACACAGATTATCATCACACCGAAACTTGACCAGTTCATGGAACTTATAGACCAGGCTCCGGAGGAGTAAAGGTCTGACAGCGACGGCGAAAATATAAAAACCGACCGCAAGCAACGGTTTCCCAGCACGGCAATGATGCCGTATCTCTGCAGAAACTGTTACTTGCGGTCGGTTTCTTTGTTGTATGTCCGAAGCCGGAAGGGCGTATTAGTCAATCTCTTCGTCTGCCTCATAGCCGCCCATCTCACGCAGGGCGTTCTTCAATATGGTGTATTGCTGGAAGAGGTCGTGCACCGGCACGTGCTCATCATCATGCATAGGGCTCTTCAAGTAGAATGATAGCCATGTCTGAATGCCGCTCTTGTTGGCGCGAAGTGCTAAGTCGGCAAGCAGCGCAAGGTCAAGAACAAGAGGCGCGGCGAGGATGGAGTCCTTGCAGAGGAAGTCTACTTTTATCTGCATAGGATAGCCCATCCATCCGAAGATGTCTATGTTGTCCCAGCCTTCTTTGTCGTCATTGCGTGGCGGATAATAGTTGATGCGCACCTTGTGGAAGATGTCGTCGTAGAGATCGGGATATTCCTCACCGCTCAATATGGTGTCAATAACGCCAAGTTTGCTCACTTCCTTAGTCTTGAAATTCTCCGGAACGTCAAGCACAAGACCGTCGCGGTTGCCGAGAATGTTTGTTGAGTACCAGCCGCTTACGCCTAACATACGGGTGCGGAAGGCTGCCGCCAGCACGGTCTTCATCATTGTCTGGCCGGTCTTGAAGTCCTTGCCGGCTATTGGTATGCCTGCCTTCTCGGAATATTCCCACATCGCGGGGATGTCAAGACAGGTGTTTGGGGCACCCATTACGAATGGAGCTCCCTCGGAGATGGCGGCGTATGCGTAGCACATTGATGGAGAGATGTGGTCGCGGTCGTCGGCTTTCATGGCTGCCTCAAAGGCCTCAAGGCTGTCGTGAACGGATGCCTCGCGCGGCAGATAGATTTCTGTTGAGGCTGACCATACTACTACAATGCGGTCGCATCCATGCTCCGCCTTGAAGTCGCGGATGTCCTTACGCACCGCTTCCATCAGTTCCCAGCGGGTAAGTGACGGGTCTTTCGTCCATGTTCCGTCAAGAGCTTTCACGTAGTTAGGGTCATAAACACCTTTCATCGGAACAATCTTCTCAAGCTCTTCTTTCACCGGATAGATGTCACGGTCTCTCAAAACCTCTGCGTGAAGAGCGCTCTCGAAGGCGTTGGCAGGCAATATGTCCCATGCGCCGAGAACAACATCGTCGAGAGATGCCAGCGGAACGATGTCTGATACATGCTTATACTGAGCATCGTCGCCCTTACCTACGCGTATCTTTGCATACTGGGTGATGGAACCGACGGGCTTGGTTAGACCTTTGCGGGTCATGAGAAGACCGGTGATGAATGTTGAACTGACGGCTCCCAGACCTACGCTGAGGATGCCAAGTCTGCCCGTTGCGGGCGCTACTCCTTGTTGACTCATTTTCAAATAATGGTTTTATATGTTCTTGTTCTTATTTGCGAATATGAAGAGAATATAACTCTTATCTATGCAAATTTAGTAAAAGAACGCTAATTAAGGTATAATTTGACTTAATATTTCACATTTCTTGTCCTTTATTTGTCTAAGATATGCGAAAAAAACGATATTTGGGTGATTTAGAACACTTCGTGGTTGTATTATGGATGGCATTTAGTGCAAAGATTGGTTAATGTGTGAATTTAAGTGATTGGATATTGCATGCGATGTTTTTTAATGATTATCTTTGCACAAGATTATCATGAAGGATATGTGTAAGAATACTATTAAAGACAGGGAGTTCTGGGGAGAGAGACCGCTGTTTGCGTCGCATGGGCTGAGACTGGAGAATGTGGTGATTCATGAGGGAGAGTCTGCCGTCAAGGAATGTTCCGACATTGAGGCGAGTAACTGCCGCTTCGACGGGCGCTATCCGTTCTGGCATGTGAGCGGAATGACTATCGACGGATGTGTGTTTGGCGATGATGCAAGGGCGGCGCTGTGGTATTCTGAACATCTGAAGATGACTGCGTGTGAGGTGTTTGCGCCAAAGGTGCTGCGCGAGATGACGGATGTTAGTCTCTCGGATGTGACCTTTCACAATGCGGTGGAGACGCTGTGGTATTGTAACGACGTGACTCTTCTGAATGTCAGGGCTGTGAATGCGGATTATATAATGATGCACTGCAACGGAGTGAGCATCAGGGGACTGGCGCTGGATGGCAAGTACTCGTTTCAGTACTCAAAGAACATCGAGATAAGGAATTCTGTGCTCAATACGAAGGACGCGTTTTGGGAGACGGAGAACATAACGGTTGTTGACTCTGTGATTAAGGGCGAGTATCTCGGCTGGCATTCAAAGAACCTGAGACTCGTAAATTGCAAGATATCAGGAACGCAGCCTTTGTGTTACGCCGATAATCTTGTGCTGGAGAATTGCACGTTTGCCGAAGACGCTGACCTCGCTTTTGAGTACAGTAGTGTGCAGGCAACGGTCAACGGGAGCATAGCAAGTGTGAAGAATCCGCTGACGGGGCATATCGTGGCTGATGGAATAGGGGAGGTGATTATAGACTCTTTCGCAAAGCAGCCTGCCGATTGTGTCATCGAGATAAGGGGTGGGGCGTAGTATTTTGGAGGCTTCTTGCCTTTTTGTGCAAAGCGGCAAGTCTTGCCGTTTCCTCTGTGACATCCTGCGTGGCTGTTATCCATAGGTGTCGTAATTCTGTCTTTTAATTGTTACGCTTGTGTTTTTTATTCATGTTGTAGCGTCTTTTGCGCATCATGATTGTATTCTCTAAATCTCAGGTCTTTATATATAAATAGGTGTAACCTTGTTCGCTTTTTTATACCATTTAGGCATCAATATATTGTCATTTCATATTAATCGCTTAGCCAAATGGCGTATATCGTCCTGTCGTGCCTATGCCATGGCGTTCTGTTTGATGCCCGAACGCACTCCGTTTGATGCCCTTTCAGAGCATCATTACTATGTGATGGCATCGTGATATGTTATATATCCCGGCATGATACTCGTTTTGTCTTCGCATCATTAATATGGAATCATCCCGCCATATGGCACAAAACATTTCAGCATAACATTTTTCTGACTGTCAGAATTCATGAAAAAATGTCTGAAAAATCCGCCATTTCTTTCCGTTCAGGCATCATTCATATTTGTTAACACGCAGAGAACGCGAATCTCGCATCCCGCCAATCGTGCAAAAGGGCATCAAACGCACCGTCTGAATTTCTATTTCGAGAGTTGCGTTTGTCAAAAAAAGTGACATTTTTTAAGGAGTTCAGAAGTTAAAAGGAGGTAGAGGAAGATAAAAGATAAATGGCTAAACTTCTTAACTCAAAAACTCATACCCTAATCAATCAACTTGTCAACTCGTTAACTTATACACAATCAACTCATCTACCTACTCCCCTCTCATCATGGAGAGGGGTTGGGGGTGAGGCTCCTCGTCAACTTGTCAACTCGTCAACTTAATATATATATAATAATGTGTCCCAACGCCCCTATATTCTAAACAAACGTTAAAATTAAAATAATTTGCAACTTTTTTCTCAAAATCCTTGCGTGGTAACTGAAAAGTGTCTATCTTTGCACTCGCTTTCGCCCTGAAAACGGCGACTGCGACCAAAAGCGAGTTCTTTGAAAGATTTACATACAGAGAAGTAGTACAAGAAACAAAGGAGATGCCGTTTTTGTGTTGTTCACGAATATGGCATATCCGGGTAGACAAGAAACCTTTTCAATTCCCTGTCTCTTTGAATAAAGACAGACAGGAAACAGGTAGATACGATAACGGACATTCTGACAGACAGACATCCGCCTTTGTCTTGTGCCTTATGGCGCTTCACACCGGCGGTAAACATAGAGATTTTACAATGTAGAGTTTGATCC
>JAFQGS010000010.1 GCA_017415455.1 Prevotella sp.
CCAAGGGTATTATATACGTCGTTGCTGCCCTGACCGCCGCCGTCGATGTAGAACGTAGGTACAACAACAATGCAGGGAGCCATGAGCTTGTCTTTTATCATGTGGTCGATAATCGTTCTTGCCTTGTTGTCGCCGTCGGGAGAACCCAGCATCGACTCTAAGGTGTCGCCCATGCCATGCATAAGATATATGATGTCATACATCTTTGTCTTGTCGTATCCATAGGGAAGATATACGTATGCCTGTCTGCCAATTATCTCTCCTTCTGCATTGGGCGTGCTGTAGCTTACCGAGCGCAGCACTCCCTGTTCGGAACATTCGGCATCGTAGCTGGATGGAACTGTCTTGTAAACCAGATCTTCCGCGTATGCTTCGTAGAACATGAAGAGCATCGTTAATAAAGTAATGAATCTTGTCATAGCAGTAATGTTATTTATTATCAGAATCGTTGCTTAATGTCGGATACAAAATTACTTATTCCCGGGGAATATTTGTGCGGATACTTTCTGCTAATCAGGCTTTTGTGTAAAAACGGATACTCTTGCAGAAGAATTGAAGAATGACAGATGAAAGGAACTATGCCGTAGGATGTAAAACAAAACAGGGCGATTCCTGAGGAACCGCCCTGATGGATGTTGTATATTGATGATTTTACATCTTCACAAGTTTAGCGTCGTCAACAAGGATTTCCTGTGATTCAGAGTAGCTTGAGTTCTTTGGGTTCATGATGACAAGACATATTGTTGTCTTCTCTGTAAGCTCAAACTCGTATGTGACCTCTGTCCAGCTTGTAGACAATGATACGTAGTCGCCGTAAACATAGTTGCCAACCTTGCCGTCAACAACAGGTGTGTAGCCGGTGCGAGTCTGTGACTTGCCGCCCTTTGTTGCCTTAGCCCAGAAAGAGAACTTGTATTTACCAGCCTCAAGCTCTGTCTCCTTATAGCCAAGACGCTTGTTTGCTGATGTTACATAACCTACAGAAACAGAATACTTGCCGCCGTGTGCGTCGGTGCTCTGTGAAAGAGTTGCGTTGCCCGCTGTTGTCGCTGTCTTCCAGTTTACAGGCAAGCCGTTGCTCCAAGCCTCGAATGTTCCGTTAGACAACAGACTGCCCTCGTCAGGTGTTGTTGTACCAGGATTCTCTGGCTCCTCTGTAGCGCCATTGCATTTCAGTGAGTGGAGGTAACTCTCGTTAGCAACAGTCTCAGGTGTGTTACCCATGTAGTTGCAGAGCTTACCGCAAACAACAACCTCGTCGCCAACGTGGAGCACTTCGCCTTCGGTATATTTCACATTATTAAGATAGAGTGCACGGAACACATAGAACTGGCCGTTGGCTGTTCCGTCATCGCTGATGTAGAATGTAGCGTTGCCATATTGTGTGCCATACTGCTCCTTGATAGATGCAACCTTACCCTTGATGTAAACAACGTCTGTTGTCTCACCGTCTGCCAGTGCGCTTGCTATGTTGTTGGCTGCAATGCTGTTGTATGGGTTAGCCTCTGTACCGTCGCCAGTGGCTCCGTCTGTTGGAGTATCGCTGCCGCCCTCTGCTGTCTTGCCATTGAGAGAGTAGAGGTAGCTTGCGTTAGCAACAGTCTCAGGAGTGTTGCCCATGTAGTTTGTCACCTTACCATAGATTATAACCTCGTCGCCAACCTTGATGTTGTCGCCGCCAGTGTATTTCTGGTTGCCAAGATAGAGAGTGCGGAACACGTAGAATGTGCCGTTGTCTGTTCCGTCGTCAGAGATGTAGAATGTGGCATTGCCGAACTGAGTGCCGAACTCCTCCTTTATAGACGCAATCTTACCCTTGATATATACATTCTCAGACTCTGTGCCGTCTGCGAGTGAAGAAGCAAGCTTGTTTGCCGCGATGCTGTTGTAAGGATTCTCAAGAGTACCGTCGCCCTTTGCCTCGCCCTCAACAGTGCTGCCGCTTTCGCTCTGAGAGTTGAGAGAGTAGAGGTAGCTGCCGTTCTGTACTGTCTCAGGTGTGTTGCCGCGATAGTTTACTATCTTTCCGCATATTATGACATCATCGCCAATCTCTGGCAGAACGCCTGATGAGTATTTCTTGTTGCCAAGATAAAGAGAGCGGTAAACATAGAACTGGCCGTTTGTTGTGCCGTCGTCAGAGATATAGAATGTAGCATTTCCGTAACCACCGTCATAGTTCTCAACGATAGATACGATCTTACCTTTAATATATACCACTTCAGACTCATTGTCAGCACCGAGAGACTCGGCAAACTCGTTTGCCGCAGCGCAGTTGAATGGAGACTCAAGAGTTCCGTTTCCTTCCGGAACAACTGTCACACCGCCGGTCTCGTCCTTGTTTGGATCATCGTAAGGTGCGGGAACGTCCTCGCAACTTGTGAATGTGAATGCCGCCATGGCGAGCATCAGCATTGAATAAAGAATCTTTTTCATGTTATTTTGTTTTTTATTGTTTCTGATTTTAATTATAATTCCTCGATATCTTTCTCGTCGCGGATGATAATCTCCCATTTGTCGTTATAGCGCTTCACGATACCAGTGATGTTGCATTTGCCCTGTGGAAGGACACGGTTTGCAAAGTCGCTGTATGGCGAGGTGTATATCATTATGGTGCTGCCTTTGAACTCATTGAAGTACCAGCTTACAGAAGTGTTTCCGTTAGGATCGGCAAACACAGATGTAGGTCTTGCGCCGCGGATGGATACGTTCTTTATGACTCCGAGCTTGCCGCTGTCCTTCTCGATATCCCATGTAGTGCTTCCGCCGGCGTTACCGTCAGCAAACAACTCTGGCTCTATCACCTTTGTGTTGCCTGTAATCTTGAAGTGCTGCTGCCATGTGAATCTGTTCATACGGCTGACGTATGTCTTGCCGCTGCTGTTTGTGTATGGAGTTCCTATCTCTGCCTGCAGACCATAGTTGCCAATGTACAGTCCTTTGAGGTCGATGAGAATCTCTGTTCCCACAGGCAAATATCCGTATATGCCACCTTGTGCCACTGCGATAATGATAGCTCCTGTCTCATCCTGCACAGGAATCTCATTATATATATTTCCAGCGATGTCGTTTCCTGTGACGTATGCCTTTATCTTGATGTCCTCGTCAACAAGCTTATAGCTGTAGCTTGTGTTGATGTAGCTCTTGAACTTCTCTTTCAGTTCGGCAATAGTGATGACATTTGTGTCTTCTATGTCGTTATTGCCATAGACGTTCTCTGTGTCTGGTGCGTCCCAGTCATCATCAAATCCCAGGTCCTCACCGCCTAAGCATCCGGTGAACAGACAGCAGACAAACGCGAACATTATATATTTTATATTCTTCATTGTCGTATGATTTAGAATTTATATGCTATGTTAATCATTCCGTTAGTACCGTAAGCGTAGTACTTCTTAGGGTTGCGAGAGAATTTGTAAGCACGCTCATTGCCGGCGTTGGTATAGTCGCTGCGGCTCTGCTCATAACCACCAGTGCACAAGTCTGTGTTGTTGAGCACGTTTGTTATCATGAGGTTGATAGAGAGTGAGCCGTGTCTCAGGTAAATGCTTCTGCCTATTGATGCGTCGAGCATGAATCCGCCCTTGCCTTTGCTCTGCTCAAGTGCTGAGCTGAGAATCTCTCCGTTGTTGTCGAATACGTCGCCGTTCACCTCCTGACGGTTGTTCAGTGTGCTCTCATAGCGGTAGCTTGGAGAGTAAGAGAGGTAGATGCGGTCGTACCAGTTTCCGTTAAGGTCGATATACCAGCCACCCTTATGATAGCTCAGTCCGAGGCTTAATGCTGTCAGTGGTGTACCAGACTCGCGCATGTTTTTGTTGTAGCAAATCTCGTCTGTGTATGTACCGTTTGTAGAGTGCATGTAACGTACGTTGGAGTTTGCCACGTTCTTAGCCTCGCTTACAGTACCGATGAACTTGATGTCGAAGGCGCTTGTAATCTTGAAGTTAAGACCAGCCTCAACGCCATAGTAGTCTTTCTTGCCGTCGGTCAGTGACACGTAAGAGAAAGAGTTGATGTCGTCGAAGTAGAAGTTCTGCCACTCTGTGACGTTGCTCAGGCGGCTGTAGTATGCGCTTACGTTAGCATGCAGCCATGATGTCTGCAACTGATATCCTAACTCTGTGCTGAACACACGCTCGTTCTTCAGGTTTGTGACAAAGTCGTTGTTTATCTCCGGTGCGGCGAATGCTGTAGATGCCATTGGCGCATTCTGCTCATAACCCACACCAAGAGTTATCGTGTTGCCTCGTCCGAGGTTGAGGCTTGAGCCTAACTTGATACCGCCGTCAACGAAGTCTGCCTTCTTGCTCTTGCCGTAAGAGTTGTCTTTTGCAAGACCGTTGCGCATCTTTCCGTCGCGTTGCATGGTTGTATATCCCAGTTTTCCTGATATGCTGTAATGCAAGTTGCCGAAGTTCTCAGCGTATGTTGTCCACAACTTTCCTTTGTTCACGAGAATGTCATAGTTGTAACCGAACTTGTCGCCTTCTTTAACTACAGCGTTAGGATTGTTCAGGTCATACTGAATCTCATCAGAACCTATAGGGTATGTTCCCAGCGCGTATGTGTTGATGTTGTGGAATGTGGTTGCTCCGAGCAGGTCTTCCATTGTCTGATAATGGCGTCCTCTGTTGCTGCCGAGTATTATTCCGCTGTTCCAGGTCTTGTCTTTGTCAAGCTGCTTGCTGAGTGTTGAGGCAAGAGACACTGTCATGGCATCGTTGTGCTTTGCCTGAATGTAGTACATAGCGTCAGCGCCCTGTGCCGCTGCCATCTGGTTAGAATAGTACAGGCGGTCCCAGTTTATCTGTCTGTTTGCCTTAGACGATGTCCAGTAGTTGTATGCTGTGTTCCAGTCGGCAAGTCCCTGCTCAGTCTGGTTGCTGTTAGGTATCAGGTATTCGTTGCCTTCAAGGTCGATACCGTACTCTTTGTCCCACACGTCGTAATAGCTGCTTGGCATGTTCTTCCAGTAGTCAGGATGTGGATTGTCCGCATTGTTGTAGTTAAGCTTAGTGCTCTTGTACATGCCGTACTTTCCGATGACTGTTGTTGTCAGTTTAGTGTTGTCGTTGATGTTCCAGTCCCATGTAAGGAGTGCGGTAGGAGAGAAGTCATTCACGATACGTGAGTTGCGTTTCTTTCCATTCTGATATCCCCAATAAGGATTGTAGAAGTTGTCGTCAGCCAGCCAGTATGCCTCGTCTGTTCCGGCGCCCTGTGATGCGCGCTCTGTCGGGTTGCCCCATGTGGCGAATGACAATGAGTGTTTGTTGTCTTTGAACATCTTCTGCACAGCGAAGAAGTATGACAGCGAGTTGTAGAAAGTACCCTCTACATATCCTTCCTTGGCGCCTCTGTATGTGAGGTTTGCCGAGAAAGCCCATCCGTCTTCATTGAATCCGGAGTTGTAAGTGTACATTGCGCGCAGCATATAGTTGCGGTTTGCAAGACTAAGCGTAGCGCGATGACCCGTCGCAAACTGTCCTGAACGGAAGTTGTAGTTGTTAGAACCGCCCATTCCTGACATTGAGAAGTTGTTGTTCTCGAAAGGTAATGCGAACTCAACGTTGCGTGTCTGCTGGTTCAGTCCACCCACAAGTGAGTAGCGGAACTGTCCCGACTCCATGTCGTTCATTGGCGCTCCGTTGATGTAAACCTCGTTGAACTTCTGGTTAAAGGCACGATATCTGAAGCGCACCGGCGAGAAGAGATATCCCACCTCGCTTGCGTAGATGTTATTGTTAGAGTTAATGATGGTCACATTCTGTGCCATGTCATCATCCTCTCCCAACTGTGCCTCTGTAAAAGTGAAGGCCACTTCGCTCATGGCGCTGGCTTTTTGCCCGGCTATACTGTCTGTCTGTGAATAAGCACACAGAGAGCAGCAGAGGGCTATCACTGCTAATTTCAGCTTTTTAATCATAATAGTTATTTGTTTTTTAAAATTATAAGCATTAGTTAAAGAACAGGCAACAAAGATAATGCAATTTATCTTAACGGCAAAATAATAACAGCTATTTCTGTATAATATGTCTGCGCATGCGATTGTATTTAACATTTGCGCGGCATTCGTATGGCTGTGTTTCCAGCGTCTTTCTCAGTATGTGTTTATCGTGTAGTCTTTCGTGACCGGGCATGCTGCTTTAAGTGTTGCGGCCTGTATCTCAGTGCCTTTTATCTGTTTGTTGATAGTTGACATAATGTCGGATATTTGCGGATTTTACTTACAAAATGACATTTCTGCAGATGAAATATTTTGCACAATACGCCTTTTTGAGATACCGATTTTAACAAAATAAACATTAAAACATAGTTAATGAATATTAAAAACAGGCACTTTTGCTCCTTTAAATGTGAATTTTCTTATGCTTTTTCAGCGTCTTTCCGACCATAAGTAATATACTTTCATATCGTAAGTGATATACTTTCGCATCGTAATTGATATACTTTTGTTTTGTTAACATAGCCGATTCTATGTGTAATATCTGCACGATGTTTCTAAGTGTTTGATATATAATGAATTACAGAAAATGATTTTTTGGAGATTTTTATAGTTAAAATGCCTCTGGAGAAGAAGCTTGTATTATGACTGTGTTGTGATGAAGTAACAAATTGTAAACAAAAAAGAGAGAATACGTAACATTATGACATACCAGAGCGTTGCGTAACCATTCCCCTTATGTTCTACGAACAATCAATATCTACTAAGACACATGACTCATGAAACCTAAATATATTAAGTTTTTTGCCCCAGCCTTTAGTCAACTTTCAATTATTATTCATATCTTTGCAGGGTATAACCATTTAATAATGTAGTATTAATAAAAAACAATAATATTATGAAGAAAACAGCATCTGTTATGTTTGCTTTGCTCTTCGCCGTTGTGTTAGGACTCTCGGCGCAAGGAGCACAGAAGAAGTTCTCGGCATACGCAGTTGGATTCTACAACTTGGAGAATCTGTTTGACACTTGTCATGATGAAGGTAAGCGCGACTTTGAGTTTCTGCCCACAGGAACCAATAAGTGGAACGGACTGAAATATAGTCATAAGTTGCGTAACATGGCACGTGTGCTGGCAGAAATGGGTACAGACAAGCTGCCGGGAGTGGGCTGTGCCGTTATAGGTGTGTCTGAGGTGGAGAACGCCAAGGCTCTTACCGACCTCTGCGAACAGGCGCCGCTGAAGGAGCGCAATATGCAGTTCGTGCATATAGAAGGACCAGACAAGCGTGGTGTGGATTGTGCCATGCTCTACAATCCCGCATTGTTCACAGTGAAGAACGCCGTACTCGTTCCATATATCTCAGAGCTTGAGAAAGACAGCGGATACTGCACGCGCGGCTTCCTTACCATAAGCGGAGAGATGGCTGGAGAGCATGTTGCTGTTATCGTCAACCACTGGCCGAGCCGTTTCGCAGGCTCTTTCTACAGAGAGCAGGCAGGAAGAATGGTGCGTGCGGTGAAAGACTCGCTCATTGCCGATGATCCGGATGTGAAGATATTCATCATGGGTGACATGAACGACGACCCTACAGACAAGAGTATGAAGGAAGAGCTTGGAGCAATAGGTGACATCAAGAAGCTGAAGAAAGACGACCTGTATAACCCATGGTATAATGTCTTTACCAAAGAAGGTACAGGCACACTGACATATCAAGGCTCATGGAATCTCTTCGACCAGATAGTGGTAACGCCTAATCTTGTGAACAAGAATGGAGGCAAGGACTTCTCTGACCTCAAACTGTGGAAGCATCAGATATTCCGCCGTGATTATATGTTCCAGACTGAGGGAAAATACAAGGGCAATCCTAAGCGAACACATGCCGGAGGCGCATGGCTTGACGGATATAGCGACCACTTGCCGGTGATTCTCTACCTGCTCAAGGAACAGAAATAAACAGGTCTATGGCTGAGGAGACACAAATAGAGCGGCATCCTCTGGAGCCGTTCTTGCCCTATGGGGCGCGGATGCTTATGCTCGGCAGTTTCCCACCGGCACGTAACAGATGGAGCATGGACTTTTTTTATCCCAACTTCATCAATGATATGTGGCGTATCTTCGGGCTTGTTTTCTTCAATGACAAGGAGCATTTCGTATGTCAGGAGAGGAAAACATTCAAGAGAGAGGACATCATAGAGTTTCTTACACATAAGGGAATAGCACTCTATGACACCGCGACAGAGGTGGTGCGTACGCAGAATACTGCCGCAGACAAGGATTTGCTTGTGGTGACACCGACAGACATTGGCGCATTGCTAAGGCAAATACCACGTTGCGAGGCTGTGGTTACAACAGGGCAGAAGGCGGCAGAACTTATAGCCTCCCGGTTCGGAACAGCCATACCCAAGGTGGGAGGTTACGAATGTTTCATGTTTGACGGGAGAGAGATAAGGCTTTATCGTATGCCAAGCAGCTCAAGAGCCTACCCCATGAAGATAGAGCGTAAGGCGGAGATGTACGCCGGAATGATGCGTGAGGTGTTTGCGGACATTGAGTGATGACAGGAGCATACTTTTCTTTGTAATCTAAAAATACAAGATAATTATGACCATAATAGGAATTGCAGGCGGAACAGGTTCGGGTAAAACGACCGTTGTGAGAAAAATAGTTGAGGCTTTACCACCGCATTGTGTGGCTGTGGTGCCATTGGACTCTTATTATAATGATACCTCGCACATGACTGAGGAAGAACGTCATGCCATAAATTTCGATCATCCCGATGCCTTTGACTGGAAACTACTGCATAAACAGTTGAACGACTTGAGGAATGGAATTGCCATTGAACAGCCTACCTACTCGTATATCAAGTGCAACCGAGAACCGGAGACTGTGCATGTGGAACCTAAGCCGGTGATTATCATAGAAGGCATCATGACACTGATAAACAGAAAGCTGAGAGAACTCATGGACTTGAAGATTTTTGTTGATACAGACTCTGATGAGCGCTTGATAAGAAACATACAAAGGGATGTAGTGGAGCGCGGACGCACAGTGGATATGGTTGTTCAGCGCTATCTTGATGTGCTGAAACCTATGCATGAGCAGTTCATAGAGCCTACAAAAAGGCATGCCGACATCATAATTCCGCAAGGAGGAGAGAACCACAAGGGTATAGACATATTATGTAAATACATTGAGGGCATTGCCGCCGCTGCCAGAGATAATGGCTGAAGGAGCTGTTAGTGTTGCCGAATCCAGTACTGAAGGGAAGCAAGCCGGTATGATTTTGGGCATCTTATCGCTTCCGAAAAGAAATAATCAGATAAATAAAGGGACATCTACCATGCGGTGGATGTCCCTCTTAGTATATGGACGTTATATCTAATAGTTCGTTATTCAACAGCCAGATTCATTACATTTCCTGAATGGTCTCCTTCTCTATCCTGTCTAACTCTTTCATGATGCGTTTCTTGTCGCGGTATATTCTGAAAGCGTTCACACACTCGGTAACGCCATAGAACAGCAGACACCAGCCGATGATAAGCATAGGAAGGGCAGCGCTCTCCATGGGTTTCACAACAACAAACACTCCAACCAGCAATGTTATAGACGGGCATATCCAGAAGAACAGAGGAAGACGGGCTGTCTTGTTGGCGTTGATGATATTCATAAATTGGTTCAGGGCACCGATTATCAGTATAGCACCGAGAACATACATCAGGTATGTGACAAATGTGTCAGGCATTAATGCAAGTACCAAACCAAACAATACGCTGCCCAAACCAACGATAGGGAATGGGTGGCGGCCGCCGGATATGCGTCTGCCGTTGCTGTCATATATAACATTCTTATTGCGATTCATGCGTGAGGCGAAATAGACAGCACATGATATCGCACCGGAAAGAAGGAACAGCACGCCGATGGCTATTGTTATACCTCTGACTGTATTGTCTGGATTCTGGATGAGCAAGATACCTATAATGATGGCACATATTGCTCTGAATACGGAACTTTGTAGTATTCTCATAATATTATGCTTTATAACTTTAATGCAAATGTACAATAAATTATGCTACAATTCAACGCTTTTCACATCTTTTTGTCTTATACAACAAACATAAACCTCTTGTCGCCTACTTGCATATTAATGCCTTTTTACCTATCTTTGCAAAATAGATTAATACTGAATTAACAACATTATTAATAATAATAGACTGCAGAAATGAATAAGTTCAGGAAATTGGTGGCAATAGAACCGGTAAGTCTTATACCTGAGTATGAGGAGAAACTCAAGACATTGGCAGATGAAGTGGTGATGTTCGGAGATATTCCGACTGATGATAATGAGATAGCCGCGCGTATTGGCGATGCCGACGGCGTGTTGCTGAGCTACACCTCGCGCCTCACGGCAGAGGCGATGGCACAGTGTCCGAATATAAAATATGTAGGCATGTGCTGTTCGCTCTATTCGCCTGAGAGTGCCAACGTGGATATACGCTATGCCGAGGCGCACGGAATAAAGGTAACAGGCATTCGTGACTATGGTGATGAGGGAGTAGTGGAATATGTTGTCAGCGAACTGGTGCGCTGTCTGCATGGTTTCGGTCAACCGTCGTGGGAGGCGATGCCTCGCGAGATAACAGGTCTGAAGGTTGGTGTTGTTGGCTTGGGTAAGTCGGGCGGCATGATAGCCGATGCGATGAAGTTCTTCGGAGCGGATATTGCCTATTTTGCACGCGGTGAGAAACAGGCGGCGTCAGAGAAAGGCTATCGTTTTATGCCGTTGCAGGACTTGATGGAGTGGAGCGATGTGGTGTTCTGTTGCCTGAATAAGAACACAATACTGCTGCACGAAGAGGAGTTCCGCCGTCTGGGCAACCACAAGATACTGTTCAATACAGGCCTGTCGCCGGCATGGGATGAGGCTCCGTTCATGAAGTGGCTTGAGGAAGACAATCTCTGTTATTGCGATACTCTGGGCGCCTTGGGCGGAGAGCAGTTGCTTGCGCATCCTCATGTACGTTGCGTAAATGTATCTACTGGCCGCACGAGTCAGGCTTTCGTCCGTTTGAGTCAGAAAGTACTGGCTAATGTTGAGGAGTATTTGGGGGCGTAAGGTTTTGAGGTTTTGAGGTCGCTTCGCTTTTAAGTTTTAAGGTTATAAGCGTTGGCTTATAAAGTTATCGGGCACGAATTTTACAATCCGTGCCCGATAAATATTATATATGTCAAGCTGTTTTTATGTCACTTAGGTTAAAACCTTACAACCACCTTCTTGCCATTCTTGATATATATGCCATTCTCGGTAGGAGCAGTGATGCGCATACCATGCATATTGTACCATATGTATGAAGTCTGTGTGGTTATGCTGTTGATGCCATTTGGAACATTCTCCTCGTTGTAATAACGGTTTTCTGTTTCATTGTAGAGCACCTTCAAACCGCCAATAACAGGGTGGGTATCCTTTCCAATCTCCTGACCGAATGCTTCGCCAAGCAGATAGGCAATCTCACCTGATGCCATTTGCTCTCCCGTTACCGTTGTCTGTCCCTCAACGATGCCGTACTCCTTAATGGCAAACATATTCACGGCCTTGTTCTTCTTCGTTGTTCCGCCGATACATGCAGCCACTTTCGTACCACTTACCTCGCCAAGGTTGAAAACATTCTCTATTACGGCATTGGCATTATTGTAGCCAGTCACACCGCCGCAGTTGGTCGTTCCGCTTATATTGCCCGTGTTGTAGCAGTTGGTAAGTTTTGCCGTTGCCTGAGACACACTGCCCGTTATACCGCCCACATAGGTACTATTTCCCGTTACGTCGGCATGGTTGGCGCAGCGGTCGATGCTGCTTGATACACCCAGGTAAGCCACGATGCCGGCAACATACTGCTTGCCAGATACCTCGCCCTCAACGGTTATGCCGCTTATATTGCTTGTCTTTATGTAACCGAAAAGCCCTTGGTATGTGCTTGTGCTGTTGTTGATGTAGAGGCCGCTTACGGTATGGCCTTGACCGTCGAAATTTCCTTGGAAGGCCGTTGCCGACTTGCTGCCGCCTATTGGTGTCCAGTCATATCCGCAGAGGTCGATGTCGGCCGTCAACGCTCCGCTTATCTTATAGTTGCCGCCGTTTACCTGATTGGCAAACCATGCCATTTCCTCGCCGTTGTCTATGAGATAAACCCCATCGCTAAGTTCCGGTTCTGCGGTTGTAGAACCGTCCCATCCGTTTTCGCCAGCCGCCGTCATACTGATGTTGCACACATATTCTCCCTCATGCCCTTCGTCTATGATAAAGGTTCCGCGCCAGCATCTGTAACCCTTCTTGGCCGCCTTCACCATATAGGTGCCATAGGTGCCAGTGAAAGTGCCGTCGGCATTAGCCTTGATGGTGTCGCCTGCTGCAATAACGGTATATTCTGCACCCTCCACATCGTTGACCATGCGTATGGTGAAATTCTTTACGGCCGTAAGCGGTATGCGCACGTCGGGCAGCATGCCGAAGTAGGTCTTGTGGGCAATGGCTGTGAAGTTGGGCGAGCGTCCTGCCTGTTTGTTGATGCCACGATGTGCGCCGATAGGGTCGCCGAAACCGTTAACCTGAATAACACCCTCGTTCATCACCAGCTCTGCCGACTCAGAGAGGTCGTAATCGGCAGGTATGTCTATCGTTACGGCTTGTGCTGATGGGGCAGAAGCGAAGGTGTACTGGCCGGCGCCTTGGATGAGTGAAGAACCGTTTGGTATGCCGTTGTAGGTTACATAGGCAGACATGTTGTAGATGCCCGCCAACTTATTGGCTGGGTGGTAGAGGCCGCTATACTGAATCTTTACCTGGTCGCCAGGCTGGAACACGTTGCTTCCGCCGCGGGTAACGTTTGAAATCTCTCTGTGACATGGTTTTGCCGTGAGCACCTGATAGATGGCATTGCCGGCGGCATCAGTCATGCGGACAATCTGTCGGCCGCGCTTCAGAAGCAGAGTGTATGTGCCGTCTGCATTCTTTGTTACGCCCTCTGAAGCAAACCCTTTGTAAGTTGCCATCTGCTCGCTGATAACGGGATAAGCAATCTCAACCTTCTCCACACCTGTTGGCGCAAAGGTGTATCTCGCGCCCTCTTCGGTGTCGAGATAATAGAACACGTCGTGCTCGGCATCAACATTGTTGCCCGCTGTCTTCAGGGCATCGGCATTGTATTGTATGTTGATTGTCATGTTTGGCTGCATGGTTGAGTTGTCTTCGCCAACTGTAACCACGTATGCCGCCGTGTTTTCCGGCCAGATGGCACTCCAGTATTCGCCACCCATATAGTTTGTCTTGTTAAGCGTGCCGCTTGAGGTGTTGTACTTGTAGTAGTTAAGGCCGATGGCATCGTAGGTTACGAGTACAATGGCCGTTCCCTTGCCCACAGCCTTGATGGTTGACCATGGGTTGGTGGTAGGGTTAGCGTTGTCAATCTCTATGACGCCGGTACTCGGATTGCCCTCAAGGTCGATTACGGTATAGTGGAAATCTGGTTCTATGAAATAGTTGTTCGTCTGCGTGTCGGTGATTTGCCATGAGCGCATGGCAAGGGCATCGTGTGTGTCGCCCACATTCATCATTAGATGACCGCGCTCGTTGATGTTGACGAAGATATTGCCTGTTTCGTAACCGCCGTTCCACATAACGTCGTGCTTTATTGTCTTAGCGCCGAAAGCCTCATAGTCGGCATCTGAGAAACTAAGATACCCGCCTTCGCCTGCGTCAATGTCCATGGTGAAGTAGCCGCCCTGCGTCAACCCTCCCTGCTTCCATGTGCGGAAGTTGTACACTTGGTTGTCTGCCAGACGGTAGTAAACCTTCTTGTTGGCGCCCTCCGTCACTGTCTTCGTTGGTTCTACCTTGGTGAAAGCGGTGAAGTGGCTGAACTTCTTGCCTATAAACAATTCGGCATCGGCAGGAAGCGTTACGGCATAGTCGCCACCCATAGGGATTGCGCCCGAAACGGTTATGCCTCCTGTCAGTGTGCCGCTGCGGTCGTTGGTCATGTAACCCTCGGCTTGGCGCTCGGCGCTTGGTATCAGAGACACGTAGTAGGAGTTGCCGCTAAGCGCAAGAAAGGTCTTGCGACCGGCGGTGGTGCTATTGCCCATCTCCATTGCCATCTTCTCGCCCTCGCGGGTTGCAACCTCGGCGCTGATGGTATAGTCCTTGCCGTACTCCCAAGCCGTCTTGTCCTCGTTCTTATTTGTTGCATATGTCGTGCAGGTGAGTACAACAAAATCCAGAGAGTCTTGTTCGGTCATGTTCAGTTCTATCCTTCCGTTAACGGTGGTGCTGTCTTTGGCGTAAGCCGTAAGTACATAAACGCCTGTTGGCACATCGAAAGAGTAAACCTTGTTGTCGGGAGTGCCCACGTCAACAGTGTCGTTTGTTGCCTTGCTTACAAGGCACATCGTCGGTGAAGTGCTGTTCATCTTCACGGTCACATTGGCTGCAAATGCAATATTTGTGCATAGGAGTGCAGCCGATAAACTTAATAATAACTTTTTCATACGTTTAATTATATGTTTATAGAATGATTTTCTTTCCGTTCATGATATATAGTTTTCCCTTTTGAGGTGTCTCAACCTTTCTTCCGAAGATGTCGTATATTGCGTTGTCAGATGGTTGTTGACCATTGCCAATCTCTTCTATTCCGCTGAAATCGCCGTTTGGCGGTAGGGCGAGGATATGGGCTGGATTAATATATACCTTGTGCTTGCCCAGCAGTTTGCCTTCTGGCGACCACTGGATAAGCGAACCTGCGGCAGCAAACGAACCGGCATCGGTAGCGTACATATATCCTGTGTAGGGGTTGACATAAATGCCGTATGGCATGCCTAAGCGTTTGATGTCGCTAAGCATCGTGCCAGGCAAAGACTCTTCTATTCCATTGGTGCCGTCTGACTCCATTGCTTCTTTAGGGTCGATGGTGATATAGTTGAACTCATACTGGTTCGTGTAATAAGAAAAGCGCGAACCTATGGC